>CBFHPN010000003.1:0-134212 GCA_965657915.1 Acholeplasmataceae bacterium | reverse complement strand
CGCGGTGCCACTGCCATCACTTGCGGTATTCCAACCACTAAATGTGTACCCTGTTTTTGTAAAGGTGTTGCTGCTAAGAGCTGCACTACTATCATAGGTGATCGCTTGTGCGGTCATGGTGCCACTACCTGTATTTGAATCAAAGGTGACGTTATAACGATTATTAATGGCTAAAGTTATTGTTTCTTCATAATCACCTGTAATAGAATCGGAATCTAATCCTCCATATTCGATAATATATCCAGGTAAAGTGGTTGCTGGTGTAGAATCATTCCATGTTCCTAAGTGTGCATAAAGTATTAAGTAATGCTCTCCACCCCAAGCGTTATTTGGTTCACCAGGTTGCCACTTCTGAAACATTTCATTAATAGGACTACCACCCTGCCAAAAAATAGTATCCGCTTCTGGTCCTGTTACCCATCTCCAAGTTCCCTCGTTTTGAATATCGTTTGCACCGAGCCAACCGTGGTTTTGTGTTCCAGTATCAACGACTTTATAATAAATAAAATCATTTTCAGATTGTTGTGTAATGGTTGTTAAATATCCTTGTCTTTCGTTAAACGTTTTTGTGTTTGCATTTGTATTTGCCTGTGTCCATGTTGAACTGTAGGTGACGTATTCATAATAATGACCACTTTCTACATTGTACAACGCATTTGAGTTACTAAAATTTAACGTGAAACTTATCTTAATATCACCAGCAGTGGTACTTCCTGTTGTCATTTCAAAAGATCTAAGTAGTGTTTGATAGTTGGCTGCGGAAGCATTTCCAGTCATTGTATAGATATCGTTTGTAGCATCATGATTCACTGTAATACCCGCAACATTTGTATACGTGATGGATACATCATCTGGTAAATTTGTAATAAGAATGTTTGCACCTGTTAAATGAGTATCACTTGTGATTGTTATATTAGGCGCGATGAAAAAGGTATCATTTACTGAAACCGACATCGTATTATTGTGATTTGTGATTGAGATGCTATTATTAGCAAAAATATTTGTTTGATTTAAAAGCATGTAAAGGATAAAAAACGTAATCAAACATAATTTAATCATTAAATTTTTCATCAAGTTATATTATATCATAACGATACATTAAAGGCTGAGCGAAGAGTGTTAAGGAACTCTTAAGATATGATGATATGTTTCAGACATGTGGTAACATATAAATATTAATAAAGAGGTGTCATGATGGCAACAATAGAATTAGAAACACTCGCTTTAAATAAAAAACTACTTTTTAATGATGAGACCGTTGAATTTATTTATGGTGTTGATGTAAACGATCCCTTACTTAAACGTTTTTTTCTACAAGATATGGTTGCTGCAGAGTTAGTCTCTAATGCTGATAATCAATCAAACGATGTTTGTGTGACGCTTAAAGATCAACAACACATGACGTTGTCTTGTTTAAATGAAGCTCAAGCTAAAGGCTTGTATGATAACTTCCAGCATATCTTGCATCCAAAACAACACGCTAAAGATGACACTCTAGAATTTAATCTTGATGTAGATCAATAATAAAAACCCCAACTCACGTTGGGGTTTTTATTTATATGATAACGTCAAACATCACGTGGTTTGTCTCAGAAGTGACTTTGATGTTACCTTCTAATTTTTCGACCATTTTTTTAGTGAGTGTCAGTCCTACTCCACTTGATTGCGAGGACCTTTGATCATCTTTAATATAAAATAATTGAAAAATATTTTTTTGTTCCGCTTCGGTAAGATGTCCGGGATTCGAAATTGAAAAATAGATAGCTTCTTCTTTTTTCAGTGTCATTGTGATGGTGTGGTTTGGTTCTGTGAATTTGATCGCGTTATTGATTAAATTTTCAAATATTTGATACATGAGTTCCTTATTTGATGTAATCATTACATCTTCTATTTCGATATTGAGTGTGATCTTTTTATGTTCCCACATCACTTGTTGTGTTTGAATAACATTTCGTAATAATTCCGCAATATTAAATGTATCTTGTTTAGGCACGACAACTTGATGATCTAATTGAGAAATGAGTAGCATGTTTTTACTTAATGTTGCTAATCGTTTTGTTTCTTTTGAAATAATTTGACTGTATTCTAAACGTTCTTCTTCTTTAAGGTTTTGATCGCTTAATAAATCAGCATACCCTTGAATCACCGATAACGGTGTTTTCATCTCATGAGAAAAGTTTCTTGCAAAGGATTTGTTCATATATTCGTTTTGATTTAGTGATTGTGCCATGAGGTTGACGTTATTCACTAAATCGCCAATTTCATCTTTGTATTGATCATTGAGCGTAATATTATAATTGCCTTCAATCACTTTTTTAATTGCACTGTCGAGATTTTTTACACGTTTGACGATTAGTTTATTCATGAGAACGCTAAATAATCCGATTGAAATACTGATCGTAATGGTGCCACCGATTAATATTGCGATCGGTCTTACATCCTCTGGACGCTCACCCTCTCCGAAAACCATCCATAAAATATTAGGAATCGCAGAGGTAAGGATAATCACAAGTATGCCAAGAATGATCATTTTTGGTCTGAGTTTTTTCATTTTAATACCGCCTTATATCCTAAACCTCTTACTGTGATAAGCTCAATGTCTTCAGTTGATAATTTCTCTCTTAGTCGTTTAATATGCGTATCAATTGTTCGTTCATAAGATTCTGTATCATATCCCCAAATTTCATTCATGAGTTGTTCTCTTGTAAAAATTTTACCTGATGAGGCGACCAACTTAAATAATAATTGAAATTCTTTTCCTGTTAATTCAATCGTATTATTTTGAATTTGACATGTATATTTAGAATAATCTAATGTGATCGATTTATACGTGAACACATGATCATGAATCATTTGATGCCTTTTTAACTGAGATTTTACTCTTAAAACAAGTTCATTCATGTCGATTGGTTTTACTAAGTAGTCATCAATACCACTAACAAACGCTCTTTCTTTATCTTTGAAACTTTCTAATGCCGTGAGCATGACAATCGGCATTGTTTCATTGATTTGTCTTATTTTTTTAACAAGATTGACACCGTCTGTAATTGGCATCATGACGTCTGTGATCATAAGATCAATATATGTATCAAGAAAAATATGCCATCCTTTTTCACCATTTTCTGCTTGATAAATTTGATATCCTTGTTTTTCTAAAGTTTTAGAAATGAGTTGTCTAATATGTTGATCATCTTCCACAACGAGTATCGATAGCATATGTTTTCCTTTCTATCATTATTCTGTTCTAAGTGCTATTACAGGGTCTTTTTTCGCTGCAATTCGACTTGGAATTAATCCTGCAATCAATGTAAGGACACTCGATAATACAATTAACCCTAACGCACTTTCTAGAGGTAAAGCTGCTAAATTGTCAATATCAATTAAACTTCCAATAATGCTGTTGATTGGAACTTGTAAGATCATAAAGACTGCTATTCCTAGTATACCACTGGTTAATCCGATTAATAATGCCTCTGCGTTAAATATTCTTGAAATATCTTTTTTTCTAGCACCAAGACTTCTCATAATTCCGATTTCTTTTGTACGTTCGACAACTGAAACATATGTGATGATACCAATCATAATAGAGGATACGACTAAACTTACACCCGCAAGTGCTGTTAAAACAATGGTAATTGTATTAATGAGTGATCCAATAGAATTTGATATTTGTTCAGCAAAATCTGAATATACAATTTGGTTTTCTATGTTTTTATCTACATTATAAAGATCTAAATATGCTTTAATTTCATCTTTAGCTTCATATGAAGATGGATAGATTTGAATGCCTGCTGGCGTGTTTTTTTCACCTAAAAGTTGCATTGTAGTCTCATAAGTGACGACTTCATTAAATGCTTGTCCGGTGAGGACACTTGTATTTAAGGATGCTTTTTGAGCAGTGACAACCTCAGATGATGCATTCATTTCTTGAAGGGTTTCCGTTAACAAAGGTGTATACCAAATGCCTTCTGTTAAAATTTCAGTCGTTGAGGCTGGATTGACTCTTAAGATGCCAACAATATTGAGTGAAATTGCATCCGCATGATTGTATAAATTTTCATAATTTGAGTTTGGTAGAAATACATTTCCAAATTGTTGGTAATAACGATCATTAGGTATGACTTTAAATTGCATACCGATAAAATCTGAAAATGTATAGCGTTCTTCAAGATTGACACCCATCTCTGTTAACAACTCAACCGAAAATTGATTATTCGTATCCACGACAAGTACAGCTTCATTAATTGATGTTGGATATGTGCCAGCTAAAATATCATATTGGGATTGAACAAATTCGGGGTTATCAGGTAATTGATTGTATGTACTTCTACCTCCAAAGTTAGAATTTCCACTTGAAATTGAACGATTCACAATGTCATAAGACCCGTTTTGATTTTGTTTCACCATATGAATCATCATCCCGCTTGAATAAGAAATGGACGTGTATAAAGAAGACTCCATATTATCAAGATAACTTATAAAATCCTCATCAAATATGTTGGTGTGGATGATTGTATCGGCATCACGATCAAAGCTATAAATGATATCGTCCTCTGGAAAATCACCATCTTCAATTTGTGTTGGTGCATCATCACCTGGTCCGAATGTGTTCGTTTCAACTGTTTGAGTAATAACAATTGGAACACCTGCGAGTGAATCTGACTCAACGTCGCTAACATAGTTTGTCATGCCTGAACTTAATGCAAGCACAATTGCAACACCGATAATACCGATACTTCCTGCAAATGCAGTAACAAGTGTTCTCCCTTTTTTTGTAAATAGATTTTTAAAACTTGTACGAATCGCTTGATAGTAATTCATTGCTGTTTTTTTATTAATAAGTTGACGTTCTTGTTGGTGATCATGGTTATCATAAGGGTTGGTGTCTTCAATCAATTCACCATCTAAAAGACGAATAACACGATCAGAATATTGTGAGGCAATGTCATCATTGTGTGTCACCATGATGACAAGTCTATTTTTCGAAATTTCTTTGATCAATTTCATAATTTGCTTGCTTGTTTTACTGTCTAGTGCTCCTGTTGGTTCATCTGCAAGCAATATTTTAGGATCATTAACAAGTGCACGTGCAATTGCAACACGTTGCATTTGCCCACCAGATAATTGATTTGGCTTTTTATTGAATTGATCACCAAGCCCTACTTCAATTAATACTTTTTTCGCTTTTTCTTTTCTTTCAGAAGCTTGAATACCGGATAAAGTTAATGCCATCTCAACATTATCAAGAACAGATAAGTGAGAAATTAAATTATAATTTTGAAATACAAATCCAATAATTGAGTTTCTGTATGCATCCCAATTTTCGTCTTTATATTTTTTTGTAGATTGATGATCGATCAGAAGATCTCCCTCTGAATATTGATCTAAACCACCGATAATATTAAGTGTGGTTGTTTTCCCACATCCTGATGGTCCTAAGATTGACACAAATTCATTTTTTCTAAATGAAACGTTGATACCTTTAAGGGCCTGGACTGTTTGTTCTCCAACATAATAATTCTTTTTAATGTTTTTTAGTTCTAACATGATAATGCTCCTTTTTTTATATTTTATGCTTTCATTATATGGATGTTATGTGAACTGAATGTGAACAATAAATTATTTTTTTTAAACCATATTATTCCATACTACTTATATTTTTGACTTACGTCTTTAATTATGATAAATTGAGCATAAGGAGTTCTTATGAAAAAACTATTGATGCTTTTAACTTTATTTACCTTTTTATTTGTCCTTTCAAGTTGTGAGGATGCTTTTAAAGATGTGATCACGATTCCAGAAATTGAAGATATTTTAGAAGATCCAGTCGTAGACGATACTGAAGATACTACTGAAGATGACGTTGATGATGACACTGAGGTGAGTTTTAATGCCTCAGAAATGGTTCAAGTGTTATCAACTGGTAGGAGTAATTTTATGCCGGACATGGATCAAATTGAAAGTGATTTAGAAACTGGCGATTTTATGGATACAGACGATTTTGTGTTTTATGATGTCGGATGTCAATATGGTAATGACTATGTTGATAATGGGGATGGTACCTATACACAGACGTTTTACTACTATGATTACGATTACAACTATTATTATATGGCTGAAGAAGTTCTCTATAACGGCATAGATGACGATGATGATGGTGAAATTGACGAAGATGATGAAGTCTTAGTCATGGTCACGGATGAAATGTCTGATGGTATCGATAACAATTACAACGGTGTCATTGATGAATATTTCGAAATGACGCCAGCTTTCTTTGTAACCTATTCAATGACGTATGGTGAAGTAGAAACAACTGTCACGAATGATGATGGTGTAACAACCACCACTGGGTCCTACACGTATGAATGGGTAGAAGTAAGAGCACCTTTTAATAATCAAATCATTGAAACATCAAACTGTGATGTTGACGAAGAAACCGTTGATCCTAATGATGATGTCGATGACAATGATGAAGAAGGTTACAATGAACTAGAAGTCGTTTATGAGGCGTTATTATTAGAAGTTGAATCTATTATTGGTGATCTAACAGATGTTGAAAGTCAAACGATGTATCTTGAGTTAAGACTTGGTAGAACATTGACTCCTGAAGAAATAGAAGCCATTGGCATTGTCATGGGTATTTATGAAGCATTAGAAGATACAGATGTGGATAATGATTTTGAAAACGAAGTCAAAACATTAGAGTTATATTTAGATAGACCCCTCACAGATGAAGAAAGAAACGCGTTTGACATCTATTATAATTATGACTACACAGATGAAGAGATGACACCAGAAAATCAAGCAGCAATCGAACTTATTGAGGCACTTTATGTTGTGGTGTATGAACGCTCTCAAATTGTCATGTATGAACTCATGTTAGGACGATCACTTACGGAAGATGAATTACTTGCTTTCGAAATCGTAGAAGCAATTCAATATTATGACGATGAAGGAAACACCATCACATTAACGGATGCAGAAATCGCGGCACTTGATGTCGTCACTGCCTTAGAAGTTGAAGCGTCAAACAACAACACAAATGACGAGTATTTTTATTTAATGTTTTTCCTAGGAAGACCATTCACGGATGAAGAAAAAGCTGCCTTTGAAATTGTGAATACGCTTATGCAAGCATCCTATGATGCAAATGATGTAACAATTGATACGTTTGTTGATTTTTATGAAGACATTCTAGGAAGACAACTTACTGAAATCGAAATTGAAGCACTCATGGTATTTGAACTTTACGATGATTCTTATTTCAATTAACACATATAGATGAAAAAACAAAAAAAGATGCGTGTATCCTTCGCATCTTTTTTTTATATAGATTCGTGTAATAAAAAAAGCCTCTAAAGGCTTTATTCAATGTTGAGTGGTGGCTCCGGGCAGAATCGAACTGCCGACACAAGGATTTTCAGTCCTTTGCTCTACCGACTGAGCTACAGAGCCTAATAATGGCGGTCCGGACGGGATTTGAACCCGCGATCTCCTGCGTGACAGGCAAGCATGTTAACCCCTACACCACCGGACCGAGTTTTTTTTGGTTGCGGGAGAAGGATTTGAACCTCCGACCTCCGGGTTATGAGCCCGACGAGCTACCAGACTGCTCTATCCCGCGATATAAAAAATATATTATTAGACAATGGCGGAGGAAGAGGGATTCGAACCCCCGCGCCTTTTACAGCCTGTCGGTTTTCAAGACCGATCCCTTCAGCCAGACTTGGGTATTCCTCCATAAATGTGACAAACAATAGTAGTGGTGGACCCGGTAGGACTCGAACCTACGGCCGACCGGTTATGAGCCGGTAGCTCTAACCAACTGAGCTACGGGTCCAAACTGGTAGCGGCGGGGGGAATCGAACCCTCGACCTCACGGGTATGAACCGTGCACTCTATCCAGCTGAGCTACGCCGCCAAATCAGGTATTGTTTGTTTTTAACTCAATCGTAAAACAAGGATGAGTGAAATTGGTGGAGCCTAGGGGGCTCGAACCCCTGACCTCCTGCGTGCAAGGCAGGCGCTCTCCCAGCTGAGCTAAGGCCCCATAAAATCATTGTATTGTAAAGTGGTACCTCGAGCCGGACTTGAACCGGCACGGATTCATCATCCATGGGATTTTAAGTCCCACGTGTCTACCATTTCCACCATCGAGGCAAATAAAGTGGTGTCCCGTAATGGACTCGAACCATTGACACCTTGATTAAAAGTCAAGTGCTCTACCACCTGAGCTAACGGGACATAAAGCGTGGTGCCGAAAACAGGACTTGAACCCGCAACCTACTGATTACAAATCAGTTGCTCTACCAGTTGAGCTATTTCGGCTTAATGGTGGGAGATAACGGGCTCGAACCGCTGACCCCCTGCTTGTAAGGCAGATGCTCTCCCAACTGAGCTAATCTCCCCATTAAAACAACCGACGTGTGTAGACAGGTGGTTGATAAATAAGTGGTGGGCCTAAATGGACTTGAACCATCGACCTCACGCTTATCAGGCGTGCGCTCTAACCACCTGAGCTATAGGCCCCAATCATGAGAAAATACATAAGTGCTTAAACATTGTATCACTTATTTAAGGCGATTGTCAATATAAACATGCACCTATGAAACATCAAGATGGTGGAGGGGGGCAGATTCGAACTGCCGAACCCTAAGGAAGAGATTTACAGTCTCCCGCGTTTAGCCACTTCGCTACCCCTCCAAAATCGGCTTGCTTATCTATTCTATAAGAAAATAATTAAAAATGCAACCATTTTTATTCTCTTTTTTTTAATGTTGAATCTTTCAAACAAAGTGAGACTTCTTTTTGCGTTTAATCTTTATGTTCTGTAAGAATAGAAATCAGTTTTTGAATAACCTTTTCATCGCCTGATATACTTAGTTTGCCTTCTTTAAGTGTGGCTTGAATCTCATATTTATTTTCTAAATTTGTAAGACGTGTTGCGGGAATGCCTTTTTGAGAATCTGTCTTTGTTTTCAAATTATGAATCATCGATTCTAATTTTCTCACACTTAAATGTTCATGAATCACTTTTTGAGAAAGTTTCAGTGCAAGTTTTTCATCTAATTTAGAAAGTGCACGCGCATGACCCATTGAAAGTTGTTGATGTTCGATTAATACTTGAATATCTTTGTGAAGTTTAAGGATGCCAATCATATTAACAATGTGACTTCTTGATTTTCCGACTTTAAGCGCGAGTTCATGATGTTTGTAGCCTCTATTCTTTAGAATAACGTCGTATGCTCGGGCTTCTTCTAATGGGTTTAAGTCTTCACGTTGAATGTTTTCGATGAGTGCGAGTTCATCAATCTTTTTATCTTCATACGCTCTGATGACCGCTGGAATTGTTTTTAGATTTAATGTTTTGTATGCTCGGAATCGTCGTTCACCAGAAATAATCATGAAATAGTCTTTGACTGGCTTTAAGATGATCGGTTGAATAAGTCCGTGTTGAGAAATAGAAATCGCCAAGGCTTCTATTTGGTCATCATTAAAATATTGTCTCGGTTGGTGAGGGTTTGGCTTAATTTTAGAAAGTTCAACATCTTCAATCAGTTCGCCTTCTAACACATCGGATACTTGATGTTCTTCAAGTAAATCTTTAAATTGTTTTGGATTCATTTTGTTTTATAATCTCCTTTGCTAAGGATTTATAAAGCTTGGATGCCATGGATGTTGGCGCATATTGTAAAACAGGCACACCGTGTGTTGGCGCATTTTGAACTGCAACATTGGTTGTAATAATGGTATCAAAGACACCGTCTTGAAAATATTCTTTGAGTTCATGGACAATTTGCCAACCAGCTTTAGATCGTTTATCTAACATGGTGATTAAAACACCTTCGATTGTTAGTTGATAGTTGTTTACTTTTAAATTCTTTTGAACTGTATGTACTGTATTTAGTAGTTGTGTGAGTCCATCAATTGCTAAATATTGACATTGTACCGGCACTAAAACTGAATCTGCAGCATGAAGTGCTGATAGGGTTAGGAATCCTAATGATGGTGGACAATCAATAAAAATATAATCATAGTCCGCTTTGATGGTCTCTATTCTTTGTCTTAATATATAAAACTCATCAAGTTCGGTTGATCTTACTTTCATCCCTAAATGTGAAAGTTCAATCGTCGTTGGAATGATATGTAATGATGTATTGGTGATATTGAATACAGCTTTTTCAATTTGAACATCACCCATCACAACTTTTTCAATCGTATGTTTTAAGGATTGTCGATGGATACCTAATGAGGTCGTTGTTGAAGCTTGTGGGTCATAATCAATGAGTAAAACTTTTTTATTCATTGCCGCAAGCGATGCTGAAAGATTGACGCTTGTTGTCGTCTTTCCTACACCACCTTTTTGGTTTGCGATTGCAATGACTTTTCCCATGTTATAATCCTTTTTTTAATATGGTTGCATAGGGTCTTGGATACCCAATGACATGTTTTTGTTTTTTAAATACCATGATGCTACGTTTCCCGTAATGAAGCGGTAATTCGTAATCATGTTTGTTAAACGTTGTTGTTTTTAAAATCTTTAATGCGTTCATAATGTTTTCAGAAGCAATTTGTTGTGGGGTCACATAAAGATATAATAATCCATTTTCTCTTAACATTGGAATACATAGTTCTAAGAGTGTTGACATATTCGCTGTTGCTCTTGAAACAATGATATCATAATGATTTAAATTCTTTTTAGCGTGATCTTCAGCACGCTCGTAAGCAAATGTTGTATGTGTGAGTTCAAGTTGTTCTGAAACGTGTTTTAAATATTGAATCTTTTTTAAATTACTATCCAGTAATGTTAATTTAAGCGTGGGTTCGATGATTTTTAGGGGAAGCCCAGGATATCCTGGTCCTGTTCCTACATCTAAGATGGTTGCATGTTTTGGAAAAGGATGATCTTTTAATACCCAATAACTATCGATGAAATGCTTCACAATCACATCTGTTTCTTTTGTAATTGAGGTGAGATTGGTATGTTCGTTATAAAGGATCATTTCTTCGTATAATTTTTGAAACAATTCAAGTTGTGACTGTGTAAGTTTTAATGGAGACAGTGCTTGTAATTGTTTCATATGTTTGCTTGCCCAGATTCAATATAGACCACAAGCATTGAAATATCGACAGGACTAACCCCTGATATCCTAGACGCTTGTCCTACGGTTTCGGGTTTAATTTTAGAAAGTTTTTCACGTGCTTCTAAACTCATATTGCTAATTTTATCATACGCAATCAACTCAGGGATTTTTTTATGTTCTAATCGCGACATTTTCTGAGCTTCACGTAATGATTTTTGAATATATCCGTCGTATTTAATAAATGTTTCGACTTCAGTTTCAACATCGAGATCCTGTCTTTCATAACCAAATAAAGAAAGATTAGACATTGTAATTTCAGGTCTTTTCAATAGTTTTTCAAAACTCATCGATTCATAAATTGGTGCAGAATGAATCGATGTTAATTTCGCATTGTTTTCTGCATTTGGTAAAATGACATGTTCTTTAAAGTACGTTAAAAGCTGTTGATACATCTTTTGTTTATTCATGTATGTTTGATAACTCGGTAAATCAACCAACCCTATTTCATAACCTTTTTGTGTCAATCTAGATTGTGCATTATCATGTCGTAGAAGTAGTCTAAACTCAGCTAAACTCGTGAGTAAACGGTAAGGTTCTTTTGCACCTTTTGTCACAAGATCATCAATGAGTACACCAATATACGCTTCATGTCGCTCTAATACAAATGCGTCTTTCCCTTGGTTTTTTAATGCAGCATTAATACCCGCCATTAATCCTTGGCCTGCTGCTTCTTCATAACCTGAAGTTCCGTTGATTTGACCGGCACAAAATAAGTTATTTAACTTTTTCGTTTCTAAGGAATGTTTTAATTGGATTGGATTAATGGCATCATACTCGATCGCATAAGCATAGCGTATAATTCGAGCACGCTCTAATCCTGGTATCGTATGTAAGATTTTTTCTTGCATCTCTTTAGGGAACGATGTCGATAACCCTTGAACATAATACTCGTCTAATTTCATACTTTCGGGTTCGATAAAAATTTGGTGTTCATCTTTATCTTGGAATTTGACAATTTTATCTTCAATGGATGGACAATATCTTGGTCCAACACCTTCAACAGCACCACCATACATCGCGGATGCTGTTAAATCACTTAAGATGATATGTTTAGTTTCTTTGGTGGTTCTTGTTAAGTAACATGGTTCAGCAGGATTATCATAAATATTGTTCTCATGAGAAAAACTTTTAACAACATCATCACCTGGTTGAATCGTCATTTTTGATAAATCAACTGAGTCTTTTGCAATTCTTGGTGGCGTCCCCGTTTTAAGTCGAATGATTTCAAATCCTAAGTCTTTGAGTTGTTTTGAAATACCAAACGTTGTAGGCTCTCCAATAGGACCACTTTTGGTTTTTTCTTTTCCCATAAGAATATCACTGTTTAAATATGTTCCGGTTGTAATAATCACTGTTTTTGAAGGTATTTTTGTACCATCTGATAAGATGACACCTTTTAATGTGTCTTCTTCTATCCATAGTGCTTCAACAAATGCTTCTAATAGCGTTAGATTGTCTTGTTTTTTTAAGACGTCAAGCATGAATTTAGGATACTCTATTTTATCGATTTGAGCACGTAGTGCGCGAACTGCGGGACCTTTTGACGCGTTGAGCATTTTCATTTGAATTTGGGTGGCATCTGCTGACTTTGCCATTTGACCGCCTAATGCATCAATTTCACGAACAACAATACCTTTTGCAGGTCCCCCAATCGACGGATTACAAGGTAAAGAGGCAACCTTAGAAAGGTTACCTGAAATAAGTAGTGTATGTTGTTGCATGCGTGCCATGGCAAGTGCTGCTTCTATCCCTGCATGACCGCCACCGACAATAATTCCGTCATACATCATATGTGTGTCCTTTTATAAAACGTTTTTAACAAACTCTACAATCGATGCAGCATCAAATCCAAAATGTTTCATCACTAAATCGCCATCTGCACTCTCACCAAACGTGTCCATACCAATAATATGGTGGGTAAGTTGATACCAAGGCATTTTAGAACCTGCTTCAATCGCAACGATCTTTGTGTTTTTAGGAAGAACGGATTGAATGTAGGTTGGGTTTTGTTTCAAAAACCCTTCTAAATGTGGAATGGATACCACGCGGCAACCAATGCCTTCAGCCTCTAGTTGCGTTTTTGCTTCTAACGATGGTGTCACTTCACTACCTGTTGCGACTAAAACAATTTGAAGTGGTGCTGTTTCTTTTAATGCGATATATCCACCTTTTAAAATATTTTCTTCTAAGGCGTCAAATTGTTTAAGGTCTTGTCTTGATAACACAAAGACAGACGGTGTTCTCGAGGTCAATGCTTTTTTATAGGATGCTTTGGTTTCATTTAAGTTTGCGGGTCTAAAGACATTTAAATTAGGAATTGCACGTAACCCTGCGAGTTGTTCAACAGGTTGATGCGTGGGTCCATCTTCTCCAACACCGATACTATCGTGTGTCATAACAAAAATCGATGGAATATTCATGATGGCTGATAAACGGATGCTTGGTTTCATGTAATCGCTGAAAACAAAGAATGCGCCACCAAATGCATGAAGTCCGCCATAGAGTGTCATACCATTGACAATCGCACCCATCGCATGTTCACGAACTCCAAAATTAATGTTTCTGCCTAAACGATGATCTGGCATAAAATGCCCATCTAATCCTTTTGCTTTGGTTGAAGAAGAAAGGTCTGCTGATCCACCGATCATATTTGGTAAATGTTTTGATAGGAGGTCAAGTACGTTTCCACTTGAAACACGTGTAGCTTCATCTTTAGAAGCAGTTAATGTGTCTAAAAAAGAAAGATCTTCATGTTTTAGTGGTCGTAAGTACGTTTCTAATTGTGCATAGTCTTCTTGGTATGTTGTTTTATATACGTTAAGTTTTTGTTGATATTTGCGGAACGCACGACGTCCACGCAAAATGGTATGTTTACGGAAAAAGGCATAAACATCTTGATCAACTTCAAATGGTGCATTTGAATAGTTCAGCGATTTTCTAAGTTGTGCAATTTGATCTTTAGAAAGTGGTTTACCGTGTGCGTTTGATGTCCCTGCAACATCACTTCCAAATCCAATTTCCGTTTTCACTTCAATGAATATCGGTTTTTCTAGTTGACGTTGACCTTTTTTAATGGCTTTTTTAATGGCGTCTGGATTCATTCCGTCTAACACTTTGATATAGTAAAACCCAAGTGCTTCCATTTTCTTTTTGGTGTCTTCAGAGAATGTATATTTCACTTCTCCATCGAGTTGGATGTCATTTGAATCAAATAAGATGACTAAATTGTTGAGTTTTAAATGCCCCGCTAAACTTAATGATTCAAGTGCAACCCCTTCTTGAAGATCGCCATCTCCAACAAGTGTATAAATATAGTTGTTAAATAAGGTGATGTCTTCTTTATTAAAACGTGCGTGAACATGTGTGCTTGCAAGTGCCATACCTACCGCGTTAGAAACACCTTGTCCAAGAGGTCCTGATGTGGTTTCGATGCCTCTTTTTAAATCATATTCTGGATGACCTGGTGTATGCCCGAATGTTCTAAACTGTTGAAGATTTTCAATGGTGATGTCATAGCCTGCAAGGTGATTGATGGCATATAAAAGGGCAGATCCATGACCTGCAGATAAAATAAAACGATCACGGTTATACCATGATGGATATCTTGCATCAATATTGATGAAATCTTTAAATAACGTATAGATGATCGGTGCAGCACCTAAAACAATGCCTGGATGCCCACTGTTTGCTTTTTCAATCGCATCCACACCTAAAAAGCGTAGTGTATTGATTGCTTTTTCTTGATTCATGACTTGTCCTTATCTTCATTTGTGTCTTCTATTTGAGGTGTTGGTTCTGATTGAACATCCTCAGAAATGACATTGTCGTTTTCTGGCACTTGAAAATATGCTTTATAATGACGTTCTTGAGCTTCAACTAAACGATTGAATTTATATTCTCCCATCGTTTCACGAATCATATTTTGGGTTGCAATATTTTCATCTTGAACAGATTTTCTAATGAGTCTATTTTGAAACATATTCGATATAAATACCACAACTAAAATACCAAGTAATACGGTAAAGACATCATCAGGGAAAAACAAAGTAGAAACAATCGCTGCGAGTACATACGTTAGCATTAAAGGAATGATGAACATTAAGTTAATTTTTTTGTTTTTTTGAGTGACGCGTTCTAAAAAATCAATCCAGATCGTATTGATGTTTTCTTGATAAAAATCACGCATTGCATCGAAATAACTTGTTTCTATTAAGACACGGTATACGTTTTTTTCGGCTGTCCAAACTGCAAAACGACCACGTTTACCGTAGGTTTCTAAAAATAGTGATTCATTCATCGCGTGAAACTCAACGGTTCTTGACCCTAATTGTTGGGTTTCAAAAGGTTGGGTCACGATTTTTCTAAAGACTCTTGGATTTAATTTCATATGTTCTCCTTATGGATTACCTTTTCAAGCATCACCACACACATGCTTATCAACTTATGGCTGCTTCCGTCAAGACCTGACCAAGTTCATTGCATCACATTGCATGGTGATGCTTCAAAAGGTAATCTTATCGTAATTGTTTAAAAAATGTTTGAAGTAATTGTTTACTTTCACTTTCCATGATACCACCACATACCTCAATTCGGTGATTAAAAGGGATATCGAGTAAATGAAGTTTAGAATGAATGGCACCTGCTTTTGGATCGCTTGCACCATAATAAAGATCTTGAATCCGACTTTGAATGAGTGCGCCTGCACACATTGGACATGGTTCTAAGGTTACATATACACTACATCCTTCTAATCGCCAATCCCCAAGGATTTCGGCTGCTTTTAAAAGGGCTAAAAACTCAGCATGTCCTTCTAGTTTTTTTTGTGTATGTCTTAAGTTGTGTGCACGGGCGATGATCTGATCATCTTTAACAACAACAGCACCAACAGGAACTTCACCTAAGTCAAATGCTTTATTGGCTTCTATTAAAGCCTCTTTCATAAACTTAAGATGCGTCGTCTTTTCCTGGCACTTCGTGATATTGTCTTGCTCTTGGTTCATAAGATTCTAATGCTCCTACTAGAATGGTATCATCGTGATAATTCGCTGGATTGCCGTTAATGATGCGTTGAGTCCGCGTTGCAGGTAATCCGCTTTTTACACAAATGGCGGTAAGTTTCGTGACAAATTCTGCGCGTGCAAGAAGTTCTGGCATGGGTCCAAATGGTTCTCCACGGAAATCTCGATCTAATCCACCGACAATGACACGTAAGCCTTGATCAGCAAGTTTTTCTGAAACATCTACAATGCCTTGATCAAAAAATTGAGCTTCATCAATTACAACCGCATGCGTATCTTTTTCTACATAACGAAAGATTTCATCTGAAGAGGACACAACAATCGATGGTTTTTTACTTAAATTATGAGAGACAATTTCAGGTTTTGTTGAGTAACGGTTATCAATCGATGGTTTAAAAACAAGGACATTTTGTTTTGCGTATTCTAATCGTTTAATACGACGTATCAACTCTTCTGTTTTGCCGGCAAACATCGGTCCGCACACCACTTCAATAAATCCATTTTTATATGTGTGATACATAAGATTCCCCTTTTTTGATAATAAAAAACGTGAGAAACTCACGCTTTTATTGTATTAATCTTCTTGTGTTTCTGCTTCAGCAGTTGCTTCTTCTTTAACTTCTTCAGCTTCAGGTGTTTCTACTGCGTGCTGTCCACGTTGATAACGTTTGTTGAAACGATCGACACGTCCTGCTGCTTGAATAAATGTTTGTTGACCTGTATAAAATGGGTGTGTATCTGAACTCACTTCTACTTTTACCACTGGATATTCTTTCCCATCACCTTCATACACAACAGTATCTTTTGTTGAAATGGTAGATTCAATTAAGTATTGTCTGCTTGTTTGAGAGTCTTGGAAAACGACTAAACGTGTTTTTGGTTGTACATCTTTTCTCATGCTTTTCTCCTTCCGCCATGATGATTACATCATAGTAAGTTTCGCAAGCGTTATTATATCAAATAATATCTTAAGTATCAAGTTATTATACGCGAACTTGTGTAAAATTTTTTAAAACCTCTACAAACTTCACGGTAATCACGCCTGTGACGATTCCTGCAGGAATCGATATGGCGAGCATGATCGGCAAATATCCAATGACCGCAACCGATCCAATCACAAAAATACCTGCAACGATTTGACCCAATGTATGAAAGAGTGATCCAATGATAGACACACCTGGAATACCAAAGAAATTGAGCTTATAAATAAGTGCCATGGCAATGCTTGCGAAGATGCCGCCTGATAAACTCATATAGAAAACTGGACTTAAAAGTCTCCCTGTTAGTAGTGATACAATCACCACACGCATCACAACAAGTAAGATGCTATCTTTGGGATTATATAAAATCAAAACAACGAGTGTCACAATATTCGCGAGTCCAATTTTAGCACCGGGTACTGGAATCACGTTGATCCATGATTCTAGAACGTTTAAAACGATTGCCACCGCAAGTAAATTTGAATATAAGGTAAGCTTTTTAACGTGACTCATAAAATGAAATCTTCTTCTGCATTTTTAAATTCAACTCGGACGCTATTGGGTAAACAAATGAGTGCACCACTTGTAATCTCACCTTGTTTTGAACAGACGTTATAAGGGGATTGTTCTTCCGTTATTTGAACCGATTGTTTTTCAAAATCATACGTGATCACAACTTCTTGTCTCATGCCGTCAACTTCATAATCTCCAAGTAACGTAATGGTGTTGTTTGAAAAATCAACATAAGGATATCTCGTGTTTGACTCTGTTTCTTGGTAGTAGTGAATCGAGATTTGTTCTGATACGAAATCAATGGTTGCAATCGCTTCTCTATTAGACCCATAATAAATACTTGCTGAGGTTGCGGTACCATTGGATAGTGTTAGCGTTAAAATCAACCATGTGAGCAATACAAAAACAAGAACACCGAGTCCCAAAAAAAGATCTCGTTTTGTTTTTAATGATACATTACTCATGATAATAAATCCTCAAAATAAACATCTGTAATAAAGGTATCAATGGTGTTATCTGTGTTGTAGCGAATGACTTGAATGTTTAATGACGTTTGATGCGTTTCCATGAAAGCATCAAACGTATTTTTAGGCATGACAAATAATGCTGTTGATAACGCATCTAATAGTCCTGCATCATCTCCAATAATGGTGAGTGCAGCATAATCATGCGTAGGGGTTAATGTAAATGGTGAAATAAGATGGTGATACCGTAATCCTTGATACATGGTGTATTGTTCAAAGTTCCCTGAAGTTGCAAGTGACTGATTTTTAATATGGATGATGCCGTATGGTTCTTTAAAAAAAGGCAATGATGTGATCGGGTCTGTTAAAGAAATGATATACACTTCGTTTTGAGTTGGTCTGTTCATATTTTGACCGACGCTAATCGTTGAAGATCCCGCAGAAATAGAAAAATAGGTGACGCCTTGTTCGATTAAGTAGTCTTTTGCCTTTTCCGTTGCATATCCTTTAGAAAAAGCACCAACATCAAGTTCAATATCCGATCCTTTGATCGTAATAAAATAAGCATTATTTTCTGATTCTAAAATAATTTCATTGTCTTCAATCTTCATTGAATTGATGACTGCAAGTGTTTGATTGAAGGCTTCTGTTGAAACTTCGAAATCATAGATGAGTTGGTTTTTTTGAAATGTTATTATGTTTTCTTCATCTTGAACTTGAATGGTTGTTTCATCTTTGGATAAGACTTCATAACTTTGATAAATCGGGTTATTTTCATAGGTTCTCACATAAATTGAATTGCCTATGATGATATCATTTGGTGTATTTGAAATAAGACTTTTCCATGTTTTGACAGGTTTACCAAGTCCAATATTAAAGTATCCTTCTGTAAGGGTTTGAAGTCTGATTGCGTCTTCTAATAAAAGGTAAAGTGGTTCATCTATTTCTAGTTTGGTGTCTTTTTGTTGGTTAATGGAATAGATATTTTCTAAGTAAATAGAATCCTCCTCAAGACCTTGATAGTTATTGGTGAGAGCATCATAAGTTTCATAAATATCATTTAAAGCTTGAAAATGTATATCGGCTTGTTCTTCTGTACCGTATAAAGAGATCGTAATTGAAGTATACATATAGTCATAAAAAGTGATGGAATGGATTTCTTCGTTCGTTGTACACGCAGAAAACGTGATCGCTGTTGCGAGCACTGTTGATATTAATAGGATTTTTTTAATGAAGATTGTTGCCATGTTTCACCTAGTTATAATTATATCATATTATGATGTGCATGTTTGGCGTTCATCATCATATTTTCACGTTTTCATGAAACTTTCATACTTTGTTTTTATAATGGTTATATATTTAATAAAGGAGTGCATTATGACGTTTTTAAAAACACACGGAAGAGGCTTAAGTTTCATCATATTCGTGTTTGCATTAAATACCTATTTATGGGTTTCAAGATTGAATCAATCGTTTTTAAATACAGAGGTATTGGTCACGTCTATTTTTGGATCGTTTATTTTAATGAGCTTATTTTTGACGTTTTTACTCTCAACAAAACAACGATTACTCGTTAGATTTTTTGGAGGACTTGATCAAATTTATTTTTGGCATCGCTTTTTAGCGTTGATGAGTTTAGGGTTTATTTTCTTGCATCAAACAACAGCAAGTGATGACGGTTTAATCATTTTATCGCGCTATTTACAATTAGGATTGGATATCGAAGAACTTGGTGAACTTTCAAGGAATCTATTTATCTTTTTCATTGTCATGGCATTATTTTCATTTTTATTTAAATATGAACATTTTAAATATCTTCATAAACTAATGATTCTTCCTTATGGGTTGGGGTTATATCATAGCTTTGCGTCATCTTGGGTAGATTTGTTAAGCTTTGATGCACTATCAATTTTTATGATCTCAACTTCTTTATTAGGTATCTTTTCATCCCTTTATATGCTTGTTTTTTATCAACATGTCGCATTTAAATATACCGGTGTAATTACAGAAGTGACACACTTGAATGCATCGACGGTTGATATCAAGTTAGCGTTTAAAAAAAAGTATCGTTTTAAAGCAGGTCAATTTACTTTCATCAAACTCGATGATAAAAAAGTGATGTCTGGAAGTCATCCTTTTACGATTTCTGGTTCAGAAAATAACGCCATTCACTTTACCATTAAAAAGCTTGGCGATGGTACAAACAAGTTATATGATTCGGCGTATGTTGGAATGAAGATGCATGTGAGTAAACCGTTTGGTCATATGACCTTTCAAACAAAAAAAGATGCACATGTTTGGGTTGCTGGTGGGATTGGTGTGACACCTTTTATAAGTTATTTAAGAAGTCATCAAGTCTTAGATAAACCTGCACATTTATATTATGCTGTAAGAACATTTGAAGATGCCGTTCATGTCGATCTTTTGAATCACTATGCATCCATTCATAAGAATTTCACGTTTGAAATTATCGAAAGTCAAAAACAAGGTAGACTTTCAATTGACAATATGACTGTGAATAAAAATACCTCTGTCTCAATGTGTGGGCCAAAACCAATGATGGATGGCTTGGTTAAATCGATTCGAAACGTTGACAAAAACATTGAACTTCACGTTGAAGGGTTTAGTTTTACAGGTAATTTAGTAAACGATGTTTTTAAATACATTGTTAATTTCACTAAAAGAACCTTTGTAAACCGCCAACAATAAAAAACACTTCTTGATGAAGTGTTTTTTTATAAGATGACCGTGATGGTTGTTCCAATATTAAGTTCTGATTCTATCTTTAATTCTCCTTGATAATATTCGATGATATTTGAAACAATCGTCATCCCAACACCTAAACTTAATTCGTGTTGTGTTCTTACAGCATCGGATCGATAAAAAGGCTCTTTCATGTGTGTTAAATCTTCTTTAGACATTCCGTATCCGGTATCTTTAATGATGATTGTTAACTTATCCTTATGTTGGTTTAAAGAGACTGTGACTTGGCCGTTTTCTTTATTATATTTGAGTGCGTTTGACATTAAATTTGTTAATAACGAAAGGATAAGCATCGTATCCCCTTGAAAGGTGATGTCTTTTTCCCCTTCTAAGTTGACTTGAATCTTTTTTTCTTTGTAGTCTTCTTGAAGTGTTTCAATTAAATCTTCAAGAAGTGGGTACACTTCAATAGTTTCAACTTGAAAAACTTTTTGTTCATTTAGTTTTGTTAACATCAGAATGGTTTTGACCATATCTTCTAAATATTGCATTTGCTTTAAGATTGGGATCATCTCATCTTGATACGTTGTTTGTGTTAGTTTTTCATTTAAGTATTCAAGTTGGGCACGTAATACTGAGAGTGGTGTTCTTAATTCATGAGAGACGTTTGATGTGAATTGTTTTTCTCTTTTTAATACGTCTTCTGTCGCTTGAAGCATCTCATTAATCCCAAGCGTCATATGATGTAGTTCGTCTTTAGAGGATCTAAGTGGGATTCTTAAATGATAATCTTGGTTTGTTTTAATGTGGTTTGTTGTTTCAATTACATCTTCTATTGGTTTAAAAGCGTGTTTTAAAATGAAGTATCCGCCAACACCAGTGAGCACGATGATGATTGGCGATAATATTGCTGCAATGACTAAGATTGACCTTACCGAATCATCATAATTGGTAATATTTTTTATTGCACGCATGGTTGTGGTTTCGTTAATATATATATCAAAAACGATGTAATCGTCATCTCCAAGTTCTATATTTTGTGTATTACCAACGTTAATGTTGAGTTGATTGATTAACTCATCTGGAAGTGCCCCGTAAGTGATCGTGTTATTTTGATAAAAAACAAAACTGACATCGTCTACATAATAAATAAAGGGTTCTACGTCATCATCATCCCTATAGATTGGTCCACTTGACGTCATGACGAGATCTTCGGTGATATCACGTACAACTTCTTTAATCTCTTCTTCGGATTGAGTTAGTACGACTTGACTGGACAGCGACCACAACACTGCTTGGTTAAGAATGGTTAATATGGTAAAGAACCCAACAAAATATAAAATTGTTTTTGCTTTGATTGATAGGTGTCTCATACATTTTCCTTCATCATATATCCAAATCCTCTTACGGTATGAATAAGCTTTTGTTCAAATGGATGATCGATTTTCTTTCTAATCATTTTAATGAACACATCAATCACATTTGAATAGCCTTCATAATCATAATCTGACGTTACATTTTCAAGTCTTTCTCTAGAGACAACTTCATTTTTATGTCGAATTAAATATTCCACAATCAAGTATTCTTTTTTTGAAAGTTGAATATCAACATTCCCTCTTTTAACTTCATGTGTCGTGGTATTGATGGTTAAATCAAGACATGTAAGTGTTTCTTGTATGGCTTGATTGCCCCTTCTAGAAAGTGCTTGAATTCGTGCAACAAGTTCTTCAAAAGCAAACGGCTTAATTAAATAATCATCTGCACCAAGAGATAAACCTTTTACGCGATCTTCAACTTTGTCTTTTGCTGTTAATAATAATACCGGGGTTTGATGATTATTTTTTCTTAAATATGTTAAGACTTCTAACCCGTTTTTAATTGGCATCATAATATCTAAAACAATGACATCGTATGTCGTGTACGCTAAAATGTCGATGGTTTGCTGGCCATCGTAAACAGCATCAACAATAAACCCTTGATTTGAAAGTCTCTCTTTTATAATTGTATTTAATGTTTTTTGATCTTCAGCTAAAAGAATTTTCATATGTCACCTTATCTATATTGTATCAATGAAAATGAAAATTAGATGAAAATGATGTATTTCATCATCCTTCATCTAATTTTCATGTTGGATTCTTATAATGAAGGTAATCAAAAAACAATGAGGTGTTCAAGATGAAAAAATTTTTATTATTTATTAGTATGTTAGGTCTAACCTTTACGATTGTAGGATGTGATGAAATCACAAGCATCATCAACCAAAATGATGAGGTTGTGTTTACGTTAGATGACCTTGCAATCTATAACGGTCAAAATGGACAAAAGGGTTACACAGCAGTAAATGGTGTTGTCTATGATGTCACAGATGAATTTCCAAATGGTGAGCATCAAGGATTCCAAGTAGCAGGTATTGATGCAACGCAAATCTTTCTATCGAGTCCACATACAATGAATATGTTGGCGTCGTTAGAAGTTGTAGGCATTTTAGAGGTTCCGAATACTCAATCAACATCTGGCGATACAACAACCAATACAAACGTGTCACAAACTGAAGGTTATATGCCAGTATTTACTTTAGATCAATTATCTACTTATGATGGTAAAAATGGTCAAGATGTTTATGTCGCTGTTTTAGGTGTTGTATATGATGGCACAGATGAATTTTATCAAGGTATGCATCAAGGATTTCAACTCGGAGGTATTGATGCAACGTCTATATTTCAATCAAGTCCACATGCAATGTCTATATTAAATGAACTTCCAATCGTCGGAAGTTTAGAAGGATTTCCACTTGTTTCCGTCACAGATGCGAATCTCCATTACAATGACGATGATGAGTATGACGATGATGAGTATGACGATGATGAGTATGACGATGATGAGTATCTGAATACATCTGATCTACCAACTGCCATTTTAGATTACTTATCAACAAATTATCCAAATATCGCAATTGATGAAGCTGAACTTGAAGATGGTATCTATGAGATTGAGCTTGTAAACGGGTTAGAATTAGAATTTGATATCAATGGTAATTTCTTATCCGTTGAAATGGATGACTAGTTTTTAATCAAAATTAAAAAAACACTTAAGAGATGTAATCTTGAGTGTTTTTTTTATTGCTTTTAAAAGTTTAATCGTTATTGACTAGTTTAACGGAAATTGATTAGTAAAATGATTAATTTCATTTCTTAATTTTTCTAATACATCATAATCTTTGTAATTTCTTAATGCTTCATCGATCCACAAAGCGATTTTTTGCATATCCTTTTCATCCATACCTCGTGTTGTTACTGCTGGTGTTCCGATACGAATACCACTTCCATATTTTGGTTTTTGAGTATCAAAAGGAATGTTATTTTTATTCGTTGTAATATAAATAGAATCAAGTGTTTTTTGAGCATCAAGTCCTGTGATTTGATGTTTTTGAAAAACGTCAATCACAAGTAAGTGGTTATCTGTATCACCACTAATGACACGGTATCCAAGTTTCTTAAATGCATGGACAAGCGCTTTTGCATTATTTAAGACTTGTTGTTGGTAGTGTTTAAATGCTGGTTGTTGGGCCTCTAAGAATGCAATTGCTTTCCCTGCAATCACATGCATAAGTGGCCCACCTTGCATTCCAGGGAATACGGCTTTATCTACTTTTTTGGCAACTTCTTCAAAATTTGTCATAATGATGCCACCGCGAGGTCCACGTAATGTTTTATGCGTTGTAGACGTAACAACGTGCGCATAAGGCAATGGTGATGGGTGCAGGTTTGTGGCTACAAGTCCAGAGATGTGTGCGATATCAGCATGTAAGTAGGCACCTACTTCGTCAGCAATTTCTCTAAATTTCTTGAAATCGATGGTTCTTGAATATGAAGAATATCCAGTAATGATGAGTTGTGGTCTCACGATTTTTGCAATTTTTAAAATGTCTTCGTAATCCAACGTTTCTGTTTTAGGGTCAAGTGAATAGTGAAACCCTTGATAGACTTTGCCCGAAAAATTTAATGGGTATCCGTGTGTTAAATGACCACCTTCATTTAAAGATAATGACAAAATTTTATCACCTGGTTTTAATAATGCTTGAAAAACAGCAGCATTGGCTTGAGATCCTGAGTGAGGTTGTACGTTTGCGTATGAAGCTTGAAAGAGTGTCTTTAAACGTTCAATTGCCTCTTCTTCTATTTTATCTACAACTTCACAACCACCATAGTAGCGGTTTCCTGGATACCCTTCAGCATATTTATTCGTCAAAATAGAACCTTGGGCTTCCATGACTGCTTCTGATGTGTAATTTTCAGATGCGATGAGTTCAATATGTTTTTTTTGACGAGTAAATTCTTCTTGAATGATATCAAATATTAATGTATCTTTGTTCATATTTTCACCTCGTTTTACTTAGATTAATTATATCACTTGAATCATTAATTCAACATTTCTTTGTTTATTTGGAATAAATGACTATTCAATGTTTTTAAGATAAAATAAAAACCACATGTTGTGGTTCATATTATTCATTAACATTATGATAAACATCTTGAACATCGTCAAGTTGATCCAGAAGGTTTAACAGCTTCTCCACGTTTTGCTTAGCATCATCTGATGAAAGTGTCACATCATTGGTTGGCGTCCAAAGAATGGTATCTGTGATGTATTCAATATTTTCTTTACTTTCATCTAAAGCTTGTTTAATTGTAGAATAGTCAGAAGCATCACCATAAATAGAGATGCCATCTTCTTCGAGCTCGACATGTTTAATATTCAAATCTTTTTCAATTGCAACTTCTAATACGTCATCTTCTGACATGTCTTTAACAGTGAAAAGTGCTTGGTGTTCAAATTGAAATACGACACTACCGTTAATCCCTAGTTTTCCGCCAGTTTTAGTAAAACAATTTCTAACTTCTGCGATTGTTCTATTGACGTTGTCTGTAAGGCATTCCACGATAAACATACTTCCTTCTGGTCCAAATCCTTCATAACGCATCGGTAAGTAATTTTCATCCGTTCCACCTTTTGCTTTATCAATTGCACGTTTGATGACTTCTGAAGGCACTTGATCACGTTTTGCACGATCGATAATTTGTTTTAAAACCATGTTAACTTCTGGGTCTGGAATACCAGATTTTGCTGCCATAAGGAGTTCTTTTCCATAGCGAGCATATAATTTTGATTTAACAGCAGCTGTTTTACCCATTGCCACTTTTCTAACTTCAAATGCGCGTCCCATAAATGATTTCCTTTTATTTATTATATGTTTGTTGGTAAGTTTTTATTGATTTTGAAATGATTTTTTTAGCAGCATCAGGACCGTCAATGTCTAGTACATACGTGGTCTTTCCCTCTAAAGATTTATAAACTTCAAAGAAATGCCCCATTTCAGTAATGACATGCTGAGGTAATTCATGTACATTTTTATACTGAGAAAGTGATGGATCTCCTTGGGCAATTGCAATGATTTTCTCATCATTTTCGTCAGAATCTCTCATTTTGATGACACCAATTGGTGTGCAGTTTACTAAACTTAATGGTTCGATATCTTCTTGACATAAGACGAGGACATCTAATGGGTCGCCGTCTTCAGCAAGTGTTCTTGGAATGAATCCATAATTTGCTGGATAATGGGTAGACGTAAACAAAACACGGTCTAAAATAATCATGCCCGTTTCTTTGTCTAGTTCATATTTCTTTTTTGAACCTTTTGAAATTTCAATGCACGCAACAAACTGATCAGGTTGAATGCGTTCATCTGTAATATCGTGCCAAATATTCATGTTTGACCTCATTTCGTTTTTATTTTAACATGTTTTTCGTACAAATGATATGTATTTAAAAGGAGTGCGTGTATGGTCATGGGTCCAACACCGCCAGGAACAGGTGTGATTGCTGACACATGATCACATACATCATTAAAGTTGACATCTCCTACAAGTTTTCCATCAACTTTATTTATACCCACATCTAAAATGATGGCATCTTTTTTTATCATGTTTTTGTCTATGAGATGCGGTTTTCCAACTGATACTACAAGTATATCTGCTTGTTTTGTGTGGTAACTTAAGTCTTTTGTTTTTGAGTGGCAAACCGTAATGGTTGCACCTAAATCCATCAATAATCTTGCAATTGGAAATCCAACAATATTACTTCTACCAACAATCACTGCATGTTTTCCCAAAACATCAATATTGTATGCGTTTAGCAATAGGGTCATCCCATATGGTGTGGCAGGTTTGACAGATGACTTTCCTTGATACAACAACCCTTGATTAAGAACATGAAACCCGTCTGCATCTTTTGTAACATCAATGGCTTGTGTTAAGTATGCTTCATCTAAATGTTTTGGTAGTGGAAGTTGTAAGATCATACCATCAACTTGATCATCTTGGTTCAGTTCTTGAATCTTATCGTAAACTGTTAGCGTTGAAACATCATCACCAAAATGATGAAGTGTTGCTTTGATACCGACAGACTCTGCAGCTTTTAACTTGCCTTTAATATAAGACAAACTTGCTGGGTGTGATCCCACTAAGATAATTGCTAAATGAGGGGGGCGAAATTGCTTCATATCTTGTTGGATTTTTAATTGTAGTTCATGATTTAATTTTAACGCAGTTTCTTTGCCATTTAAAATCAATTTATCACCTCTTTTATGTCACCGTTATCTTGGAGTTTAAATTTAAGTGCACGTGGTGTTTGATTGAGTCCTGGCATCACCATGATTCCTTTTGTTTGAGCAACTAAAAATCCCGCTCCTAAAGATGGTCTAACTTTTGATATTTCAATCGTAAACCCTTCTGGTCTACCTTTTAGCGTTGCATCACCAGATAAAGAAAGTGGTGTTTTTGCCATACAAATAGGTAAATGCCAACCTAATTTTTGATAGGTTTCAATATCTCTTAAAGCTGCTTTAGAAAATGAAACATCTTTTGCACCGTAAATAGATGTTGCGATGGTTTCTATGTTTTGTTGAATGTTGATTGATGGTGTATATAAAGGCTTAAAATTTAACGGTTTGTTACAAAGTTTAACAACTTCATTAGCAAGATCTTCCATGCCTTGACCACCGCTTTTAAATCCTTTTGATAAGGCGATAGGAAATACATTGTTTTTTGCCCATGTTAAGACATATTCCGTTTCTTCACTTGGATCATTATCAAAGTGATTAAGAGAAATTACAAAAGGTAAATTAAATTGTTGAATGTTTTCAATGTGTTTTTCGAGATTTTTCATGCCTTCTTTAAGTGCAATCATGTTTGGTTCTTCATACGCTGTCGCACCACCATGTAGTTTTAATGCTCTTAGTGTTGCGACAATAACGACAGCATCTACATCATGGTTTAAATGTGGCATTTTTAAATGTAAGAATTTCTCCATTCCTAAATCTGCACCAAATCCAGCTTCTGTTACAACATAATCTGCTAATTTAAGCCCTAATTTAGTTGCAACTAATGAATTACATCCATGCGCGATGTTTGCAAAAGGACCACAGTGAACAAGTGTAGGAACATCTTCCAGAGCTTGAACAAGGTTAGGGTTCATTGCCTCTTTCAAAAGTAGAACCATCGCATCAGATGCGCCTAAATCTGAAACATAAACCGGTTCATTGTTAGAATTATATCCGATTAAAATACGCTCTAGTCTTCTTTTTAAATCAAAGATGTCTGACGCAAGTGATAATACAGCCATCACTTCTGATGCCGCTGTAATGATAAATTGATCTTCTCTTTGTTTGGTTTGAATCGTTCTTAGATTGCGATCATTCATATCCATGACACGTGGCCATTTTACTTCTTGTATATCTAATTGGTTTCCGTGAAATATGTGGTTATCAATAAGTGCTGATAATAAATTATTCGCTGCAGTAATTGCATGTAAGTCCCCCGTGAAATGAAGATTAATGTCTTCTTCAGGAACTACACTGGATAATCCACCTCCTGTTGCCCCACCTTTTAATCCAAAAACCGGTCCTAATGAAGGCTCTCTAAGTGCTAATATAGGGGATTTACCAATGAATTTCAGGCCTTGTGCGAGTCCGATTGATGTTGTGGTTTTTCCTTCACCGGCAGGTGTTGGATTAATGGCTGTTACTAAAATGAGTTTACCGTCTTTTTTATGTTCAAGGGTTTTCATGACTTTTAAATCTATTTTTGCTTTATATTGACCGAATGGTAAAAAGAATTGATCGTCAATATGTAATGATTCGTAAATGTCTTTGATCGGTTTCATAATTCCCCCTTTTTCTTATTTATTATAACACAGCTAATTGATAAGGTAGGAGTGTCTCAAATAATTGACAAGCAAGATAAAGCCAATGTTCATTTTTTTGATAATGCTCCATTTTTAAGACGATGTGTCCGCGTTCAAAATCTAACGATGATGGTGCTTGAAATTTTCTTACTGTTTGCATAAAAGGCTGTGTGTTATAAATATCTCCTACATCTTTATGAAACGTAAACTTAATATATGTTGGGGTTTGAGATACTTGTATGACGTTTAGTTTATTGCTTAGTTTTTTAAATAGTTTTTCATACATATATTGACGTAATTCGCCGTCAATAGGACCAAAGCGATCTGTTAATTCTTCTTTGAGTGTTTCGACATCTTCTAATGTATGGAGTGTTGCGATACGTTTGTGAATTTCAATTCTTAGTGTGTCATAATTCGCATATTGTGGATCAACGTGTCTCGCTGCATATGCTTCATTATCTTTAGGATCTAAATCATCAAATGCTTTTTTACCTGTCATTGCTTCTTCCACAAGTTTCATATAAAGTTCGTACCCTACCGTATCAATAAATCCTGATTGTTCTTGTCCTAAAATATCTCCTGCGCCACGAATTGCAAGATCTCTTAATGCAATTTTATATCCACTTCCAAGTGCTGTAAAATCTTGAATCGCTTGTAATCTTTTTCTAGCTTCGTCGTTAATTGTCAGGTATTGTTCATAAAATAAATATGCATACGCAATGCGATCACTTCTACCAACACGGCCACGAATTTGATAAAGTTGTGATAATCCAAGTTTATCGGCATCGTGAATGATTAAGGTATTCGTATTGGGGATATCAATGCCGGTTTCTATAATTGTTGTTGAAATTAAGACATCATATTCATGTTCGATGAAATTTGTAAGTACCTCTTCTAATTCTTCTCGGTGTAATTTGCCGTGTGCAAAAGCAATGCGTGCATTAGGGACAAGTTTTTTTAATTTTTGTAACATGCCCGTCATACCTGAAACACGATTAAAAAGATAAAAAATTTGTCCACCTCTGGCGATTTCTCTTTCTATGGCTTCTTTAACGAGTGCTTCATTTCTTTCGACTAAATAGGTTTGAACTGGATATCTATTTTTAGGTGGTGTTTCAATCATTGACATGTCCTTAAGACCCATCAGTGACATCTGGAGGGTTCTAGGTATCGGTGTGGCAGACATTGTGAGTGTATCTACTGATTTTTTAATTTCACGAATGATTTCTTTTTGTTCAACACCAAACCGCTGTTCTTCGTCAACAACTAGAAGTCCTAAATCTTTTGGAATGATGTCTTTTGATAAGACACGGTGCGTGCCTATTAAAACATCAAGTAATCCTTTTTTGAAGTTTTCAATGTATTGTTTTTGTTCTTTTTGGGTAACAAATCGACTTAATATACCAACACTCGCACCATACTTTTCAAAACGCTCTTTGAAGGTGTGATAATGTTGTCTAGCAAGTACTGTTGTTGGCACTAAAACAATCACTTGTTTGGCATTTGTCACTGCTCTAAATGCGGCCCTGAGTGCCACTTCAGTTTTACCAAATCCAACGTCTCCACAAATCAGTCGATCCATTGGTTTTTCACCTTCCATATCGTAGAGTGTTTCAATGATCGCTTTTTGTTGATCAAGTGTAGGTTCGTACGGAAAGTCTAGCGCGAAGCTTGTTTCTAAGTCTTCAACATATTCAAATTTTTGCCTTGTGACGTGTTCTCGTTCTGCATAAATACTGATAAGTCGATCACTTAAGTCTTTAATTTTTTGTTTGACTGAAGCTTTTGTCTGTGTCCAGATTTTACTTCCAAGTTTTGAAAGTTTAGGCGTTGCGCTATCTTTTTGACTGTATTTTAAAACACGATCCATTTGATCCATTGGAACGTATAATGCTTCTTCGTTGGCATATATCAAATGAAGGTAATCTCTCTTTTTAAGGCCAAGTTCCATTGTTTTAATTCCAATATATTGACCTATGCCATAATCATAATGAACAACATAATCACCTAGGCTCAGGTCGTCAGTGCTATGTATTTTTGATGTTTGATTCATCACAGATCGGTATGAAGAACGGATGGTTTTTTGCTTATTAAAGATCGTTGTTTCATCTAGATATAGTCTTTGTAAGTTTGCGTCATAAAAAGAACCAATCATATAATCATCGGTGAATGTCACTGGATAATTTTCAATTAATGCTTTTGCTTGCTCTAAAAAGACATCTTTTAATGCTTTCGTAGGAAGCGATATGATGATGTCTTTTACATTGGGTGTTGTTTTAATATCATGTATCAATAGTTGAATGTTTTGTTGATAAAGGGGAACTTCTTCAATATTAAATGACATTCCCTCTTCTTCTGTGTGTTGTGTATAAAGTTTAATGTGAGTTGATTTTAATACATCTTCTAGTGTTTTTTCTTTAACAAGGTTTAAAAAATACTGTCCACCCATTGCGTGCTCATATGTTTGAAGTTCACTTGTTTTTTGTTGTTCATTGAGCATCATTTTGTGAACATCAATCATGACAATGTAGTGGTCTTCACTAAATTCAGTGATGGTTGATGTTTTTTTATTCATTGCGTGTACGTAAATATCGAGTCTTTCAAGATGTTGGCGAGTGTTTAAATAGTCAATATCTGTTGTGAGTTTTTTATGTTCTTTTTCTGATACATTATCTTTAGTTAAATCTTTTTCAAGTTTTATAATCAGTTTTTCTTTCATTGCGTCTGTGTAAAAAAGCTCATTAACAGGGACGATGTCAATTTGGTCTAACTTCGCAATTGAACGTTGTGTGTCTAATTCAAAAAACTTGATGGTTTCGAGAGTTTTACCAAAAAAATCAAGTCTAACGGGGTGCTCGTATTGTAATGAGTAAAAGTCAATAATGTTTCCTCGTGTTGAAAAGTCTCCAGGCTTTTCAACTGTATGAACATTTTGATAACCGTTATAAACAAGATATTGTAAAACATCTTCTTTTTGATAGTTATTGTTTATAAGTAGCGTTGTTTTGGCTTGTTCATAATCATTCACAGAAAGTGTTGATCGTGATATTCCTTGATGTGTTGTAATTACAACAAAAGATTTTCCTGAAAGTAGTTGATATGTGGTAAATAGCCTTTCAGTCTTAAATTCCGGACTTCCTAATGCCATTAAATACGTGAGTGTTTGATCAACAGGATAAAAAAGGATGTTGTTGGCGTCCATTACTTTTTGAAGATGATCATAATATTGTTGTGCTTCATATAAATTAGGTAAGACAACAAAGATATTTTTGTTTGTTTCCTCATAAAGTTGTGATAATAAATACATGTTATATGGGTGTGTAGAATGTTTAAAAACCAGCGTTTCATTACGCTGGGCTTTTAAATGTTCGATATGCTTTTTAGGGATGATGATATCTTGATACGTCATTATTTTTTTGTGTTGTGTTTGGTCATAATATCAACAAAGGGGATGTTTTGAATAAACGCCTCTATAATTTCAAGACATGCGATTGTCATATTTTCTACAACGTTCTCTTCAGATTTATTAAAATTAGATAGGACATATTGATCTAGGGGTATTTCTTTGTTTTCTCCTATACCAAAGCGAACCCGTTTAAACTCTTGAGCGTGAAGATGGGCGATGATGTTTTTTAATCCGTTTTGACCACCGTGTCCACCTTTTTCTCTAAGTCGTAACGTTCCCACATCTAAATAGATATCATCTACAAAAACAAGGATATTTTCTAAAGAGATATCATAAAACTGAATGACTTTTGAAATTGATTGGCCTGATAAATTCATATAGGTGTTTGGTTTTAAAAAGATAGTTTTATCTTCACCTACCCCGTAGATACCAATATCTCCTAAAAATTTATCCTTAGTTTGCATCTCTATTTGATTAAGTTTAATAAAGCGATCTAAAACAATAAAACCAGCATTGTGTCTGGTTTTTTCGTATTTTTTACCTGGATTTCCTAAACCGACAATCAGTTTAATCATTTTCTGGTCTTACTCTGTGGGCAAGTCTATCAAATAATTGGCTAATTGGGCGGTCTTCTGCAATATGAACGATGGATCGACCTAATAATTTCCCTATCGAGATTTGTTTGATTTTCGTTGAATGAGAAAGATCAACTTGAATGGTATCTGTAACTAATACTTCTTTTAGTACTGAATTTTCAATTAGATTGATGGCGTCTCCTGAAAAAACAGGGTGCGTTGCCATTGCATAAACTTCCGTTGCACCCGCATCAATAAGTGCTTGAGCACCTGCACACAATGTTCGTGCAGTATCAATCATGTCGTCGATCATAATCGCCTTCATACCTTTGACGTCCCCGATGATATTTTGAATTTCTGCAACATTGGGTTTCGGTCTTCTTTTATCGATGATTGCGAGTGGAGCACCAAGTACATTTGCAACCATACGTGCACGTGTTACACCACCATGATCTGGTGATACAACTACGACATTACTCGTGTCATATGTATTAATGAATGTTTCGGCAAGCAGTGAACTTGCTGGAAAGTTATCGATTGGAATATTAAAAAATCCTTGAATTTGAGCAGCATGAAGATCTATTGAAATAACGCGATCGATTCCTGAAACTTCAATGAGATCTGCGATGAGTTTCGCTGTGATAGGTTGTCTAGATTTTGATTTTCGATCTTGTCTTGAGTATCCATAATACGGCATAATCACAGTAAGAGATTTTGCAGATGCTCTTTTGATTGCATCTGCCATAATAAGAAGCTCCATGACATGTTCATTTGCTGGTGCCGAGGTTGATTGAATGATAAAAACATCATGTCCTCTAACACTCTCATTGATGTTAACTGTGATTTCTCCGTCTGCAAACTTAAAGACTTCTGCCTTGGATAGTGGTATCTTTGCTGATTCAGCTATTTTTTCTGCAAGTGGTAAGTTTGAACTTAACGCAAATAGTTTTACTTTTTTATCATGAATGACTGACATATAGACCTCTTTTCCATCTTCTATTATACATGAAATTGCGATTTCTTTTCGTAAAAAAACACGCCATTTGACGTGTTTATTATCGTTATGTTTATTCTTGTGGTGGGTTGTTTTTTACTTCTTCAAATGCTTTTACGATGGCTTCTTCGATTAATTTACGCATATCGCCATGTATTGGATGTGCTATGTCTCTAAACGTGCCGTTAGGTGTTTTTTTGGATGGCATCGCAACAAAAATTCCATTTTCTCCTTCAATGATGCGAATATCATGTACAACAAATGCATCATCAAATGTAATGGTTGCAACGCCTCTTAAACGGCTATCACTTTCAACAAGTTTCACTCGAACATCGGTAATTTTCATCCTATTCCTCCACGATTCATCGTTATCATGATTATATCACAAAAAAGTTTTATTTCAACTTTTGCATTTTTATTAACGGCTTAAATAAAGGGTTTTAACGAGTCAAAGCGAATAAAAAAATGCGTTTTTTGGCCTTATGTAAGCGTTTTACTATACAGTTTTGCGAAATCTTTTTGGTTGATTTGTTCAGCGCGTATTTGAGGAGGATACCCTAGTTCTTCTAATATTGATGAGGTTTTATGTTTATCAATCGCTCTCGTGTCAAATAAATTGTTTTGGAGTGTTTTTCTTTTTTGTTGAAAACAATCTTTAATAAATCCATGAAGATTTTTATCTGGAGTGTTTGTTCTTTTTAATGTAATGACTGCACTATCGACTTTAGGGATTGGATAAAACACTTTTTTTGTTACTGTAAACGCATATGTCACATCAAATGATAGTTGCATCATTACTGATAATGCGTTATATGCCTTTGAGTTAGGTTGTGCAGATAATCTTTCAGCAAACTCTTTTTGTACCATAAACGTAATGGCATGGATGTGTTCCAAATCTAAAATTTTGAAAAGAATTGGAGAGGTAATATTATACGGAATGTTTCCTATGATATGATCAAATGACGTATCAAAGCTCTCCACTGATAAAAAATCTTGAAATATGACGTCTAGATTTGAGTAATGAGATTCAAGGTTTTGTAGGGATTGTTTTAGTGTCTCATCAATTTCATATGCTTTTATTGATGTAGCTTCGTTGACAAGATGTTTTGTGAGTCCGCCTTCACCTGGTCCAATCTCAATGACATGTTTGTTTTTTATTTGTGCAGTTGCAACAATTTTTTTTAAAAGGTTTTCATCTCTTAAAAAGTTTTGTCCAAATTTCTTTTTAAATTGATGTGCCATATAAAATCCTTTGTATATCTTCTTTTGTCATTCCAATAAGATTTAGTCTTTTGTAAAGCGTTTTTGCATTCGCATACCCTATATGAAGGTTTTTCCCAACGTTTAAACGCTTTTGTTTTGCGTCTTTGTGACCTTCTAATCCTAGTTCAATAAACGCTTCTTTTGATAACGTGTTTTTATAATCTTGAATGATGATGTGTTTGAGTGCTTCATCTAGATGTATTTTAGATACATGTTCAATTCCAATTTTTCTTTTGTGTCTTGCTACGTTTTGATCAACATAAATATGTTTTGGATTTTTTAGTTGTGATGCGATGTGTTTTCTAATTTTTTCTCCCGGAAAATCTGGATCAAAAAGTAAAATGATTTCAAGGTTGTCTTGATGTTTTACTAAAAAATCAAGACTATCTTTTTGTATGGCGCTGCCACCAACCGAAATTGTTTCGATATTCGGGTACAAGGCTTTTAGATGGTGTTCATCGTGTGTCCCTTCAACAACAAATAGCGTTTTTTTCATATACAAAAAAGTGCCGCTAAAGGCACTATGATTTTATCTCGTATGCTTTTACAAGTGTTGCGAGATCACCTGTATTCAACATAAACGCACTACCGTCATCGGTATCTAAATGACAATCCAGTGCATAACTTTTTGAAACACGACATAATACGTTTCCTAATAAACCAGGTTTTTCGCCCTCAACAAGTATAGAAACAATATCTCCGTTTGAGACACCAAATGATTCTGCGTCTTCAAGTGAAAAATGGATGTGTCTATCTGCGATGATGACACCTTCTTCTAATTCAACGCTTCCGTTAGGTCCAACAAGTGTGCAAGGTCCACTTCCTTTAACATCACCCGAAGAACGAACTGGGGCAATAAAACCGCCACGAAGTGCATCACTTCTTGAAATTTCAACTTGAGAAGCAGGTCTTACGGGTCCTAATATACGAACACCTTTAATCGTGTTTCCTTTTGGTGATACAACATCTACTTTTTCGTTTGCTGCATATTGACCAGGTTGAGATAACGGTTTAAATTCGGTAAGATGATAATCTTTTCCAAATAAGGTCTCTAAGTGTGCTTGTGTAACGTGGACATGACGCCCTGATATGCCTAGTGGTATTTTTTTCATGTATTCACCTTCCTTAAATATATTAACATATTAAAGTATCTTTTCAAAACAAAAACTATGCTACAATAAAGCCATAAGAGGTAACCCAATGAAAACAATTTTTGAAAAAATACGTGACAAAGAAATTCCTTCATACATGCTGTATGAAGATGAACTTGTGATGGCTTTTTTAGATATTTCTCAAGCAACAAAAGGACATACGCTTATTGTCTCAAAAGAAGCATTTGCTGATGCACTTGAAACACCTGATCATGTTTTATCTCATATGTTTGTGGTTGCTAAAAAAGTTGCAAAGGCATTAAAACAAAGTTTAAACCCTAACGGTTTTAATTTTTTAAGTAACGCAGGCGAAATCGCGGGTCAAACTGTGTTTCATGTTCACCTTCATGTGATTCCAAGATATGAACCAAACGATGTAACGCTTGCTTTTTTACCTAATGTTTCAAATCAAGATTTCGAATCATTAGTTACTTTGATTCAAGCGGCATTATCTTAAATCCAACACCTTCTTTTGTGTTATAGACCTCAATTGAAAAGTGAAATAGATCCATTGTTCTTTTTACAATAGATAAGCCAAGCCCAAACTGACCCTTTGGGCCTTTTTCATAAGGTTTGAAAAGTGTTTCAATGAGTTTTTCTTCGATATGTTCTCCGTCATTTTCAAATGTGAGAATATTGTGTTTGAGGGTGATTTGAATGGTTGTTTTTGCGTATCTTAACATGTTATCAACGATATTAGAAAACGCAGAAAAGAAATAGTCATAAACGCCATAATACGTGGATGCATCTAAATCTAACACAAATTGAATGTCATCTCTTCTAAATTTTTGTTGGTCATAAATATGTTCAATGACCTCACTAACTCTAACATGTGTGCGGTTTTGTTCTGTCACTGCGTGTTCAAGTTTTGTAAGTTCAATCAATTGCTTTACTTTGTGATTTAAAATATCTGCTTGTTTTGTAATAATATTGGTGTCTTCGATGTCGGCAATACCATCTCGTATCGCTTCTGCGTATGATTGTATAACTGCAATTGGTGTTTTAAAATCATGTGAAATATTTTGAATCATTTCTTGTTTTGTTTTTTCGTTTGATTCTATCTCTTTTCTCATGGTTTCAATGCGTTTAGCAAGTTCAGAGATTTCATCTTCACCTACGACTTCAATTGGTTCGTGATAATTATTTGCTGAAAGTTTCGTAACTTCGCCTTGTAGTTTTCGAATACGATCTAAGATAATTCTAGACCATACAAGGATGGTTGTATTTCCAAGTAAAACAAGTGAAATAAAGCTAATTCTTAAAATCACGTTAAATGATGTTCCTAAATTTTCTAAATATGAACTATCTGTATACGTAATGATTAAGACATCATTTTGAAATCTTGTTAAATGAAAGTAATAGGTGTCATCACCATATGTTTCTGTTTTTTCGTTGCTTAACCATGTGTTCATTCTTAAATAAAGCTGTCTAAATGTATACACGCTATCAAGTATTTGAAATTGTGAATCATACACTTTAATGCCGTCTTCATAAATGATGTATCCATTATAATCACTTCTTAAAAAAGGACTATCAAGTCCTTCGTTCAAGTACGCATCAAATACATTATTTGCATACGTTGCGAGTTGGTTACGGTTTTGTTCTGCTCTAAAGTCTTCAAAAACATAATTCATTCCGAGTGTGAAAAACAAACTTGTGAGTAAGATGACAACCGTAAAAATAATATAAAACTGGGTTGAAAGTCTTAATCTTTTCATAGCATCCTATAACCAAAACCGTAAATGGTTTCAATTTTTAAATCCGGCATTTTTTGTCTTAAACGTCTTAATAAATCATCTACTACTCGGTCACTACCATAGTAGTTATCTCCCCAAACGTGTTTTAAAATCGCATCTCTTTCTAGCGGTGTGTTTGGGTGGTTTAAGAAATATGCAAGCATCTCAAACTCTTTATTTGTGAGTTCAATAAGCACATCACCTTCGTGAATTTGTCTTTTGTTGGTATCGATCATGTATGGTGGGTAATCTATCACACCTTCTGCGTTTGGGTGTGTTCTTCTTAAAATTGCTTGAACACGTAACATGAGTTCTTTCGGTGAAAATGGTTTTGCAAGATAATCATCGCTTCCAAGTTCAAGCCCAACAATTTTATCAATATCTTGATCTCTTGCTGAGGTAAACATGATGGCTTGTTTAGGGTTGTGTTCTTTAATTTTTTTAATGAGATCATACCCTGTGATCTCGCCTTTAAGCATGATATCTAAAATCCATAAATCTACGGATTCTTCTAACATTTCTAACGCATCTTCACCATTATCATACACTTTAACTTCGTACCCTTCTCTTTGCAGGTACTTTCTTATGATTTCTGATAATTCGTATGCGTCTTCTACATAAACTATGGTCATATTTTCCTCCTTTTTTTAGGAAATGACTTTGGTGTTCATATATGGTATGAGCACGTCTGGTACAGTGATGGTTCCGTCTTCGTTTTGATAATTTTCAATAATTGCAATCATGGTACGTCCAATCGCAAGTCCTGATCCGTTTAACGTATGAACATATTCTGCTTTAGCGTCAGAAGTTCTTTTAAAACGTATGCTACCTCTTCTTGATTGGTAGTCTTCCGCGTTAGAAATTGAACCTATTTCGCGGTAACGTTGTTGTCCTGGCAAATACACTTCAATATCATATGTTTTTGCCATTCCGAATCCCAAGTCACCGGTACACAATGCAACCACACGATATGGAAGTTGTAGTTTTTGGAGAATTTTTTCAGCGTGCGCTAACATCGTTTCTAACGCTTCATAAGACTCTTCAGGTTTCGTAAATTGAATGAGTTCAACTTTATGAAACTGGTGTTGTCTTAAAATACCTTTTGTATCTTTTCCGGCAGATCCAGCTTCTGATCGAAATGCTGTCGTATAAGACACAAACTTAATTGGAAGCGGCTCTTGAATGATTTCATCACGATAATAGTTAATCGATGGTACTTCTGCGGTTGGATTTAAATACCACTGTTTGTCTTCTAGTTCTAGTTTAAATGCATCGTCTTTGAATTTTGGGAATTGGCCTGTTGCAATCATGGATGCCTCATTCACAATATATGGAAGCATCATTTCAGTATATCCGTGTTCAAGGCTATGCGTATCCATCATAAATTGAAGGAGTGCACGTTCTAATCGTGCGCCTAAACCTTTATCAACGACAAATCTACTTCCTGTGATTTTAGCGGCACGATCAAAATCTAAAATACCAAGTTTTGTTCCTAATTCAACGTGATCTTTGGGTTTAAAAGAAAACGTTGTTGGTGTTAAGTATGTTTTAACTTCAACATTATCGTTTTCATCCGTTCCTATTGGTGTTGTTTCGTTAGGAATATTCGGTGTGTTTAGGAGTATATCTTTAATTTTGGCGTCAACTTCTAATAATTGTTGGTCTAACTGTTTGATGTCATCACCAAGAGACTCCACTTGTTTAAGCGTTTCTGTAGCGTCTTGCTTGAGTCGTTTGAGTTCTCCGATTTTTTTAGATGTCTCATTGCGAAATGCTTTTTTAGATTCTACATCTGTAATCATGTTTTTACGTGACTCAGACAGTGAAACAAGCTCTTTTAAATAAGAAAAATCTTGTCCTCGTGTATTTAATTTGTTAATAACGGCATCGATATTTTCAACGATGTATTTTAAATCTAACATGGGATTATCCTTTTTGTTTTAAGAGTTTAATTAAATCGGGTCTAAGTGTGTCATCTTTAAGTGCAAAGTCAATAATGGCTTCTATGTAATCTATTTTTGATCCAACGTCATAACGCTTGGCTTGCAAGGCGGCCGCATAAACATCTTCTTTTTTCATAAGGTTTAAAATGGCATCTGTAAGTTGAATTTCTCCTCCAACACCTTTTTTCTGAGTCTTTAGAATGTTAAAAATCGCAGGTGAAAGAATATATCTTCCTCCAATGGCATGTCTTGAGGGTGCCTCTTTTGGATTTGGTTTTTCAACGACACCTTTTAGTAACATGATGTTGCCTTCTGTTGAACGTGGGTCACATATGCCATATTTAGATGTGTTTTCTAAAGAGACTTCCATCGTTCCCAATACAGAATGTTTTTTATCTTCGTAAACATCCATGAGTTCCTTTAATGCGGGCTTTTCTTTGCCAACGTATAAATCATCACCTAAAAGAACTGCAAAGGGTTCGTTTCCAATAAACGCTTCTGCTTGTAGGACGGCATGACCTAAGCCAAGTTGTTCTTTTTGTCTTACAAAAAAAATATTGACGCCTTCAGCAATACCGTGAACTTTTTGGTAGAGTTCTTCTTTGCCTTTTGATTTGAGTATCGTTTCAAGTTCAATGTTATAGTCAAAATAATCCACGATGGCGTTTTTGTTGCTGCTTACAATGATTAATATATCTTCTATGCCACTTTCTTTTGCTTCGTTGACGATGAATTCAATCGTTGGTCTATCAATAATTGGTAACATTTCTTTAGGTACAGCTTTTGTGATTGGTAAAAATCTTGTGCCGTAACCTGCCGCCGGGATGACCGCTTTTTTTATCATAAGACGTCCTTTCAAAATAGAATGGTATGAATAACTCTATTTTAGCACAATTATGTGATTTTATTATGTTATAATCGTATCGAAAAGAGGGTTTTATGTGGGAATTGTTAAAATATGTTATCTTAGGAATCATTCAAGGGATCACGGAAATCCTTCCTGTATCAAGTAGTGGTCATTTGACTTTGTTTAGCCATTTTTTAGGGATGAATTTAGATAACCTCACTGTGTTTTTAATGTTAACAAATACGGGATCGTTTTTAGCAATCTTGTTTTTCTTTAGAAAAGATGTAACAAGTTTAATGAATTCAACCTATCGGTTTATCATAAAAAATGATCATAACTTCAAAGATGATTTTTTATATGTCATAAAAGTTGGAATTGCTGTTGTTCCGGTAGGGATTGCTGGATTACTTTTTGAAAATGTATTACCTAATGACCTTTTAACAACCTCTATTGCTTTGTTAATTACCGGCACTTTATTATTAATCATCTATTTGAATCGTCACTTTGAATACAACAAAAATGTTGGCTTTCAACATGCGATTGCGATCGGTTTGTTTCAAATGTTTGCAGTCGTCCCTGGAATTTCTAGAAGCGGCATTACATTGGTGGGTGGGTTAAGTCAAAAGTTACCGCTAAAAGACGCGATGAAGTTTTCGTTTTTAAGTTACATCATGATTTCAGTTCCAGTTTCTGTTTTGGGGTTTATTCGATTATCAGAAGCAAATGAATCGATTAATTTATTAGGGTATGGCATATCATTTGTGTTGAGTTTTGTATTTAGTTACTATGCGGTTCGTTGGTTTTATCATTATGTAAAAGTAAAAAACTTGATTTATTTTTCTGTTTACTGTTTTATCGTAGGTTTGATATCCTTATTGATTTATTTTGTATAACTGTTTAATTTTAATACGTTAAAAAAAAGAAGTGCTTTCGCGCTTCTTATTTTTTTAATGTTTTTCTAAATTCAAAATCAGATTTAATAATATCTTCAAGACCGTATTTAGGTTCCCAATGTAATAATGTTTTTGCTTTATCGTTAGATGCGATGAGTTTCGCTGGGTCCCCTGGTCTTCTTTCAGTGATATCATATGTCATGTCACCTAATGTCTGAACTGTTTTAGCGACATCTAAAACAGAATATCCTTGATTAGAGCCTAGGTTGATGGTTGTTGACTGTCCACCATCTTTAAGATATTTCGCCCCTAAGACGTGTGCGTAAGCGAGGTCAGAAACGTGAATATAATCGCGAACACATGTGCCGTCTTCCGTTTCATAATCGTTTCCATAAATGAGGAGTTTTTCTCTTAACCCAATCAGTGCTTGAATCGCAACTGGAATTAAATGTGTGAGTTGGTCTTTTTTTAAACCGACCTTTAATGACTGGTCAGCACCTGCAACATTAAAATATCTAAAAATTAAATAGTTCATTCCATATGCTTGGGTGACCCACTTAATCATGCGTTCTGTTGCAAGTTTTGTTTCACCATAAGGATTAATTGGATTCGTGTTGTCATCTTCAAAACAAACACCTGACGCTTCGCCATAAACAGCTGCGGTAGAAGAAAATACAATATTTTTAATATTGTTTTCTTGCATCGATTCTAATAGCACACGAACACCTTCTACGTTGTTTGAATAATATTCTAAAGGTTTTTCAACGCTTTCAGGAACGACAATTTTCGCTGCAAAGTGCATCACAACATCGATGTCGTTGTGTTTTTTAAAGACGTTATCTAAAGCGTTTTTATCTCGAATATCACCGACAATCAACGTGGCATGTTCAGAAACCATATCTTCGAATCCAGACGTTAAATTATCGAAAACAAGCACGTCATGATGATCTTTAATAAGTTCTAAAACAGCATGGCTACCAATATATCCAGCGCCGCCAACAACAAGTACTTTCATCATAACTCCTTAGTCTTCAAAGAGTTGATCAGATGTTTCGTCTTCGATCTCTTCTTCGATCTCTGCATCTAACTCTTGAACATTTGGCAATATTTGTGTTGTTTCAACATCAAGTGACTCTTGAACAAATCCTTCTTGTGTGACTTCGCTTTCTTCTTCAACCTCTTGGTGTGGAACAATTGCAACCGTCGATACTTTTTGATCGTTTTTGAGTTTAATGATTCTTACACCTTGTGTTGCACGTTGTGTTGTTGATATTTGAGAAGCATCTGTTCTCATCACAACACCTCGGTCTGAAACGACAATAATATCTTGATCGTTTTTAACAACTGTCAACGTTTTTAATGGTCCGTTTTTCTCTGTAACATTAAGGGTTTTCACGCCTTTACCGCCTCTATTTTGAACACGGTATTGATCGACTTTTGTACGTTTACCAAATCCATTTTCTGTAATGACTAAAATGTCTTCTTCTTCATTTTGAGGGTCTACGATAGCGACACCAACAATATGGTCTCCGGTATTTAAATTCATTCCTTTGACACCAATTGCGGTACGTCCCACAGAAGAAACATCTTCTTCTTTAAATCGAATCGCTTTACCGTTTGACGCGCCTAAAATGATATCTTTTGATCCGTCTGTTAGTGAAACATTAAGGAGTTCATCATCTTCTCTTAAATTGACGGCAATAATTCCGTTTTGGCGTATGTTTTTAAACTCTGATACCAGGGTACGTTTTACAATACCTTTTTTCGTAACAAACGTGAGTGCCGCTTGTTCGTCATCAAAGTTTTTGACACACGTCATGGATGCAAGTCTTTCATCTGGATTTAATGCAAGTAAGTTCACAAGCGGAAGTCCTTTTGATTGTCTAGATCCTTGAGGGATTTGATATCCTTTTATTTTATAAACACGTCCTGTGTTTGTAAAAAATAAATGGAAGTCATGTGTGGATGTTAGGTCAATATGTTCAACGTAATCATCCTCGTGAACTTTAATCCCTGCCATACCAACACCACCGCGATTTTGAGCTTTATATTGGTCTAAACTCATGCGTTTAATATAACCGTTGTTGGTGATCGTAATCATCACATCTTCAACTGGAATTAAGTCTTCGTTTTCAATGGTTAGATCATCACTCAAGTTAATTTCACTCAAGCGTGGTTCATGAAATTGTGTTTTAATTTGTTGAAGTTCTTCTTCGATGATGTCTGTTTTTCTTTCGTCTTTCGCAATAATGTCTTTGAAGTCAACGATTTTATTTTTTAGTTCTTCGTGTTCTTGTTGTAATTTTTCGATTTCAAGACCCGTAAGTCTTTGTAGTCTTGTATCTAATATTGCTCTTGATTGGATATCGTCAATATCGTATTCTGACATTAAAGCTTCTCGTGCGTCTTCTGCAGTTTTAGATTGTTTAATAATCTGAATTGCGCGATCAATATCGTTAAGTGCTTTAATTAAACCTTCGACAATGTGTTGTCTTGCTTCTGCTTTTTCAAGTTCAAAGACGGTTCTTCTTAAAATGATTTCAATTTGGTGTTCAAGATATTTTTCATACATATCTTTAAGTGAAAACATTTTTGGTTGGCCTTTATCCAACGCAATCATGTTGAAATTGAAAGATTGTTGAAGTTGTGTATGTTTATATAAATTATTAAGCATGACGTGTGCATTTACATCGCGTCTTAATTCAATCACAACACGCATACCATTACGGTTGGATTCATCACGTAAATCTGTGATACCATCCACAACTTTGTCTTTAGCGAGCTGTGCAATTCTTTCTATGAGGGTTGTTTTATTTACCTGATAAGGAATGGCAGTTACGACGATAGATGATTTATTTTTGTTTTCTACAATTTCTGTTTTCGCGCGATTGACAATCGATCCTCGTCCTGTTTCATATGCTTGAACCAGTCCACTAATGCCTAGAATTTCTCCTCCTGTAGGGAAATCCGGACCTTTAACATATTCCATTAGTTCTTGTGTTGTAATGTCTTTGTTTGCCATGTAAGCAAGTAAACCGTCGATGACTTCGGTAAGATTGTGTGGTGGGATGTTTGTTGCCATCCCAACAGCAATCCCGGTTGATCCGTTCACCAAAATGTTTGGATATCTAGATGGTAAAACAGATGGTTCTTTTTCACTACCATCGTAGTTATCTATATAGTTGACTGTTTTCTTTTCTATATCTCGTACAAGTTGTCCTGCAAGTTTGGATAGTCGTGCTTCTGTATAACGCATTGCTGCAGCACCATCTCCATCAACTGATCCGAAGTTTCCGTGTCCATCAACAAGCGGCATACGGTAACTAAACGGTTGTGCCATACGCACCATTGCTTCATAGACAGATGATTCACCATGTGGGTGATACTTACCAATAACTTCACCAACAATACGTGCAGATTTTTTATGCGCTTTTTCCGCGGTCATTCCAAGTTCATTCATTGCAAATAAAATACGTCTTTGAACAGGCTTTAATCCGTCTCTTACGTCTGGTAAGGCACGTGAAACAATGACACTCATCGCGTAATTTAGAAAAGACGTTTTCATTTCACTTGAGATGTTGATCTCTTTGACATGATCTCTTGATTTGTTTAGTTCATCCATTGTTTTTGTCCTTTCTAAACGTCGATATTACTTGCGTAAATTGCATTTTGCTGTATAAATTCTTTACGTGGTTCAACTTCTTCCCCCATCAACATGCTGAACACTTGATCCGCATCCATTGCATCGTTTAATGTGATTTGAAGTAATGTTCTTGTGTCTGGGTCCATCGTGGTTTCCCAAAGTTGATCTGGGTTCATTTCTCCTAGACCTTTATAACGTTGAATACTTGGTCTTCCACCCATTTCCTTCAGTGTGTTCTCAAGGGCTTCATCATCATATAAATATTGAACATTTTTACCTTGTTGAACTTTATATAATGGGGGCTGTGCCATGTAGATGAATCCTTTTTCGATGAGTGGTTTCATATATCTAAATAAAAACGTTAATAATAGTGTACGAATGTGTGCACCATCAATATCCGCATCTGTCATAATGACCACTTTGTGATATCGAATGTTTTCAGCATTAAATTCTTCTCCAATGCCCGTTCCTAGTGCTTGAATTAACGAGAGTATTTCTTTATTTGCATAAATTTTATCAAGTCTTGCTTTTTCAACATTTAACACTTTACCTCTAAGTGGTAAAATCGCTTGATATTCGGATTCTCTACCTTGTTTTGCTGAGCCACCTGCAGAGTCACCCTCAACAATATATAGTTCAGATACTGCAGGGTCTTTCGCACGACAATCGGCAAGTTTAGAGGCAAATCCTAACGCGTCTAGTGGTGATTTTCGTCTTGTTGCATCTCTTGCTTTTCGAGCAGCAATACGCGCATACATCGCATTTAAACTTTTTTCTACAATGACTTTTGCATCTTGAGGGTTTTCAGCAAAATATCTTTCTAAAAATTCACCTGCAAGTTGAGACGTCATTTGACGTACTTCAGGATTTCCTAGTTTTGTTTTTGTTTGACCTTCAAATTGAGGATCTGGGTGTTTAATCGATATGATCGCTGTTAATCCTTCTCTAACATCTTCTCCAATGAGAGAATCGTCTTTTTTGAAAAGATTGTTTGCTTTTCCATAACTATTAATGATACGTGTTAATGCAAGTTTGAATCCATCTTCGTGCATACCACCTTCATGGGTTGGGATGTTGTTTGCAAAACTAAATAGGTTGGTTGAATATGAATCAAAGTATTGAAGTGCCATTTCATATGTAATACCTTCAACTTCTTTTTCAACATACATGACTTCTTTTGTAAGTTTTGTTCTATTGCCGACTAAGAAGTTCACATACTCAACAAGTCCACCTTCATATTGATACACAAATTCAAGTGGTGTTTCTGGTCTTTCATCTGTAATGGTAACTTTAATGCCTTTATTTAGAAATGCGAGTTGTTGAACACGTGCGCGGAGTGTTTCAAAATCATAGACTTGTGATTCTGTAAACACATCTTTGTCTGCTAAAAATGTAACTGTTGACCCGTGTGAATCGCTTTTTCCCTCTTCGATTAATTCTGTTGTTGGTGCGCCATACGCATACGTTTGACGATATTTTTTACCGTCTCGATGAATTTCTACATCAAAAAACGAAGAGAGTGCATTGACTACCGAAGCACCTACACCGTGAAGACCACCCGATACTTTATACGAGGCACCGTCAAATTTACCACCTGCGTGAAGTGTTGTTAATATTGTTTCAACCGCAGGTCTTCCTGTTTTTGGGTGTGTGTCCACAGGAATTCCTCTACCATCGTCAACGACTTTAATATAGTTGTCTTTTAAAATGGTAAGTTCGATGTGTGTCGCATAACCGGCAAGTGCTTCGTCAATTGAATTATCAACGATTTCCCAAACGAGATGATGCAATCCTTTGATTCCGGTGGAACCAATATACATACCAGGTCTTTTTCTTACCGCTTCTAGTCCCTCTAATATTTGGATATTGGAGGCATTATAGTTATTTTGTGACATCTTAAAACTCCTTTTTCAGATGCATTAAATGCATGTTGTGTCTCACATGATCGTGTGTGCTGTTCATAATAAGTGGATAATTTTGAAATTCATAGGTTAGAAGTTGTTGTTGGTGTGTTTCGTCTAGCTCACTTAAAACATCGTCTAATAATAGTACAAGCTCTTTTTTGCTTGCTTGTTTTAATTGTTGGAAAAGTGCTAACTTGAGTGATAACGCAAGTAGTCTCTGTTGCCCTTGAGACGCATAGTTGCTTGCTTTTTTTTGTTGAAAATAGACTGTAAAATCGTCTTTATGTGGTCCTCTTGATGTTGCTTGTTGCATGATATCAACGGTTTGTTTTGTTAATAGATGTTGCTTAAGTTGCTCTAGCGTTGAATCTTCATTATATTCAAGTGTTACAAATTCAAGTTGAAATTGTTGTGCGATCGGTTGAATGACATCATGAAGAATGTGTATCAGTTGGGTTCTTTTTTCAATCATTATCTTTGCTTCTATTAGTAGTTGTTCTGATAAGATATTAAGAAATGTAACGTCTTCGTTGATTTTAATTTTTTTTAGTAACGCATTTCTTTGTTTTAATATTTTTTTGTATCGTGTTAATGTGTCCAAATATTCTGGATCAATTTGCGTCATTGCAATATCTAAAAATTGTCGTCTATACGTTGGTGTTCCCTTGATCAATTCGATATCTTCTGGGGCAAACAATACAACATTTAAATGGCCAATAAATTGTGATAATTTTCTTTTTTCAACACCATTCAACCATACGCGTTTCCCTTTATCTGTAATCACCATTTCGAAGGTGTTTTCGTTTGTTTCTAGTGTGATTTTTGAAAATGGCTTTCCGTCTTGAATGATATCTTTATCTTGGTTTGTTCGGTGTGATTTCGTTGTTGCGATCATGTGTACGGCTTCTAATATGGTTGTTTTTCCAACACCGTTATCTCCAAACATATACGTTTGTGGGTGTTCAAACACTATTTTTTTTTGCTGAAAGCATCTTGTGTTTGATAGTATGATTGATTTAATCATGGGTTATTTTATAAATCGTACTTTCGATCTCTACAATATCGCCATCCACTACTTTTGTTTTTCTTGTAGATTTCGTGATGTGATTAACTTTTGCTGGATGTTCAATTAAATATGATTTTGCATCTCCACCAGAAGCAATAAACCCACACGCTTTCACGAGTTGACCTAGAGTAATAAATTCTTTTTTTAGTATGAATGTTTCATATTGTTTCATAGTGTCATTATACCATAAAACTTTTAAAAATGGTGTATATTTCGTTTTTTAACTTATAGTAGGGGTTGTCTTCAAAATAATAAAAAAAGCCGAATTTGATAAAATTTCGGCTTTTTTGGGAGTTGTGTTGTTTTTTAATCTAATCGAACAGGTAAAATTAAATGTAATAGCGATGGATCATCTTTACCGGTGATAATAAATGGTTTAATCTCGCCTGAGAATGAAATGGTTACTTCTTCTGAGTGGAATGTTTTAAGTGCTTCTTTTAAGTATTTTGAAGAGAATGCAAGTTTAATTTGAGGACCTTTAACATCGCCCGATGGAATGATTTCTTCTGAAGCATCCCCAATTTCAGCGTTTGTTGAACTAATTTCCACGACTTGATTTTCTTTAAGTGCTAATTTAACGATGTTGACGTTTGTTTCTCTTTCTTTTGGTGAAAGTAATGATACACGATCAATCGCTGCGAGTAATTGTTCTTTATGAAATGGAATTTCTACAACAAAAGATTTAGGAATAATCCTCATTGTATCTGGATAAGATCCTTCTAAAAGTCTTGTTTGAAATAAAATGTTGTCAAATTTAAATAATACTTTATTAGGGTTAATATAAAGTTCTACTGGTGAGTTGATGGTTTCTAATATTTTTTGTAGTTCGTCTAAACTTTTATTTGGAATGACTAAGTCGAAAGGATCTCTTTCTAAATCAAACGCCATCTCTTTTTGAGCAAGTCGATATGAATCTGTTGCGACACAAAATAGTTTTTTCTCTAAAAATTTAAAGTCAACACCCGTTAAAACTGGACGTTTTTCGTTTTGTGACGTTGCGAAGTTTGTTTCTTTAATGACATTTGATAACACTTTAGGATCAAACGTTAACGGATCGTTTAAATCCATGAAATCAATATCAGGATAATCTTCAACATCCATCAGACGTAGTTTAAATTCTGATTTATCTGCACGAATGACCATGATGTTTTGTTCTATTAAGGCAAACTCAATTGTTTTAGAGACTACTTTTCTAACAATATCAATTAAATATCGTCCTGGAATTGCTGTTTTACCTGGTGTTTTAATTTCTAATGACGGATCATCAACAATCACTTGAATCGCGACATCTGAATTAGATGTTGTTAAGATCATATGATCTTGAAGTGCTTCAAATTTGATGGCGTATAAAATCGGCATTGGGGTTTTTAAAGGCAATCCTTTTTGAATGATATTTAGATGATTTAATAAACTATCTCTTTCAATCGAAAATAACATGTCTTCACGTCCTTTTATTATATTTATAAGTATAATTATTATTATTACAAATGTGGGTTTGTGGATAACTTTTTTATGGGCTTTATCTATAGATTATTATATCAAATAACCCACAAATAATCCACTTTAAAATGTGGTTAAACTTGATTTAGTTTTTTTATAATTGTATCTACCGCAAGTTTAAGAGTTTTATCTTGTTTAAGTTCATTTTCGATTTTCTCACAAGCTGTTAAAACTGTTGAGTGATCTCTATCACCGAACAAAGATCCGATGCTTTTATAAGGGATATTATGTTGTGATTTAATCAAATACATCGAGATGTGTCTTGGAATCACGTATTTTGAGTGTCTTTTTTTACCAATAAGATCATCAATTGAAATGCCATAAAAATCACTGACAACACTTTGAATCCGATCATAATTATTTTCATTAAGTTGATTACTTTTTCTTCTTGTTTTTAATAAAGGCTCTAAAGCTTCTTGTGCATGTTCGATTGTGATATCGATATTGTTGGTAAGTGCATAAAACAAGACACGTTTCAACGCACCTTCAAGTTCACGAATATTTGTGACAAAAGAGGAGGCAATAAAATTTAAAACATCATAATGCATCGCTTCTGCTTGTGACGTTTCTGATGATAATTTTCTTTTTAAAATCTCGATGCGATGTTCTAAATCTGGAACTTGAATATCAACACTTAATCCAACTTCAAAACGCGACGTTAAACGTGACATGATATTCTTTAATTCAGAGGCAGGTTTATCACTTGTGATGACAATTTGTTTGTTTTGTTGATACAAAATATCGAAAAGCTTAAAAAACTCCATTTGAGTTTTTGTTGCACCACCCATAATTTGAATGTCATCCACAAGTAAAACATCCATATCACGATATTTAAGATGAAAGTCATCCATTTTTTGTCTTTTGAGAAGGTTTGCAAAATCTTCAATAAAACTATCAGCTTTTACATACAAGACTTTAGCGCTTGGGTTATTGTCTAAGATATAATTTCCGATGGCTTGTGTTAAATGTGTTTTTCCTAATCCTACATCTCCAAAGATATAAAGAGGGTTTGCAACAACACCAGGTTGATCTGCAACTTTCATCGCCATTCTAAACGCAAACATATTACTTTTACCAACAACAAAATTATCAAAACGAAAAGAGCCGTTCAAGTTACCCAAACGATATCTATTTTCTAAATCAAGATCTGGAGAAACGATGTCATATTCAGGCTCTAACTCACTCTCAAGTAAAAACTTAAAACGAAGTGCTTCACCGCTGTGTGTTTGAGCAAGTTCATGAATTTTTGATAAGTATAATCGCTGAATTCGATTTTTAATAAATTCATTTGGAACAAGGATATAAATTACATTATTTAAAACTTGGTGAATATTTTGAAGTGGTTCAAAAACCTCACCGAATGTATCTTCATCATAAGTTTGTTCAAGATCAGATAAAATTGTTTGCCAAAGTAGATCGTAACTATTCAATATAATCGCTCCTAAAAATCATAAGAAAATATTAGCATAAAAAAACGCAAAACAACCAAAAAAATAACAACAAAAAATGTGGATAACTTTTTCAACAAAAGTAAATAGTTTGCAAAAAATGTGGATAAAAAAGAGCACTTAAGGCTTTTGTAAAAGTGTTTAATAAGTTATCCAGTTCTCCACATTGTCTATAACTTTGGGAAAGAGTTTTCCACATTAGGGCCAGGTGTCTAACTTTGTAATGGATTCTTGTTGACAAAGAGAAAAGCTTTATATATAATAACAAAGCATGGTTTCCTATGAAAGGTGGTAATATACATGAAAAGAACATATCAACCAAACAAACGTAAACGTCAAAAAACACATGGTTTTAGAGCGAGAATGGCAACCGTCGGTGGACGCCGCGTACTTGCAAGACGTCGCGCAAAAGGTAGAGCACAGCTCACCGTTTAATTGTAATTTATAAAATAACTAGGACTACTCGGATAAATTTCAAAGAGACGTCCTTTTTTTATAAAAAAATATGAAAAAAAGATACCGACTAAAAACAAAAAAAGAAATAGATCTTGTTTTTGCAAATAAAAAAAGCGTAAAGAGTCCATATTTTGGCGTTCACTTTATCAAAAATGTTGATCAAGCGCACTTTAGATTTGCATTATCTATTGGTAGAAAATACGGCAATGCAGTATCTAGAAACCTTAGAAAAAGACAGCTTAGAATGATTGTATCGTCTATACAACAAATTTCAAACCATGTCCAATTTGTTGTTGTGGTTTATCCAAAATCAAATAGCTTAAACTTTGAAGATGTTAAAAAAAACGTGTTGCAACTCATTGAGCAAGCAACACTGACGGAGAAAAATAATGAAAAAAATAGTATTGTTAATTAGTGTTGTTTTCGCACTTGTGATCTTATCAAGCTGTACCCAAGAAGACGAGACAGTCAAAACAATTGTGAATCCGCCTGTAAAAATGGTTTATACCGAAGCAGAGTTTGCAAGTGGTTATACGTTTAAAGGTGATGAAGGTGTTTCGTTTTTAAATATTAAACAATCTGGAGAAGTAGAAAAAGCACTACTTGAAAACCAAGGAATCAACGAACCTGTTGGCGATAACGGACTTCTCACATACAAAGTTTCTTATAATGATGTTTTATATGATTTTAGTATCTATGTCACACCAGATGATGTCGATGTCAACGATACAAGTATTGTGTTGATTAACTTTATCTTTACAGAAGAAAATGTAAGAACGAACATTGGCGGATTAGAAAACATTGAAGGATTAGACGTCTACATTGTTCGCGCAAATGGTTCGGTTGACATTTTAGATGCAGAAGATTATCCATCTAATTTTTCAAATAACGGGTTTCAACCACTCCAAGATGATGGATTTTTTACAAACGATAGTTTTGAAGTTACGTTTACTTATGAAGGTGCGTCAGCAACCTTTGACGTTTATGTAACAGGTGGTGAAGCACCAATTCACTCTGATGACGCTGGTTTCTTTGATTGGATTTTAGTGATTCCAGTTGCGTTTTTAACACAATTATTTGGTGGTCTATTTGGAAACTCATTTGCGTTAGGGATTTTATTTACAACGCTCATCGTTAGAACGCTTGCTTGGCCTATTTATGCTAAAAGTAATGATTTAAGCCTAAAGATGAATTTAGCACAACCTGAAATGCAACGTGTCCAAGGAAAATATGCAACAAGAAAAGACCCGCAATCTCAACAACAAATGCAAATGGAAATGATGGGCGTTTATAAAAAATATGGCATTAATGCATTCGGGTGTTTATTACCGTTCTTACAAATGCCAATCTTCATTGCAATGTATAGTGTTGTTAGAAGAATTACCATTCCAGGTGGTATGTATGCTGAACAAGTTTCAAATACAATGTTTTTCGGAATTGATTTAGCAAACACAAACGACGGCATTACGGCAATCGTATTAGCAGCCATTGTAGGTGCAACAATGTTTGGACTTCAAAGACTTGCAATGACGAAACCGAGTTATGCAAAAAATGTAGCCAACCCAAACCCACAAGCACAACAATCTCAACAAACAATGAAATACGTAAGTTACTTTATGGTCATCATGATGATGTTTATTTCATACCAAAGTAATGCGCTTGCGATATATTGGATTTTTGGTAACTTATACTCTCTCACTCAAACTGTGATCAACAGAAAATTAAGTGAAAAGAAACATTTAAAACTAAAAGAGAAAGAACTTTTAGGAGGACTTATCAAATGATGTTAAAACGTATTGAATTAGAAGCTAAAAACGAAAACGAAGCGCGCGAACGTGCCTCAGAAGAATTAAGAATTCAACCCGATAAATTAAAGATCACACTTACGCGCGAGAAAAAAGGACTATTCGCTGGCGGCAACAACCTATACGAAGCAATTCCAGATGTTAACTTAACACTTGAAGGAAAAACGTATTTAGAAAGCATTTTACAAACCATGGGTGTTGAATTTAAGATGGAACTTAGAACACAAGATGAGGGAAAAGAAATCCACTATAACATCCAATCAACCGATAACGCAGTTCTTATTGGTAGAGAAGGAAGAACACTTATTGCACTTCAGTATATGCTGAGAAGTTATCTACAAACATTTGTTCAAAGTCAAGCAGTTATCACACTAGATATTGCGAATTATTTTGAAAACCACAAACGTCAACTAGAAATTTTAGCAACCAAAACGGCAAAAGACGTTGCGAGATCAAAAATAGAAGTCAAACTCGATCCAATGAATGCTTATGACAGACGCATCATACACACAAAACTAAGCGAATGGCGCGATGTAGAAACTGAATCTCAAGGCGAAGGTGAAGAGCGTGCGCTTGTCATTCGTCCAAAAAAAGTAGCCTAGCTACTTTTTTTAATACCCAATATGTTATAATCTAATCGAGTAAAAAATAAGGAAAAACACGCAATGACTATGCTTTTCTTAAAAATAAAACGCCCAATTTTTAGATACATCAAAACAAGCGCGCTTATCGTTATCACGGGCCTTATTTATAGTTTGGGCGGTGTCATAAGATTAGATATAGAAGCATCCCAACACATTGAGGCGTTTATCTCTCGAGGGGAAGTAATGCCTAATCACACACAAACCATCAACGGATATACATTCAACTATTTTCCTGTTTCACGTGAAACAGTTGAGCTAGAAGACAATAGAAATGTATTTTTTGATGACAACAAAACAAAAATTGGACAAACCGGCGACATCATTGTCACACAACAATCACCGTTTCCTAATGTGCCCTTCATACATGAGTGGATCACGTATTATTTTGGTGGGCATGCTTCGCTGGTGAATGAAGAAAATAAACTTTATGAGGCGACCGGCATTGGAAGTGCCAATATTTTTGAAGTGATGTTGTTTCCAGGAAACAAAGAACATGATTTTGATGTTTCCGTGACACAAAGTAATAACTATTGGTTAAACACAAATCGGAGAGCGCCATCAAACCCTGCATATGCATACTACGGATCATTTAACAGAAACGAATTTTTAAGCTTACGTGTAAAAAACCTCACACACGATCAGAGAGTAGCCGCTGTTGATTATGCAAAAACACAATACGAAGAAGAGGCGCTTTATAACTATACGTTTTTTCTAGATGTGGCATACAAATATTATTGCACAGATATGATATCAAGAGCCTATCAAGATGTCATGGTTCCAACACACCGACAACGAGGATATTCACAAGCGCTTAATGATCGTTTTATTACATCAGTAAACGACTTAATTAATTCAGATGAGACGTATATTACAAGCTACGTAAAAATTGACAACAACGTGGTATCAATTTATTATTTAGAAGATATTGAAGGAGGGCAATCATGATTGAAATTTTAACACTTGTCTTACTGGTTAGTTTGATCATTTTTCTTGTTGTTTTTTTGATCATACAAAGTCAAAAGAAAGCCATTCCTCAAGATCAAAGTGACTTAAAAGTCTACATGCAAAAAGAGTATGAAGGATTAAAAACACAATTACGAGCGCTCATTTATGAATCAAACGAAAAAAACACCAAAGATTTATATAATTTCAAAGACTTAATCACAACGCACATAGAAAACAAACTTAAAGACATGAATACGCTTGTTGAAAAAAGACTTCAAGGTGGATTCGAAAGAACGAATGAAACATTTGTAAGTGTTGTTGAACGGTTATCAAAAATCGACGAAGCTCAAAAAAACATCGAACAACTTTCAAAAGAAGTCGTAAGTTTAAATAGCGTCCTAGCAGACAAAAAAACAAGAGGTATTTACGGAGAAGTCCAACTTTATCAACTTTTATCAGCCGTCTTTGGGCAAGATGAAAACCTCTATAAAACGCAAGTAAAACTATCTAACCAAACCATTGCAGACGCCGTTTTATATGCACCAGAACCTCTTGGAATGGTTGTCATAGACTCAAAATTTCCGCTTGATAACTATAAAAGAATGACCAACAGCGAACATCACCAATCAGAAAGGGATGCAGCTAAGAAATTATTCCATTCAGATGTAAAAAAACACATTGACGATATTGCCAACAAATATATCATTGAAGGTGAAACATCACACCAAGCAATTTTATTTTTACCCGCCGAAGCCATCTTTGCTGAAATCACGGCACACCACGAAGCTTTAGTGGAATACAGCAACACTAAACGTGTGTGGTTAACGTCACCAACAACGTTATTTTCTACATTGACAATGATTCAAGTCTTTGTTCAAAATTTAAAAAGAGACGAGCAAACCAAAGTGATTATTGATGAATTGAATAAACTTAACGTTGAGTTTATCAGATATAGTGAACGCTGGGATAAACTCAATCGATCAATTGATACAATAAAAAAAGACGCTGAAAAAATGTCAACAACAACCGATAAAATTAAAAAGAAATTTGATTATATTAAAGACGCCAAATTCGAAGAAGCGCGTTTTATAGATAACATGATCAAAGATGAGGATAACGATGGAGACGACAGTTAAATATTTATACGACAAACATCAAGAATTAGACCAACAAGAAGTAATTCTACATGGGTGGGTAAGAAACAACAGAAGTCAAAAAAACTTTGGATTTATTAATTTTCACGATGGAACAACATTTCCAACATTACAAGTTGTTTATGAAGAAGCGCTATATAATTTTAAAGAAACTCAAAAAATACGCGTGGGTAGTTCTGTTGAAATTAAAGGTCATGTTGTCTTGACGCCCGACATGAAACAACCATTTGAAATTAAAGCCACACACGTCACACTCTTAGGAGACTCACCTGAAGATTATCCGATTCAGCCTAAAAGACACACCAGAGAGTTTTTAAGAGAAGTTGCACATCTTCGCATGCGCACCAACCTTTTTCAAGCCGTATTTCGTGTAAGAAGCGAAGCAGCAATTGCTGTTCATCAATTTTTTAACAAACGAGGGTTTGTTTACACAAACACACCACTCATCACCGGCAATGACGGTGAAGGTGCCGGTTCTATGTTTCAAGTGACAACGTTAGATTTAAAACACACAGGAAAAGACAAGAGTGTTGACTATTCAAAAGATTTTTTTGGAAAACCAACATATCTTGCAGTAACAGGACAATTAGAAGCGGAAGCATATGCAATGGCATTTAAAAATGTGTATACGTTTGGACCGACGTTTCGTGCTGAAAAATCAAACACACAAAGACACGCTTCAGAGTTTTGGATGATTGAACCCGAAATGGCCTTTTGTGATCTCGAAGGAGACATGAATGTCGCAGAAGACATGGTCAAATATGTTATTGACTATATACTGAAATCATGTCATTTTGAAATTGATTTTTTCAATCAGTTTGTTGATAAGAATCTCAAAGACAGATTAAATCTCGTATTAAACAGTAAGTTCGAAAGAATTACACACGAAGAAGCGATTAATCAACTTTTAGCGTCCAAACATCCTTTTGAAAACACACCAACACACGGTCAAGACTTAAACACAGAACATGAAAAATATTTAACAGATGTCTTGTATAAAACACCAGTGTTTATCACCAATTGGCCAAAAGACATTAAAGCGTTTTATATGAGAATCAACGATGATCAAAAAACCGTTGCTGCGATGGATTTACTTGTTCCTGGAAGTGGAGAACTTATCGGGGGATCTCAAAGAGAAGAACGACTAGATCTTCTCCAAAAAAGAATGAAAGAGATGAATGTTCCCGAAGAAGCTTTTGATTGGTATCTTGATTTAAGACGCTATGGAGGGACGGTTCACAGTGGATTTGGAATGGGTTTTGAACGACTCATTATGTATTTAACAGGTGTAGAAAACATAAGAGATGTGATTCCATTTCCGAGAACACCAAACAATTGCGAATTTTAACGTAAAATTTACAAAACAAACGATATCAAACTTGAAAAAAACACAATTTGATATATAATGGAAATGCGAGGAATATAAAATTGAAAAAAGACCACTTTTTGTTAAATAATTTGAAGTTAAAAATTACCTGGGACTTTTTTAATAATAACGCAAACCATTAATTTTTTAGAGCGCTTAATAAGTTGATTAAGTGCTTTTTATTTTAAAAAAATCGGAGAAAAATATAATGCAAAAATTACAAAAAAGTTTATCCATTAAGTTGGAAAATTTACATAAAGATTTTGTGGATAAGAAAACAGGAAAAATAACACGCGCTGTATATGATTTTGATGTTGAAATTCCTTCTGGAAAACTCGTGGGTTTACTGGGGCCATCGGGTTGTGGTAAATCAACAACACTTTACATGATTGCCGGACTTTTAGCACCAACAAAAGGTAAAATTTTCTTTGGTGAAACTGAAGTCACGGAATTAGATGCTGAAAAAAGAGGCATTGGTTTAGTTTTTCAAAATTATGCACTTTACCCACACATGACAGTCAGAAAAAATATTTTGTTTCCGTTAGAAAACATGAATCTAAAAAAAGTGTCTATTGAAAAAGCGTATAGACAAGCGTTTTTTATCGAAACTCCAGCAGAAGCTAAACGATACTTTGATTATGTTGATGCATTTGAAAGTCTACAAAATAAATATAAAAGATTAGATAATGACGAAGCAAATGAAGTAAACAACGCCATTCAAAGCTTAAAGGTTGAGGCAAAACAAAACAAAGAATTAAAACAAACGAATAAAGAAAAGATAGAAGCACTTAAACGTCAATTAAAAGAAAAACGTGATGTGTTATCTCAACAATACGAAAAAGAATTAAGCGCACTTGTTGTTGAAGATGTTAAAGCGTTATTTTCAACGATGAAACAAACTTATCAAGGAAAAGAAAAAACATATAAAGAATTGTTAAAAAGCGATCCAAATGCAATTGCTCCAGAAAGTGTTTCTCTTGTATTAGAGGCAAAAAGAACGAACTATAAAGCGCTAATGGAAGAAAACATGCTTGAAATGGCAAAACTTGTTGGTATCGAAGATCAACTAGATAAAAAACCAGCACAACTCTCTGGTGGACAACAACAACGCGTTGCAATTGCACGCGCACTTGTTAAAAAACCACAAGTATTACTTTTAGATGAGCCACTTTCAAATCTAGATGCAAGACTCAGACTTCAAACAAGAGAAGAAATTAAACGTATTCAAAGAGAAACAGGTATTACAACAATATTCGTGACACATGATCAAGAAGAAGCGATGTCAATTTCTGATGAAATTGTCTTGATGAATTTTGGAGAAGAACAACAAAAAGGTCAACCTCAGGAAGTTTATGACCAACCAGCCAACTTATTCTCAGCGCAATTTTTGGGAACACCACCGATTGGTTTATATAATGCGAAGCTCAAAAAAGGACAAGTGTTTATCGATCAAAAATTAGTTTTTGAATCTGATAAACTCGCAAAAGAAAAAGACAGAAACGTTATTGTTGGTGTTCGTCCCGAAGGTTATATGCTCACAAAAGATGGCCCACTCACAGTTGAAGCTCAGTTTGTTGAAACCATCGGTAGAGATTTCGCATTAGTTTCTAGTCACGCTGCGTCAACATCGCCATCATTTAGAATTATCTTAAATGACGAAGTTAATCTAAAAGATCTTAAAGGAAATGTTTCGTTTAAGTTAAAAGAAAATAAAACGTATATTTTTGACGAATCAAACGGTAGGAGACTTGCGTAATGTTAGAAAATAAAATTGACAGAAAAGCGTGGTTTTATCTTGCTTTTCCGCTTCTTTTACTATCGGTATTCACGTTTTATCCATTAGTAAAAACAATTTTAATCTCCATTTTTTCTCAATATAATCCAATGACAGATACATTTGGTGCATATTTAGATTTAGCTGCCTATGGTGCTATTTTTAATGACCCATATTTTATCACAGCAATTGGTAACACGATGATATTGGTGTTTATTTCTGTGCCTGTTTCTACAGGACTTGCGCTGTTAATTGCTGTTGCTTTAAATTCGATCAAACCACTTCAAAAAATATTTCAAACCATCTTTTTCTTACCTTATGTCACAAACGGGTTAGCGATTGGGATGGTTTTTAGTGTTATGTTCTCACACCCCTTAACAGATGGATTGATGGCAGAAGGTCTTATTAATACCTTGTTTGGGTTGTCTAGAGACTGGGTTGGAGTTACCGCAACACGTTCAGATTGGATGTTTGTTGTTCTTGTCTATTCTATTTGGGATGGACTACCATTTAAAATCTTAGTGTTTATTGGTGGACTTCAAAACATCTCAAAACAATATTATGATGCAGCAAAAATTGATGCAACACCAAAAAGAAGAATTTTAAGACATATCACCATCCCACTATTATCACCACTGATTAGTTATATCTTGATTACCTCCTTCATTGGTGCGTTTAAGTCATATGAAAGCGTGCTTGCTGTTGCTGGATCAACTGGACGATTGCTCGATAGAAATCGATGGACCGCAGTTGCGTATGTCTATGATAAGATTGGTAACGTTGGACTAGATAGTAATTTTGTTTCTTACTATTCTAGGGGTGCAGCATCGGCAGTCATTTTATTTATCATTATTTTGATATTCACCTTTATTAACTTGAACATTTCTAAAAAACGGGTTCATTACTAAGGAGAATGCGATGATACAATATATGAATCCAAGCGGTCATTACCGCATTAATCGAAAATTAAAAGAGCAACGCGCACTTTTTGTTGCAAACAAATCAATGACGTATTTTTTCTTATTTGTAATGGCGTTTATTGTCATTGTGCCATTTTACTGGATGCTTAATGTATCCTTTCAATCGAGTAACGAAGTACTGAACTCGTTAAATACCAGTCTATTTCCTAAAGAATTTAGTCCACAAAACTACGTCTCCACATTTTTATATTCATCAGCACAACAAGGTGGGATTACCTTTACGCGATATTTAAGTAACACACTGATTGTTGCGGTGTTTTCAACAGTCGGAGGTACATTCTTTTCAATCCTTGTTGCATTTGCACTTGCAAGACTGAACTTCAAAGGAAAAGAACTTATTTTCACAATCTTACTTGCAACCATGATGATTCCTGGAGAAATGCTTATTATCTCAAACTATATTACAGTTTCAAGATTAGGATGGGTGAACGATGATGGTGTTGGATCGTTTCTGGCAATGATCATTCCATTCTTTATATCGATTTTCCATATTTACTTACTAAGACAAACATTTAAACAAATTCCTAACGAATTGTATTATGCAGCCAAAGTCGATGGATGTAAAGACTTTAAATATCTAAGAACCGTCATGGTTCCAATGGCAAAAAGTTCGATTATCACCATCGTCATTTTAAAATTAATGGGTGCATGGAATGCCTATATCTGGCCAGACATTGTTGCAAACGAGAAATACAAACTCGTCACAACTTGGCTTAGATCTTCATTTACTGATCAAGACGCAACAGGTGTTGGTAGAGTCTTGATCAACTATCAAATGGCAGCAACTGTGATTGTGACAGTGCCATTACTACTTATGTTTATCTTTTTTAGAAAATACATCATGTCTGGAATTTCTAGAAGTGGTGTTAAAGGGTAATAAATAAAAAAAGGAGAAAAGGGTATGAAAAAAGTATTTTTATTATTTTTAGCACTTACTGCTGCAGTTTCACTTGCTGCATGTGGTGGTGAACGTACAGGTAATGACGCTGCTCGTCTTGTTGAGTGGTATGAATTATCTGCAGATGCCGATCTTGATCCAAATCAAGAAATCACAATCACGTTTTGGCATCGTATGGGCGCACAGTCTCAAGCACTTGTGCAAAAATGGATTGAAGAGTTTGAAGCTGTTTATCCAAACATTACCGTGATTGAAGAAAAAGCAGCTGGAGACTATACCGCGTTATCTGATAAGATTGCACTTGCGATTCCTGCAGGAAATCAACCAGATATTGCTGAAAGTTATCCAGATCATATCGCAAGATATGCTGCTGCAAAAGCGCCTCTTGCACTTAACAACTTTATTAACAATCCAAACATTGGATTGACACAAGAAGAAATTGCAGATTTCTTACCAGGATTATGGGCAGAAGGTCAAAGTTATGACGACGAAGGAACCATTCTTTCGTTACCATTTACAAAATCTTCAGAAGCATTTTTCTATAACGAAACATACTTTAATGAACACGGTTATAGTGTGCCAACAACTTGGGATGAAGTATTTGCGATCGCTGAAGATATCAAATTAAGAGAACCAGATTCATTTCCTTTTGGCTATGACTCAGAAGATAACTTATTTATCACAGGATCTAAACAATTTAATGCACCATATACAGGATATAATGCTGAAACTGGACGCGGGGAAGTTCAATTCAACAATGACTTATCAAAAGATATGGTTCGTTATTTTAAAGATAAAGTAGACAAAGGGTTAATGATTACACGTGCGCTTAATGGCGACGCATATAATTCTGACTCAATGAAAGTTGAAAACCCTAAAACATACATGTATGTTGGATCTACAGGTGGAACGCGTTATGCTTATGTTGGTATGCCTCAATCAGTATTTGATGGTGGATACCGCGTAGGTGTTGCACCGCTTCCAGGATTCACTGCAGAGGCGCGTTTTCAAATTCAACAAGGTCCAAACATCAATTTATTCAAATCAAATGATGAACAACGCATGATCGCCGCATGGTTATTTGCGAAATTTATGTTAGAACCAGAGAGAACTGCGGAATTTAGTATTCCTTCAGGGTATGCCCCAATTCGTTATTCAGCATACGAAACAACACGCTGGACAAATTATGTTAACGGCATTAATGAAAATCCATCAACCATTGATGAAGCAGTCGCAAAACTCGTTAAAGAAGCCATTGAGATTTTCTTAGAAAACGAAGATATATTCTTTACATCAGCAGTGTTTAACCAAAGTTCTAAAACACGATCTGAAGTTGGCGCTTTGCTTGTAAAAATACTTGCATATGATGCAGCAAGTAATGCTGAATTAGATGCCTATATTGATGAACAATATCAAGAATCATTTGATTTTATAACGAATTAATAAAAAAAGAAAAAGGGAGAAGTGAATGAAAAAATTATTTTTATTACTCGCATCATTCGCACTTGTCTTTGGTTTAGTAGCTTGTGAAGACGTTGAAACCGTTGACCCAGCTCAAGAAACCTTACAAGGTGCATACGATACATTAAACGGATTAATTTCTGACCCATCCAACATTACGGGTAACTTTACAGTTCCAACATTACTAGTTGGTGGTGTGGATGCAGTATGGTCTTCAGATAATCCAGGGGTTGTGACAGTAGGACAACCAGCAAATAACTTAGCAGTTGTGACTGTGAACCGTCCTGCATTTGGTGAACCAGATGCAAAAGTCACACTAACAGCAGTGTTAACCATTCCATCGGGGTTAGATGACACACAAGAACTTACCTTAACTTGGAATTTAGAACTTACTGTCAAAGCAAGCGAAGTCGAAGAAGTTACCATTGAAAACATTGAAGACGTTCTTGCGTTAAATGATGTTGCTTATGATGGTACATATCAAGTGTCACTTGAAAACCTCACAATTATTGGTAAAGGTTCTGATTCTGCGTTTGCATACGACGGAACAGGAATCATTCAATTGTATGGTGGTGACATGAGTGGACTTGAAGTAGGTAAAGTCTATGATGTTTCTGGAACCACAGAATGGTACTTTGGTATTTGGGAAATTACAGCTTGGACAGCAGAATTAGATGCTGCAGCAACCCCACAAATGCCAACACCAGAAGTGATTACAGATATCGCTGCTTATGTGAATGGATTACTCGATACAGATCAAGACCAATTTGCTTATGGTGATGCAGCAAGTGGTGCGTTTGAAACAGTATATGCAACGGTTACTGGTCGTGTTTATGTCATTCCTGGTGACACATCAAACTATAACACCTATATTATGCCAACGAACTATGACACAACACAAACTTGGGTTCCAGGTACTACAGAAGAACCAACAGTTGGTTTAATGATTTACTACAATACATTTAATATGGCAGACATACAAGCATATAACGGTAAAGTCATTACAGTAGATATTTTAATTTATACGTTTAGATCAAACAATAAAGCGTTTGCCTTCTATTATGTAGGTGGTGAAGATGGCATTACAGCAAGCCTTACAGATGCAGAAGCAATTGAAGTTGATAGTTCTGCACTATCCATTCCATTTAACATTCTTGAAGATACAACGCTAGACTTAGCAACAACAGGTGCAAATGGCACGACAATTGCTTGGACATCAGATAATGAAGCGGTTATTAATCCAACAACAGGTGCAGTCACTGTGCCTACAGATGGACAAGCGACGGTTACATTAACTGCAACAGTATCTCTTGGAACTGCAACAGCAGTTGTTAAGGAATTTACCGTTAAAGTTGGTGTTTCACCAGTTGTTTCTATTTCTGAAGCATTAGAAATCGCAGCAGGTGAACTTGCGGTTGTTCAAGGTTATGTGACAATGAACGTTGATGGAAGTAACTTCTTATTACAAGACGAAACAGGCGCACTTGATTTATACATGCCTGGCGATAGCGAACAAAAAACTGCGATTTTAGCAGCATTAGCAAGTGGAGAACTTGTAGAAGTTGTGGGTGAACGTGGCGCATTTAGAGGATTAGAACAACTATCAGGTATTACAAGTGTCACAGTTGTTCCTGAACCAGAAGTTGCATTCCCGGTAGTTGTTGATGTAACAGCATTATCACAATTAGAAGGGCTCGTTGCTCAACTCGTAAGATTAAGAAATCTTGAAGTTGTAAGTGTTACGTATGACCAATACAACAACTTAGATATTACGGCAACTTTAGGAACAGAAACTGTTGAAATTCGTTGGGACTCAAGAGCTGCAACACCAGCTGGTCTTCCAACAGAATTAGAAGCTGGTGATATCATCAATGTTGTTGCAGGTGTCTACTACAGTAACTCAGCAAGATTAAGAATTGATTCAGCAGATGATGTTTCATTACCACCAATGACCATTGCAGCAGCATTATTAGAAGCTGCAGATACCGTTGTAACGGTTGAAGGATACATCACCATGAATGTTGATGGTAATAACTTCTTTATTCAAGATGGTACAGGTGCACTTGATATCTTTGCTGGTGGTGGTGCAAGCCCTACTAAAGATGAATTATTACGTGCGTATCACGGACGCTATGCAGTTCAAATCACTGCAAAACGTGGTGCATATAACGGATTAGAACAATTATCAACCATTACAGAATTAATGCTTGTAGATAAAATTGGTGCTGCATTCCCAACACCTACTGTTGTCACAAGTGTTGCAGATTTATCAGCTTACATTGCACAACAAGTTCGTTTAGAAGGATTGGTGTATGTAAGCCAAGCAACAGATCAGTATGATAATGTTGATTTCACATTTACATTAGGGACTGAAACAGTTGAAATTCGTTGGGACTCAAGAACGGGAGATCCTGTAGGATTCCCACTTACACTTGAAGTTGGCGATGTTATTGATGCTGTTGTTGGTGTTTACTGGAGTAATGGTGCACGTTTAAGAATTGATGCTGAAGGTGATTTCACATTACCTCCAATGACCATTGCTGCTGCACTTGATGAAGCAGAAGACACTGTCGTCACAATTCGTGGTTACGTCACACTCAATGTTGATGGTAATAACTTCTTATTCCAAGACAACACGGGTGCACTCGATGTATTCTTAGGAAGTGGCGCAAGTGCTGAAAAAGATGCATTCCTAGCTGCTTACTTAGGTGGATACGCAATTGAAATTCAAGCGACTCGTGGTGCATTTAGAGGATTAGAACAAGTTTCTAGTGTTCAATTCGTGAATGTTATTCCAACACCAGGGTTTGATTTCCCAACCGCAGTAGATGTGACTGCAATGGACGTCACAGCTTTAGATGCATATATTGCGCAACTTGTTGAATTCAAAGCATTAGAAGTTGTGAGTTTAGCATATGACCAATATGGTAATTTAGATCTTGAAGTTTCAAACGGAACAGCGACATTCTTCATTCGTTGGGACTCTAGAACAGGTGATCCAATGGGATTACCTACTGAATTAGTTGCAGGTGATGTGATTAATGTTGTTGCTGGCGCATACTGGAGCAATGAATTAAGATTACGCATTGCAAGTGCTGATGCAGTTGAAAAAGTAGTCGTTGAAACATCAGCACCTGACTTATTCATTTCTGAATATATTGAAGGTGATGGTGGAAACAATAAAGCAATTGAGTTATATAACCCTACAAATTCAGCATTAGACCTTTCAAACTATAGAATGGTTTTATACTCAAACGGAAGCACAACGCCTTCACAAACAACAGAACTCACTGGGACACTTGCTGTTGGAGACGTTTTTGTGGTATATAACAGTGGCTCAGACGCAACCATAACCAATGTTGGTGATTTAGCAGGAAATGTTACATTCTTCAACGGAGACGACGCATTTGTTTTAGAAAAAACAACTGATGGCGGAACAACTTGGGTTGTCATCGATGTGTTTGGTGTTGTTGGTGAAGATCCGGGTTCTGCATGGGATGTTGGAACAGGGACTACAGCTAACGTAACACTAGTTAGAAAACCTGGAGTTACAGGTGGAACAACTACTTGGAATCCAGATGAATGGATTGTATATACAGCCAATGAGTTTTCTTATTTAGGCTCACACACAGTTTCATAATTTAAATAAATTTTAATAAAAAGGATAGAGTAATCTATCCTTTTTTTATTTGTAAAAAAGCACTAAAAAACGTATAATAGACATACGCAAAAACCTAGGAAAATACATGGGAAAAATCTTTGGAATCACATCGTATATCATTTTCATAGCCTTTATAACATTTATTATTGCCGGGTATGCAAGAGCAAACCAAACAGTAACGTTTTTAGAGAATCAAGAAGCACGTATCTATGATGTTCCAAAAGATTTAATTACAGCAACTCTAGTTGCAAACACACAAGGACAATACGACGTCTTTATTAAAAACGAACCGATCGCAGATCTTGAAATTTCTCAAACAAACGTAACTTACCGTCTTATGATGTTTTCAGTCTTACTTTATGAAAACGATGATCATTATCATTATGAAATGATCATACTTGTTAATGATTACCAAAACACAGATCCTTTTGCCTTTATAAGTGATGATGCACTTGCTTTAATGGTAGATGTTGCATTTGAATCAAACCCTGAAGGATTTAATCAAAGCGTCTTTCAAGAACAATTTGTTCAATTATATGACGACTCAATGCACATGTACGCCATTGATCAACGATACTTTATTAATGATACAGAAACAACGCGCATTGAACGTATTGAAATATTTTATCCAACGGAAGGTTTAGCGATCTCAACATCAAAACTGATTAATACAGATGTTTATAAGGATAAGAACCTAAGCATCCCAGACGATAATCAGATAGACTTAAACACCTTGGTTAAAACAAACACGCAATTAGACGCTATCGAGGATAAAGAAACATGGTATTTTAATAATGAACTCAATGTATCTTTTCAATCCTACAATTACTTTAGTTACGTATACATAGGGGTTGAAATACTTATTTTTATTCCGATCACGTATTTTATATTTTTTCATAAAAACATCAAACGAATGAAAACAAGTAAGGAGATAAAAAAATGAAAAAAAGCATCATCATTGCCACATTATTATTGAGTGTTTTCATCCTTCAATCGTGTCAGGGAGAAACACCAAATATCGTGATTTCAAAAGTCATCGATGCAACATCAATGAGCAACAATGCGATTGAATTATACAACCCAACAAACGACGCTATCGATTTAAGTCAAGTCGAGTTAAGAATCTATAATAACGGATCAACGACGCAAGGTGGAGATCACGAGATACAACTCGAGGGTAGCCTCCCCGCCGATTCCTATTATGTTATTACCGGGAACAACCCTGCTGACACAACCCTTCAAGACAAGTCCGATTTTAAGCATGATAGCAATCTGCCTTATAATGGCAATGATGTCATTGAACTTTTTTATAACAACCAAAAAGTGGATCAATTCGGTCTTCTTGGTTTTGATATTAATTTTGCGGTAGATTTGACGATGATAAGACTGGGAGAAAAAGAAGATTATATCGCATCAACTGAATATGATCAATTTAACTTTATCGCATATATTCCAGACTTATTTGAGAACTTAAAAAACGATCATCACGACATTAAAACACTTGAACAGTTATATCAAGGCCCTCAATTAGAACAACGATACCTAGAGTTACCGTACGTTGATCCAAACAACGACGCATTAGGATACGGTGGCGCAGCACGTGTTAACAATACAGGTGTTGCTGATGGAGACACAGCGTACTTTCAAGCAATGAATGGATATCCAGGTGGATCACTAAGATACTTTTACTTAAACACCCCTGAAGTAGACGGCGGGAATGTATCTGCAGAACCATGGGGATATGTCGCAAGTAAATACAATAAAGAATATCTTTTAAACGATCCAAATTCTAAAACGATCCACATCCAATCCATTCCCGGCAACAGTCTTCAAGAGGGATACGGAAGGAATCTAGGACTTGTTTGGATTAATGGCGCACTTTCACAATTTTGGATCGTTGCAGAAGGATTATCTGAAGATGTTGGTTCACAGTATCAATCATATGACTATCAATTAACATATAAAAACGTACCGTATTTAACCTTCTTAAGGTTCGCTCAAAATAGAGCAGAAGAAAGAGGTTGGGCAACAAAAGGATTTCCAAACAATCCAGACGGTGAAAAATCACCCGATTGGAACTATGATACAAGAAGAAACACGACTCAAAATCCAGTTTGGACACCACACTTAAAACTTCCTTGGGAATAAAAGCGAGGCAACTCGCTTTTTATTATGAAATGTGATATTCTATTATAATCTTCAAAAAGCTTTAAAAAGGGGCAACCATGAAAGATGACATTCTAGGTATAATCAACACACACACAACCATCATCATCCATAGACACCAACGACCTGATTTAGATGCGATTGGTAGTCAAATGGGATTAAAATTGTTATTAGAAAGCCAATTTCCAGAAAAAAAGATATATGTCGTAGGCGATTTAAATTCAATGAGCTATTTGGCCGAGATGGACGAAGTGAAAGACGAAACCTATCACGATGCTCTCGTGATTATTACCGATGTTGCGGTGTCGCATATGGTGAGTGATGAGCGCTACAAATTAGCGAAAGACATCATCATTATTGATCATCACGAAAATGATACGAATATAGACAATGTATCGATTCATTATAAAGACACGAGTTATAACTCAGCATGTGAAATGATAATTGATTTTGCAAAAACATTTCATTTAGACCTATCAAGAGAGGCTGCAACATATTTATATGGTGGTATGATTACAGATTCCGGAAGATTTTTATACTTAAAAAATCCAGAAAGAACGTTTTTACTTGCGAGTTATGTGACAAGATTTCAACCAAATATTCAAGATTTATACAATTATTTATATACAGAACCACTTTCAAAAAAACGATTAAAAAATCAATTTTCAACATTTGAACTTACAGCACAAAATGTCGCTTACAGAATTAATTCTAAAGCATTAATTGCCTCAACGGGTGAAGATTTTCAAACAATTAGTCGTGGTATGGTTAATCAAATGGCTGGAATTAAAGAAGTACGTATTTGGGGGAGCTTCTCTGAAGATCATAATGGATCTTATGTTGCTGAATTACGCTCCAGAGAAATCCCGATTGTAGATATTGCAAAAAAATATGGTGGTGGCGGGCATTTAAATGCTTGTGGCGCAACACTGGACACGATTGAAAAAGTATACCAACTTATAGAAGACTTAAATGAAAAGGTGATATTACATGACAAACATACTACAAGAAATTAAGAAATATACCACAATTATTATTCACGGACATAAAAGACCAGATGGTGATTGTTATGGAGGCCAATACGGCCTTAAAGGGATTCTAAAGAAAGCATTTCCTGATAAAAAGATATTTGTTGTAGGTGAAGAAAGTGACTATGTTAAATACGTGGGAACACCTGATCAAATCAATGATGATGTCTATCAAGATGCACTATCCATTGTTGTTGATACAGCAACAAAAGACCGCATTAGTGACGCTAGATATACATTAGGAAACAAAATAATAAAAATAGACCATCACATTGACGTTGATGCGTATGGAGATATGAATTGGGTGGATACCACATATCCCGCTGTATCTGAAATGATCACTGATTTTGCAGTTCAACACAATTTAGATATTCCTCTAGAGTCAGCCATTGCACTATATACAGGACTCATCACAGATACCGGAAGATTCCGTTACAGAGGTGTTTCTAAACGCACACACACGCTTGCCGGTATATTAATCGAAGCTGGGGTTGATGTAGAATTTATTGACTCAAAACTCAGCAAAGAAACATTAAAAATGTATGCTTTAAAAGGGTATGTCTACTCTAACTTTATTACAGTTGAAGGTGGATTTATTTATTTAAAAATGCCACGATCAATCATCAATGAATATGGCGTGACAGATGAAGAAGCAGCTTCTGTTGTTAATCTAATCGGAGGGTTAGAGGGTTATCCTGTATGGGCACTCATGATAGAGTACGAAAATGAAATACGCATACGTTTAAGATCTTCAGGACCAACAATCAATACACTTGCAGAAAAATATGAAGGTGGCGGACATGCAAAAGCTTCAGGCGCTAGATTACCTTCATGGGAACACGTAGACCAATTCACAAAAGATGTTATCAAACATATTAAAGCGTCAAAGGAATAAATCATGGAATATATCTTAGATAGTAACATCTCAATGGAACAATTATTTTACATCATCTTGTTACCATTGTTTTTAACATCAGTCATTGCATACTTTATTGGTTTTGAAAGACAAAAGATAGGAAAAGCAGCAGGCATTTCATCTCATATGCTCGTCGCATTTGCGAGTGCAGCGATTGCAATCATGCAGCGACTACTCTATGAATATGAAATTACTCAGCTTGGCATACAAGAAGTACAAACCCAACGCATTATCGCACAAGTACTTACAGGTATTGGGTTTATTGGAGCCGGTGTAATTTTAAAAGAAAAAGGCTCTATTAGAGGGATTACCACAGCAACAACAATTTGGTCATCTGCAATTATCGGGCTCATTCTAGGAAGTGGATTTCTAGTATTGGGTGTCATCGTAGGTGTCTTAATATTTTTATTTATCTTCCTAAGAGACTTGGCGAGAGGATTTAACCCTTTTGTAAAAGATCACAAAGATGAGGAGCTTGAAGATCATTTATGATGCAATCAACGATTGCTGCGATCGCGACACCTTATGGAAAAGGTGCGATTTCAATTATCAGAATAAGTGGCAGTGAAGCAATTACCCTTTCTTCTAATCTTTTTAAAAATAATCACTTGGAGAATCTTAAACCTAACCAAATGATGCATACTCAGATTATAGAAAATAATAAGATCATAGACGATGTTATGGTGACAACATACAAATCACCAAAATCATATACTGGCGAAGATATGGTTGAAATTTTTTGTCATGGTGGGATTCAAGTGACTCAAAACGTACTCAATGCAGTCTTAAGACAAAACATTGAACTGGCAAAACCTGGTGAGTTTACAGAGCGTGCATATATCAATAAGAAGCTTGACCTTATCCAAGCAGAATCTGTGATGGATTTAATTAATGCAGAAAACGATCTTCAAATCAAGCTTGCTCAGGCAGGACTTCAGTCCATCATATCTAAAAAAATCAATCAGTACAAAGAAAAAATCATGTCGTGGATTACGCATATTGAAGTCAATATTGATTATCCAGAATACGAATCTGAAAACGAAATTACACAAGCATATTTAAAACCGCAACTCATCGACTTTATGAAAGAAATTCATGTTTCTTTAAAAGAGTCTAATAAAAACAAATGGATTGTCAACGGGTTAAAAACAGCCATTATCGGAAAACCAAATGTTGGGAAAAGTAGCCTATTAAATGCGCTGATTAAAGAAGAAAAGGCGATTGTTACAAATATCCCCGGAACAACAAGAGATGTCATTGAAGGGTATATCAATGTGAACGGAATTAAACTTCACTTATTAGATACAGCAGGTATCCACAAAAGCGAAGATATGATTGAACGCATTGGTATCGAGAAATCAAAACAAGCAATTGATCAAGCAGAGTTGATTATTTTTGTTGTTGATCAATCAAAACCAATTGACGATGAAGAAAAAGAATTACTATCCTCCATTGCAAATAAACCACATATCATCGTTGGCAATAAAAATGACATTAGTGATAACCAATCAGGAATCAATGTGATCTCATTATCAGCGAAATCTTCTAATAACATTAACCTTCTAGAAGAAGAAATAAAAAAACGATTTGAGCTTGGCAATCTAGAAACAAGAGATTTAGAATTTCTATCAAACGAAAGACAAATACAATTATTAGATAAATGTGAGTCACATTTAAAGCAAGCATTAGTATCAACCAATAATAACTTACCCATTGATATGATTCAATTAGATTTAAGGGATGCATGGGAGGCTTTATCAGATATCACAGGTCAAAGGTATCACGAATCACTTGTAGATGACATGTTTAGACGTTTTTGTCTCGGCAAATAATCATCATTTCATGATATAATAATGTTAGGAGATTTATATGGCGTATGTCGCATTATATCGTGCATATCGACCGAAAACATTTGATGATGTTATAGGTCAAGAAGCTGTTATACAAACACTTCAAAATGCACTTAAATTTAATCAAACATCTCACGCATACTTGTTCAGTGGACCAAGAGGTACAGGAAAAACATCCATTGCTAAAATATTTGCAAAAGCAATTAATTGTTTTCAAGAAGACAATGAAACCTATGCCCATTGCGATGTATATCATGCATTAAAAGCGTCAGATATGACAGACATTATTGAACTTGACGCTGCGTCAAATAACGGTGTTGATGAAATTCGCGACATAAGAGATAAAGTTAAATTCATGCCTAGTATCGGTACATATAAAGTATATATTATCGATGAGGTTCATATGTTAACAACCGGTGCATTCAATGCACTCTTAAAAACATTAGAAGAACCACCTCAACACGTTATTTTTATTTTAGCAACAACAGAAATTCATAAAATTCCACAAACAATTTTATCGCGTTGTCAACGCTTTGATTTCACGCTCGTCTCATCAGATAAAATCATTAAAAAAATTGATGAAATTGCAAAAAAAGAAAACATTCAAATTAGCAAAGAAGCAACAAAAGCAATCTCAGTTTTAGGTGGTGGATCCGTAAGAGATTCCGTCTCACTACTTGATCAAGTGCGTGCGTATGCTGCTGATGAAATTACCGAAGAGATTGTTTATCAAGTGACGGGTGCAGTTTCCACAAAAGACATACAAGCCTTACTTCACGCGATCGTGAATAAGAAAGCTGCAGAAGCATTGGATATTATCAAACAACAAGTGTATCAAGGTAAAGAAGTTGGTCGAATACTCGCAGATTTAACCGACGCACTCTCTCAAATATTGAAAGAGAAAGCCACGAAGCAAAAAGGCTTTTATGAGGAAATTTCTTCATACATTCCATTTGAAAAGTTATATCATTTTCTAGATGTAATCAACGCATTAAGTTATGACATAAAATATACGACACAAAAAGAAACATATTTAGAGCTTGCGATCGTTAAGATGATTGAACACCAAGTCATTACAAATATCGATGTCACTTCTGAAATCCAATCATTGCGATTAGAAATTGAACGATTAAAAGAACAAAAACAGATGCACGTTCATACACAAACAGAAACACCATCTAAAGAAGAAAAAATTAATGAACCACAAGCTGGAAGAGAAGCACTTGTTACAGTCCAAGATGTGGAACGAATTCTACACCAAAGCGATAAGCAAAAAAAAGAAAGCTTACTTGCTGCATGGCATAAATTAGAACAATATGATGAACCTGGAAAAGAACTTTCAGCCCATTTACTATTTATAGGTGAACTTGAAGCAGTATCACATACAGAAATGCTTCTTGTATACGATGATGTTGCAACCGCAACACAAATGTATGATGAGGGCATTAAACATGATGTTTTAGAAATATTAAATTCTAAATCTAACGTCATCGAAAATTATTGTGCAATTTTAAAATCAGATTGGTTAGCGATGAAAGCTGAATATGTCACATTGTGGAAACAAGGGCATTCCGAACCAAAATTAAACAATCGTGATTTACAATTATACAAGGGAAACAATCACTCAAAATCAGATGAAGCTTATGACATCGCAAAAAATTATTTTGGTGATAAAGCAATCAAGAAAGGAAACTAAAATGAACCCGAACATGTTAAACAAACTTAAAAAAATGCAAAAACAAATGCTTGAAGCACAAGAACAACTTGAATCCAAAGAATTTTTTGGAAAAGCTAGTGGTGTTACCGTCATCGTTCAAGGAACAAAACAACTGATTGATGTTCAAATTGATCCAGAACTTTTAAGTGAAGTTGAATTACTTCAAGATGCCATTGTCATGGCGACCAATGATGCACTCAAACAAATTGAAAAAGAAACAGAAGAAACCATGGGCCAATTTGCTGGTGGCATGGGTGGATTTGGATTCTAATGTATCCAAAAAGTCTAGAAAAATTAATCGAAGATTTTCAAAAATTACCGGGTATTGGTGAAAAAACTGCCGAAAGATTAGCGCTTCACTTAATCACAACCCAATCAAAAGAAGAGATTTTATCATTTTCAAAAAATTTAGAAGCGGTCACAACGTCGATTCATGAATGCCCGACGTGTCATATGATCACGGATCAACCCTTATGTGACATATGCAGGGATTCAGATAGAGAGAACATTGTAATGGTCGTTGCAGAAGCAAAAGATGTCATTTCACTTGAAAAAATGCAAACATACAAAGGGTACTATCATGTCTTAGGGAACTTAATTGATTTTTCAAGAGGCATTTCAAATGAAGATCTTAATATCGATACCCTTCAAACCAGACTCGCGCAGTTCAGTGAAATGATCATTGCAACAAATAGTACGGTAGAAGGTGAACTGACCGCACGCTACTTACATTCTTTATTTAAAGATAATATCACTGTAACAAGACTTGCCTACGGTTTACCGATGGGGACAGATTTTAAATATGCCGACAGTCAAACACTGGCGAAAGCAGTTGAAAATAGAAAAGGATTTTAGTTAAAGGGGGTCATATGGAATCAAGTGGAATCTTAAGTTTTATTAATAATATTTTTGGAGACATTAATGGATTTCTTCAAAACCTTATTCAATTTGATGATCTCATTTTAGGGTTTTATGATCAAGTCATTGCGCCACTACCCGAACTTGTTAAAATCCCGGGAAGCATCTTACTGGCGGTTGTGATTGTTTTAGGAACAATTCAATTTGTTAAGAAAATGCTTAAATTATTTATCGTTGTTGCGGTGATTCTTGTCATCGTCTTAGCAATGTCATCATAAATGCTTGCAAATGTATGTGGTTTACGTTACAATAGTTACGTTTTTAGGAGGCGTCAATGAACAAACCAAATGATTCGTTATCAATGTTAGAACTTGCAGAACTTTTTATTAGAGAAAAAAATGAGAATACGCCACTTCAAGATATTATTAATTATATTTTCGAAGTCAAAGGGTTTCAATTAGATGATTTTCAAAAACTTAACGCATTTTATCTTGATTTAACACACAGTGCAAAATTTGTTTTTTGTGGTGACAACCTTTGGAACCTTAAAGAAAACAATTTAGAGCTATGGGATAAAGAAGGATTTGCTTATGTTGGAGATGTTGATGCAAGTGAAGAAGATGTCGAAGAAGATATCGAATTTACAGATTTCAATATCGATGACATTTCATTACCATCAGAAGAAGAAGCGCTTCTTGTTGAAGATGACAATGATGACGAGGAAGAAGATGTCGAAATTGTTGAAGATGAAGAAGAAATTGAAGCAATATTAGAGGAAAAAGAATATATCGATGTAGAAATTTCAATGAAATCAACCGACGAAGATGACGGAGATGATGTTGAACTTGATTTTGATGAAGACTTTGACGATGAAGACTACAACGAAATTATGGATGATTACGAAGATATGTATGACGAAGATTAAAAGTCTCCAAGAGACTTTTTTCTTGTTTAAAAACTTACAAAATAAAACAATAAAATGATGTATAATAACATTGAAAAAACAAAGGAGAAAACAAAATGGCATTAGTTTCAGCACGTGATATGCTTTTAAAAGCACACAAAGAAGGTTTTGGGATTGCTCAAATCAATATTAATAATTTAGAATGGATCAAAGCAACACTTGAAGAGGTTCAAGCACTTCAATCACCAGTTATTTTAGGAGTATCAGAAGGTGCAGCTAAATATATGGGCGGATATAGAAACGTCATGGGAATGGTTAAAGAAGTACACGACTTTTTAGGTGTCACAGTTCCAGTAGCGGTTCACTTAGATCACGGTTCATATGAAGGCGCACAAAAAGCACTTGCCGCTGGATTCACATCGATTATGTTTGATGGGTCGCACTATCCATTTGCAGAAAATTTAGAAAAGACAAAAGAAGTTGTTGCCATGTGCCATGCTAAAGGTGTCTCAGTAGAAGCAGAAGTAGGGTCTATTGGTGGTGAAGAAGATGGCGTGATTGGTGGTGGAGAAATTGCCGATCCTGAAGAATGCCGTCAAATCGCAGCAACAGGTGTTGATATGTTTGCCGCTGGTATTGGTAATATACACGGTATGTATCCACCAACATGGAAAGGACTTAATTTCGAAGTTCTAGAAGAAGTTCAAAATGTGACAGGTGGTGTTCCACTTGTTTTACACGGGGGTTCAGGCATTCCAGATGACATGGTTAAAAAAGCTATTTCATTAGGTGTTTCAAAGATTAATGTCAACACAGAATGCCAAATTGCATTTGCGAAAGCAACACGTGATTACATTGAAAAAGGACTAGACCAACAAGGTAAAGGTTTCGACCCAAGAAAATTATTAAAACCAGGATATGATGCAATTAAAGAAGTCATTCGTACAAAATTAACATTATTTGGATCTGTGAATCAAGCATAAAGAGGTCACTATGAACGAAGAACACGTATATCATGAATATGCGAGTTGGAAATTAGATAAACATGAATTTCTACAAACGTTGATTGCACAAGAATCGTCTTTAATGTTGCGGTTTCAACATGTCTTTCATGTTGTCGATCATTTATATACAAAGATGGTGGATTCATTATCGTATTCAGATGATGAACTCAATATATTTCAAACAGGGTTTTATTATTTAGCCGATCAAATTGACGAAATTGAGACCATTTTAAAAAAATATTTTAAAGAAGATTTACATGCACTAGAAAAACAAGTAAAAGAAGTTAATTTATTACTTTCAACGATTGAATTTCAACAAGAAATACTCGGTTTAGATGAATTTCAACAAGAAGATTTGGATAAATTAATGGACTTTGAAAAACAACTTGTTGATAAAATATCAAATCAAGAACCAATTCCGATTCATATGTTTAAAGATTTAGATGAATTGACATACAATATGTTTAAAAGATTAAATGTTGACTTTTACCCAATCGATGACATTTATTTAGAAATAGCAGATGAACTCGGTATTATAGAAGGATAATAAAAAGCCACTCATTAAAGAGTGGCTATTTTTTTATTCTTTTGTTTTTAAGTGAGGAAATAAAATGACATCTCGAATGTTTGGTGTATTTGTAAGTAACATAATGAGTCTATCAATGCCAATTCCTAATCCACCAGCAGGTGGCATGCCGTACTCGAGCGCTTCTAAGAAATCTAAATCAACATCATTCGCTTCGTCATTTCCAAGTGCTTTTTGAGCCTGTTGAGCGTCAAATCTCTCTTTTTGATCGATCGGATCATTGAGCTCAGAAAACGCGTTTGCAAATTCACTTTTCACAATGAACAATTCAAATCGTTCAGTGAAACGCGGGTCAACATCGTTTTTCTTCGCAAGTGGACTGATTTCAATTGGATGTCCATAGACGAATGTTGGCTGAATCAATGTTTCTTCAACAAAATGTTCAAAGAAAGCTTCAACAATATGCCCGTATTCAAAGTGTTTCTCAACGTGAATATGGTGATCTTTCGCGAGTTTTTTTGCGTCTTCAAGTGTTTTAACGTCAAAGAAGTTAATGTTTGTTTTTTCTTTAATCGCGTCGACCATGTGAATGCGTTTGAATGGTTTTTCAAAACGAATCTCTTGATCTTGGAAGGTGACTTTAGGTTCCCCTAAAACATCTATTGCAACTTGATTCAACACGTCTTCAACTAAATCCATCATCCCTTCCATATCCGAATATGCAAGATATGCTTCTATGGTTGTAAACTCAGGGTTATGTTTTGCATCCATCCCTTCGTTTCTGAATAAACGACCGATTTCATAAACCGCCTCTAATCCACCAACCAAAAGCTTTTTGAGAGGCAGTTCGGTTGCGATACGTAAGTTAAAATCCATATCTAGCGCATTATGATGCGTTCTAAATGGACGTGCAGATGCCCCACCTAATGTCTTTTGTAAGACAGGTGTTTCAACTTCTATAAACCCTTTTTCATCAAAAAAGCGTTGAATTGAGCGAATGATCATCGGACGAAGCATCGCAACGTTTAATGCGTCATCACTTGTCAGTAAGTCTAAATATCTTTTACGACGTGCAATTTCTTTATCTTGAAGACCGTGAAATTTATCTGGTAAAGGTCTAAGTGCTTTTGTTAGATGGGTATACGTTGTTGCATGAATGGTTAATTCATCAGTATTTGTTCGAAACAAAAATCCTTTGACACCAACAATATCACCCAAGTCACTATGCATGACAGTATCATATTGATCGTCACCTAAATCATTGAGTCTCACATAGATTTGTATGGTTCCGCTTCTGTCTTTAACATGCATGAACCCTGCTTTACCTTGTCCACGTTTAAGCATAATTCTTCCAGCAACTGAAACCTCAATCTGCTTTAATGCTAATTCTTCTTTAGGGATGTGATCGTAAGCATCTTTAATTTGCTTAGCATGGTGTGTTCGTTCATATTTAGAACCAAAAGGATCAACACCTTTATCTTTTAAATACTGTAGTTTTTCTTTTCGTATACGTGTTTGTTCTAAGTCTTCCATGAGACACTCCTTTTGTGGATAACAAATGGCCATACACATGGCCAAATGACATTAAGCTTGTATGACGTCATACATTAATAAATCTTTAATAACAACGAGTGAAGACACCTTGACTACAATTGTTTTTGCTGCATAATGAATGGCAATCTCATCACCAATTTTTAATTGATAACTTGGTTTTACAGGGTTACCATTGACATGAATTTTAGATTTTTCTGCAACATCTTTAGCAACCGTGCGTCTTTTCATCAATCTTGAAACTTTTAAATATTTATCAAGCCGCATCAGGTGTTTCTGTTTCAACCTTTTTTTCTTCTTTTAATTGGTTTTCCCACCAAGCAAGTTTTCCTGAAGCGACAATTTCATCAATATCCGCTTTTGTAAGTGTTTCGATATCGAGTAAGTATTGAGCAATTGTGTCTAATAATGACATATTTTCAGTAAGAATTTTACGTGCTGTTTCATAACATTCTGTAATGATGTCACGTACTTCTTTATCAATTTCATGAGCAACTTGATCAGAGAAGTTTTTTTCTTTGTAATAATCACGACCTAAAAAGACACTTCCACCTTGATTTTCATATTGAATTGGACCAAGGGCACTCATGCCGTATTCAGTGACCATTGCACGCGCAATTTTTGTTGCCATTTGGAAGTCATTGTATGCGCCTGTTGTAACAGTATCAAATTTAATTTCTTCTGCAACACGGCCACCTAAATAACTCGTAATCATTGCAAGAAGTGATTGTTTTGTCTCTAAGAATGTTTCTTCAGCAGGTGTCATTAAATTATAACCACCTGCTCTCCCACGAGGGATGATGGTTACTTTTTGAACAACATTGGCGTGAGGGACTTTAATTCCAATCACCGCATGTCCCGCTTCATGGAAAGCGACCGTTTTCTTTTCATTGGGTGTAAATTTACGAGATTTTTTGGCAGGTCCCATACGGACACGATCCATTGCTTCATCTAAATCTTTCTCAATAACCATCGTACGATTTTCACGTGCAGCGAGCAATGCAGATTCGTTAAGTAAGTTTTCGATGTCAGCACCACTAAAACCTGGAATTCTTAAAGAGAGCCCTTTAAAATCAATATCTGGATCAATCTTTTTATTTCTAGCGTGAACTTTTAAAATAGCTTCACGACCTCGAACGTCAGGTAAGTCAATCGTGATTTGTCTATCAAAACGTCCAGGTCGTAATAACGCTGGATCCAACACATCAGGACGGTTGGTAGCAGCCATAATGATGATGCCTAAATTTCCAGTAAAGCCATCCATTTCAACGAGTAATTGGTTTAAGGTTTGTTCACGTTCATCGTGTCCACCACCTAATCCAGCACCACGTTGACGACCAACAGCATCAATTTCATCGATAAAGATGATGCAAGGTGAACTTTCTTTTGCAACTTTAAATAAGTCACGGACTCGAGAAGCACCAACACCGACAAACATCTCAACAAAGTCAGATCCTGAAATCGAGAAGAAGGGGACATTTGCTTCACCAGCGACCGCTTTTGCAAGTAAGGTTTTACCAGTTCCAGGCGCACCAACAAGCAAGACACCTTTAGGGATTCTTGCCCCCATGTCTGCGTATTTTTTCGGTGTTTTAAGGAAATCAATAACTTCTTCTAACTCTTCTTTTTCCTCATCAACACCAGCAACATCTTTAAAAGTTACAGTTTTTTCACGGTTTAATTTGGCACGATTTTTTGAGAAATCAAAGGCACGGTTATTTTGGCTGTTTGCGTTTCTGAAAATAATAAATAAAACAACCAAAAATAATCCTATCGGTAAAATGTTAATTAATACAGTCCAGAACGTAACACCAGATACTGGAACAATTTCAGTTGTTCCACCGGAAAGATCAACTTTTTCAGCAATTAAGTCCGCTTCGTCAATACGCATGATGCCTGTAAATTGACGAATATCACCGTAGCTAGCTGCGCTTGCTGCTTTGATCACACCAGAAACATTCACCAAGTCAAAGTTTTCTCCACCAATAAGTTGATAAGAGAAATATTCAATATCTTGTTGATCGGCAGCTTCTGTAATTTCAATGGTAGATAAGGCTTGAGAAGGTTCTTCAAGTGCATTACGTAAAAATAAAAAGACCCCTAATACAATTACTAAAGTAAATATGATGACTAAGTAATCTGGTTTTTTCTTTAATGGTGTGTTTGGTTTTTTTGTCATTAATTAAGACTCCTTGTTTGAATAAACTGCTTTTTTTAAGATACCTACATAGGGTAAGTTACGATAAAGTTCATTGTAATCTAGTCCATATCCAACAACAAATTTATTTGGAATGGTTGTTCCTACATAATCAGGAACATAAGGCTTTAATCTTCCACCTGGTTTATCTAATAAAGTAACAACTTTAACAGATTTCGCGCCTCTATTTTTAAATACTTCTAACATTGTTGTAATTGTGTTTGCTGTATCGACAATGTCCTCAATAATTAAAACATCACGGTTTTTAAGTGAGATATCAGAATCCTTCGTAATTTTTACATCACCTGTAGATGCAATGCCACCGTGATAGCTACTCACAGATAAATATTCCATGTCAACGTATAAATCAATGTATTTTACTAAATCAGACATAAATGGGATACACCCTTTAAGAAGTCCAATTAAAAGTGGTTTTTTATCTTGGTAATCGTGTGTGATTTGTGCACCTAGATGCTCACAAATAGCGTGTATGTCTGATTCAGAGACAAGTATTTCTTCGATATCATGTTTCATCATGTGTGTGAATGTTTACCCACAATGTGTGAGTATCTCCTAACGTTTTGTTTATATAAATATCTTCGACGTATATAATCATTTTTGATTGATCTTCTAAGACGATAAGCGAGTCTCTTAAGTGTTTAGGATATTTCACGTTCATTAAGTGGTCTTTAAGTTTTTTATGACCATAATGAAAGTGAAGCAAATCACCCGGTTCTCTAAATCTTATCGTAAGTGGAAAAATCAATTTATTATAACATATTTTAACGAGAGGTAGGGTGTTGTTTGGCTTATTATCGTAAAATATGGAAACGTCTTTATGACCTAGTATTTCACGATTTTGGATCAATTTTTTTACTTCGATTGGTTTGACAATGTTTTTTTTGATCAAGACATCATCATACGAGAAAAAGACGATACCACCTTTTTCGAGCTGTATCTCAAATGAAGGTTTCTTATTATCTAACTCGTCATAAATACGTTTGACGTATACTTTTGACGGAATATAATGATGTCTTATCAACCACAAACGAATGACCTCTTGTGCAAGCAGAGGATCTAATGAACGTAATAATTTTCTAGATAATGTTTCATTAACATAATGGGTTGCAAGGTTTTTCATTGTAAAAGATACTTGTTTTACGTGTTCTGAAAAAGCAAGGAGTTCTTTTTGATATTCTGGTGAAATATTTTCAAGTAACGGCATTAATTGATTTCGAATTTTGTTTCTTGTATAGTCATTCAACTGGTTCGTCATATCTTCATGAAAAGGAACACGATGTTTTTTAGCATATTGATATAACACTTTTTTTTCAACAGATAACAAAGGTTTATAAAATACAATGCCATCCATTGTTTGTTTAAACGTGAGTCCCGCTTGATATTCAAAAGCACTTCCTTTTAGAATACGCATGATGATCGTCTCGATATGATCATCTTGATGATGTGCGGTTAAAATATGAGAGAGATTGAATTCATTGGCAATATCAAGATAAATGGATTTCCTTAATGCATGTGCTTCAGCTTGAAAATTCCCTTTTTTGATTTCAAGATGCTTAATAAAACACGTAAGATTTTCTTCTTTACAAAATGATGAAACAAGGTTTTCATCCAAATGTGCTTCGGCACGTTTATGGTGATTGATATGCACAACAATCGGTGATAGACGTTTAAGTGCATGTAAAAGCACCATGGAATCTACACCACCGCTCACTGCAATCAGCAGTTTCTGACCTTGAAGTTCTTGATTAAGATTTTGAATGATAGTATCTAAAGACATAGCCATATTATACCATGTTTAAAGCGATGAAATGTGTTGTGTTATAATACCAAAGGAGGAATTTTATGCGCATTATTTTAGCAAGTCAATCTCCTAGAAGACAATCGATATTAAAAGATGCTGGATTTACGTTTGATACCATTCCAAGTATGTTTGATGAATCCAGTGTGATCCCAACGACAAAAGAAGCATATGTGATGACACTTTCTTATCATAAAGCAAAAGAAGTTCACAACAAACATCAAGAATCGATTGTTATTGGTGCAGATACGATTGTATATGTTAAAGATGAAACCAATGAATATTATTTAGGAAAACCTAAAGATAAAAAGCACGCAAAAGAGATGTTATCGATGCTTTCAGGGTGTACACATCAAGTTTTAACAGGTGTCACGATCATTTCAAAACATAAAGAAGAAACGTTTTACACAGAATCAAATGTTACATTCAAAGCACTTTCGGAATTAGAAATCGATGCGTATATTCATACAGAAGAACCTTTTGATAAAGCAGGTGCATATGCCATTCAAGGGAAAGGACATCAACTCATTTCAACTTACGATGGTGATTTTTTTACGATCATGGGACTCCCAATAAAAGAAGTTATAAAAGCGATTGAAAAAATAAAGACATCCTAATTAGGATGTCTTTTTATCGATTAATAAACGAATATCTGTTTCCGTAATATTATATTCTTTTTTACAAAAATGACACGTAATATGTGCACCATGATCTTCATCAGCAAGCGGCAGTAAAGCTTCTTTTGATAATGTGGATAACGACGTTAAGAATCCGTCATAAGAACAAGGACATTTATATTGAATCGGTCGCTTATCTAAAACAACACCTGTATGATTAGATAACCGATCAAATAAGGTTTCAGGTGTTTCACCATCTTCGTAAAGGGTTGTAATCGGGTCAAGATTTGAAATCACGGTTTCTATTTCAGAGATGGTTTCTTCAGTGACCCCAGGCATCAGTTGTAAAATATAGCCACCACTTGTTTGAATGCTTTGATCTGGGTTGACAAGGACACCTAAGCCGACACTTGAATTTGTTTGTTCTGAGGCTGTGAAATAGTAGGTAAAATCATCGGCAATCTCACCTGTTTGTAAATCTGAAGAAGAGGTGTAGTAATCTTTCATTAATAAATCTTTTGTAACAAATAAAAAACCAGTGCCAACTGCTTTTCCAACAGCAAGTTTCCCCTTTTTAGGGCCATCATGATAGGTCATGTAAACTTCTGGATTTGAAATATCAGCACGGACCTCACCTAAACCGTTTGCCTCGACTGTCATTGAACCTATCGGACCATCGCCTTTGATTCTTAGGGTGATGCGTTCTTTATCTTTGTACATGAGCCCCATCATCGCGGATGCAGTTAAAAAACGTCCCAAAGCAGCACTTGCAGTCGGCCATGTTTGATGTAAAACATGTGCAGTTTCCACTGTTTTAGTTGTTATGGCCGTATAAATACGAACCGTCTTGTTATAGGCGTGGCCTATGAGTACATAATCTTCCATGTCATCACCAAAGTTATTGTAGCATATTTGAAACTAAGGGTATGGTATGATACAATCAAGTCGGTGAAAATATGGGATTTAAAATTGGTAATATTGAAGTGAATAATCAATTAGTTTTAGCGCCAATGGCTGGGGTTTCCAACAGTCCTTTTCGTTTGCTTGCTAGAAACCATGGTGCAGGGATGGTGTATGCTGAAATGATTTCAGATAAAGGTCTTATTTATAAAAATGAAAAGACCATTCAGATGTTGTTTATGACAGATGATGAAAAACCAATGATTCAACAAATTTTTGGATCAGATTTAGAAACAATGGTCGAAGCAGCAATCTATGTTGATCAACACAGTAATTGTGATGCCATTGATATCAACATGGGATGTCCTGTACCTAAAGTGGCGATTAAAGCACAAGCTGGTGCAGCACTTATGAAGCATCCAACTCGAATTTACGATATCGTTTATGAAATTTCAAGACGTGTTTCAAAACCACTTACCGTTAAAATTCGTTCGGGTTGGGACGATGAGTCTGTCAATGCAGTTGAAGTTGCTAAAGAAATTGAACGTGCTGGTGCGAGCGCAATTACTGTACACGCACGAACACGTGCTCAAGGATATTCAGGTAAAGCGGACTTAGATGTGATTAAAGCAGTGAAAGAGGCGGTTTCAATTCCAGTAATCGGTAACGGTGATATTGTGGATGGGCCCTCAGCGAAGCGTATGTTAGAGTATACAGGATGTGATGCTGTGATGATTGGTAGAGCTGCGTTAGGAAATCCATGGATATTTAAAGAAATTGATGCGTATTTAAATGGTGAGCCAGAAATCATCAGACCTACTGTTGATGAAATTAAAACACTAATGATAGAACACTTACATGATTTAGTTAAACTTAAAGGTGAAAAACTTGGTGTATTAGAAATGAGAAGCCATGGGCCTTGGTATTTAAAAGGCATCGATCATGCAACAAGTCTTAGAAAAGAGCTTGTAAGAGCAACAACGGTTAAAGAATTTGAAGATGCAGTTCATGCATTTCAATAAAAAAGAGCGTAGCATCACTACCCTCTTTTTTTATACGTCTTTAACAAATTGCATATACGGTTTCATGTGATTTGGATCAATGGATACTTTAAGATCGATGCCTAATTCATGATAGGTTTCTGAAATGATTTTATAACGAGACTTTAACTTATGATAAACATGCATGTGATGAAAGTCGATAAATAAGGTCACATTTTCAAATGTTTGATATAAATGTTCAAAAACACGCGACATGAGTTGTGGAATACCAATTTGAGTATGTGCTGAAATGAGCATATAATCTAAATCAACAATTGGAAAATCTGAAAGAAGATCCGCTTTTGTAATCACGTATTGTGTTGGTATGTGATCAGCACCTATTTTTTTAAGTATGGTTTGCGTTGTTTGAATGTGAGACATTGAGACGTCTGTACCATCAATTAAGTGTAAGATTAAATCCGCTTGTTTCACATCTTCTAATGTTGTTTCAAAGGAGTTGATAAGTTCTGTTGGGAGTTTTGAAATAAATCCAACAGTGTCAATTAGTAAAAAGTCTCTTTGGTTATCAAAGTGTAATCTTTTTGATTTTGTGTCAATTGTTGAAAAAAGCATATCTTTTTCTAGTGTTTCGTGTTCTTTCACACCATATAACTTCACAAGCGTGTTCATGAGTGAAGATTTGCCAGCATTCGTATATCCAACTAAAGCAACTGTTTTCGTTTGGGTATATTTTCGTTGTTTACGCGTTGTTTCTTTTTCAACTTTTATTTTTTTTAATTGTGCTTTGATGATAGAAATATCTTCAAGTACTTTTCGTCGATCAAGTTCTAGTTTTGTTTCACCAGGTCCTTTTGCATTGTATGAGCCACCTCCTTGTCTTGAAAGCGACGCACGCATTCCGATAAGTCTTGAAATCATATATTTTTTTTGAGCTAAAGCCACTTCTAGTACAGCTTCTTTAGATTGTGCGCGTTCAGCAAAAATTGATAAAATTAAAAAACTTCGATCAAATACTTGAACATCTAAATCAGACTCAAGATTGCGAAGTTGAGCAGGGGACAATTCATCATCAAAAATGACAACATCAATGTCATCCTTTTCAATAAGCCGTTTGATTTCTTGAACTTTCCCGTCACCGATGAGTGTTCTTGCCGAGGCAACTTTTCCATGCTGTGTGATTTTGTGAACGGTCTTTATAGATACCGTTTGTGCAAGTCGTTCGAGTTCATCCAGAGAAATAAGTAAATCTTTTGTATCAAGTTGGGTTGAGAATGCGACCAAAATCGCTTGATCTTGTTTTTGTTTTGTTAGAATCATAAGATGATTATAAAGCAAACGATGTGGATTTAGCAAGTAAAGAATTGAAGCCTATTAAAAACACATAATTATGCTATAATAAAGGTGTTATTTAAAGGAGTATCGTATGCCAGATATTACGTTTAAACTTATCATTGAATTTTATCTTCTTTTTATTTTTGCACTTTTTGTTTTTAGATTTGTCACATCATCTAAAAGACTGATTGCAATTACGACTGTTTTTGCATTTATTTACCTCATATCAGTTTTCGTGTATATGTTAGACCTCCCAATATTAGTTATATTTTTTGACTATGTATTAAACTGGATTCCACTTGTTTATGTCATTGTCATTGTGCCTGATATGCGTCTTGCAATTGACTTAGCTTGGAAAAAACAAACGAAAAAAGATAATTTTGAAATGGGTAGTGACCAAACAAAACTACAAATTTATGACGCAGTTGCCCATCTATCTAATCAAAAAACAGGTGCACTCATTACGATTGAAAAACATAACACACTTGATCAATACAGTGAACGTGCTGTCTTACTTCATAGTAAAGTAAGTAAAGAAATACTCATCAACATATTTACACCACTCACACCCCTTCATGACGGTGCAGTGATCATTCGAGGCGATGAAATTGTGTGTGCTGGTGCATATTATGTTTTGTCTGAAAATGAAAAAGTTGAATCGACAATGGGTTCTAGACATCGAGCGGGATTAGGGATTAGTGAAGTGACAGACAGTTTAACCATCGTTGTATCAGAAGAAAGTGGAAACATTTCTATAGCAATTGAAGGTATTTTAGTACGTCTAAGTGAGAAAGAAAAACTCATGGACTACTTGAATACATTTATGAAGTGAGGGACATATGAAAACGTTAGTTACGATCTTATTTTTACCGTTTCGGGTATTAGCTGGCAACCAAGTTTCGGGTATCTTATTTAATATGTTCAAAAAATACCCATGGTTAAATGTTATTTTGTCATTGCTCTTTGCATTCGCAACAATAGTCATTGTTAACAGAGGTTAGTATGATTCATCCCGTTTTCTTATTGATATTTTCAATACTCATGCTTGTGATGATCATTCTTCAAAGTCTTCAACAAGAAAAAGTTTTTGTGTTGAGACTTATTTTTGTATTTGTATTTGTATTTGGAAATGCGATGTTAACATTTTTAACATTCAATGAAACCATTGAACTCGCATCATTATCAATGCTTAATCAACAACTATATCTTGCGTACACAGTTCTTGTATTTTTTATACTCGTCATTCTTATTTTAGGTTTATTTAAGTCATCAACGCTCAAGTCGAATCATTATGCGCTTTTTATTAAAGCAATGAAAAACTCTAAATTTAATATGTATTTTATTATTGACCATAAAGAGAGATTAAAAGACATTTCAATCGGTTTTTTATTAGAATTAGGTCTAGAAAAAGAAGATGCTCTCGGAAAAAAATTGAGTCAAATCTTATCTAAAACGATACGACTCCAACAACTCAACAACGAAGACGCAACACCTAAAGACTTACAAAATTTCTTATTAACATACAAAAAGACAGTCAAACCTAGCCAAACCGATGTGTTAGAAATGATTTTTTTGAACGCACTCGGTGAGCGCACGCTCATTCGCTTCATTCTACAACCAGTCTTCGTTTTTTCTAAATTTAGAGGACTCGTTGCAGTAGGAGAAAAGAAAACGAATATAGAAATGATTGCTGTTGAAAAAGAATTAGAACAAAGTAATCTTGAACTAGAAAGCATCCGTCATAAATTTGTTGCTGTACTAGAATTAACAAAAGAAGGATTATTCTCAATAGATTTGAATAAACAAGAAATTTGGATGAATGAACCAGCAAGTCAGTTGTTTCAATTAGGAAGTGAAACATCACCGTATGAAACATTTTTACACAGACTTGTAAAAGAAGACCAAGAAAAAAGAGATCAAATCATAAACAGATTAAGTTATGAAGCACCAACATATGAGTTTAAATACCGAATTCTTAAAGAAAATCAGACTGTATGGGTCGTTGAAAAAGGGAAGTATTTATTCGACAACAACGAAGAAAAAATGATTATGGGAACCATAAAAGAAGTTCAAACAAAACATTTCATTGCATCTAACATTGATGTATTAGACGCACTAAAAACATATCATGATATAGAAGTCGATCTTCAAAAAAAGAAAAACAATCAGCAATTTTTTGATATTCTATACATCTCGATGCACAACTTAAACGACTTAAATTTAAAGTATGGACGAGATGTAGGAAATATGTTTTTAAGCGAATATATCAAACAAATGAGAAAGACATTTATTTCAGAATCTGGCGATATTTACAGAATGAGCGGAAGTCGATTCATTGTTTTAATTACCGACCCTAGACGTGTTGAAAACCTTGAAAAAGGACTTCAATCAGGCACACATTTCATGGATGTTGCCATGCAATATGGGACGATTAGAGATCAACTCCAAGTCAATGCAGTCATGATGGAAAGCACACACGTCAAACACATTAATGAAGCATTAAAACAGATGGAACAACAACTGATGACGTTGCGTGTAGGGATGCAGAAAAAATCAACAATAAGACTATATGACGAAATCTGAAATAAGAGCTTACATGCTTCAAAAAAGATTTGAAATCAATAGTGACCAACATCTCAAATTATCTTTAGAAGCTGTAAAACACATTCAAGCACATCCATATTATCAAAACGCAAAAGTTATCGGCTTATATCACCCAATAAAAAATGAAATCAACCTACTACACCTTATCGATGATCAAAAAATATTTTCATTACCGGTCGTAGAAGACAATCACATGCATTATCGCGTTTTTAAAAAAGGTGATAGGTTAACAAAAAGCACACTTGAAATTTTAGAACCTCAAGACCATCACATCGTCGATGATGATCTTGAGCTTATTATTGTTCCAGCGCTTGCTGTAAACAAAGAAGGTCATCGAATCGGTTATGGCAAAGGATTTTTTGATCAATTTATAAACACAAACCCACACATCAAAACAATAACAGTTGTTTTTGACTTTCAAGTCCTAAGTGAATTACCAGTAGAAAAACACGATCAACAAATTCAAACAGTGATCGTATTAAAAGGAGAACATCATGATTGTTGAAACAGAACATGGCGAATTTACACTCATAAAAAACTATAAAGATGCGTTCGATATCGTTAAATTTAATGAAAAGTATATTGATGATTTATTTGATAAGTATCAATACATTGTAGGGGATATATCTGCAAGTATTTTAAGATTAAGAGGATTTTCAGAAGATGAAACGAACCCACACAGTTATAAAAAAATCCCAGATTATTTAAATGAAAGTTGTAATATGAATACAGCGTATTTCATTTTAAAACGAGGGGCAGAAGTCATTGAAGAAACATTACTTGAAAAAGAAGATGATACGCCTTATAATGAAAACGAGGAGTAAACAATGGATCAACAAACAATGGTAACTCAAGTGAATACCTTAATTACGAAAGTAAGACCATATCTTCAAAGAGATGGTGGGGATATCGAAATTATTTCGATTGAAGATGGCATTGTTTATGTGAAAATGCTCGGTGCTTGTGACGGTTGTATGGCGATTGACATCACACTTAAACAAGGAATTGAAACGATGCTATTAGAAAATGTACCAGGAATCATCGGTGTTGTCATGGTAGAAGAATAAGGTCATATTATATACATGATCTTTTTTTTTTGATATAATGTAATAAATTATTTAAAGGAGAATTACATGGCAAAAATTGGACTTATCGTTGATTCAACATTTACCATCAGTGAAGAACTTGCAAAAAAGCATGACATTTCTATTATTCCCCTAACCGTATTTGTTGATGGACAACCACACTTAGACGGAACAATCACAATCAAACAACTAGAACAAGCATTTTTAGAAGATAAAGATTTTAAAACAAGTCAACCCACACCAGAAAGTTATGTAAAAGCATATGAAGAAAAACTTAAAACATATGATGAATTACTTGTTTTAACACTTGCAAAAAATTTAAGTGGTACATTTAACTCAGCAACGCTAGCGAGAGAAACACTAGAGCAACCAGAACGCGTCACCATTGTAGATACAGAATCAACGGGTGCAGGTGGACTTTATTTCGTTGAATCTGTGTTAGCGAAACTTAAAAAAGAAGTTGCAATGTCGGAATTAGTCGCTTTATGTGAAGATATCAAAACAAGAGGATTTTTCTTTATTACGGTCGATGATTTAAAATATTTAATTAAAGGCGGTAGAATTACAAAAACTAAAGCCTTTATTGGTAATTTGTTAAAGAAAAAACCAGTATTAAAATTTAAAGATGGAAAATTAGAACTCGATCAAACAGTAAGAAGTTTCATTGGTGTCAAAGATTATATATTTGCACAATCAAAAGGACTCATCGAAGCAACTAAAAGGAAATTAACAGTATATATCAATTATGTTAATGACATCGAGCGCGCGCAATCATTAAAAGAGAAATTGTCAGAACTAGGAAATGAAGTGAAAATTCAAATCGTAGGCACTGTAAGTCCGGTTGTCTCAGCACACGTTGGATTAGGGTCATTAGGAATCTACTTAGTTACTGAATAACACACTAAAGGATACCACTTGGTATCCTTTTTTTATGATATAATAAATTGAGGTTTTCTATGGAAACAGGACAAACAATAAGGTGTAAAGTGACAGGGATTCAGTCTTATGGAGCGTTCGTAGAATGTGGTGATATTAAAGGATTAATTCACATCTCTGAACTCTCTGATTTTTATGTCGCAAAGATAGATTCAATATTACAAATTGGAGATGAAATTGATTGTTTTGTTTTAGAGTCTGAAACGGATAAATTAAAATTAAGTTTAAAAAAAATCTATTACATTCCTCAATCGGTATTAAGACATATAAAAATCACAACTGGATTTTTAACACTTGAACGTGTATTACCTCATTTCATAGAAAAAGCTAAAAAACACATCAAAGGAGCGTCACATGATTCACATTAATACAAACTATGTCACCCCATTTTTAAAAGGAGACATAAAAGATTATCAACCAAAAGTCAATGAAATTCACCAAATGATTCATGAAAAAACAGGAAAAGGTTCTGATTTTTTAGGTTGGGTTGAACTTCCAAATACAATTTCAGAACAATTACCTCGACTTCAAAAAGTTGCAGATAGATTAAAACAATATGATGTATTAATTGTCATTGGTATTGGAGGATCTTATTTAGGAACCAAAGCGGGATTAAACTTTTTAGAGACGCCATTTAAACAATTAAAACCAGAAATTATTTTTGCTGGTCATCAAATGTCAAGTACATATATGGTGGAATTGTTAAACTACATAAAAGATAAAAGTGTTGCGGTCAATGTCATTTCAAAATCAGGAACAACGACAGAACCTGCACTTGCGTTTCGATTAGTGATGGATCAACTTAAAACAAGATACTCAAAAGAAGAATTACAATCGCGTATTGTTGCAACAACAGATAAAGCAAAAGGTGCATTATTTCAATTATCTAAAGCTGAAGGCTATGATCAATTTGTCATATCTGATGATGTCGGTGGGAGATATAGTGTTTTATCACCAGTAGGATTATTACCACTTGCAGTTGCAGGATATAATATTCAAGAAATGGTCTCAGGTGCTCAAAAAGCGTATGAAGACGCATCCAATCCAGACGTAACAAAAAATGTAAGTTATCAATATGCCGTTTTACGTTACATGCTTTACACTCAAGGTAAAAAAATTGAAATGCTTGCAAGCTATGAACCAAACATGCAATATGTAAATGAGTGGTGGAAACAATTATTTGGAGAATCTGAAGGAAAAGAAAACAAAGGACTTTTTATCTCTAGTGCGCTATTTTCTACAGACTTACATTCTTTAGGTCAATATATTCAAGAAGGTGAAAGACATCTATTTGAAACGATTATTCATATTGATCAGGTTAAAAAAGATATCGTGATTGAAAAACAAGAACAAGATTTAGATGGCTTAAATTATCTTGCAGGAAAAACGCTATCTTACGTTAACACGAAAGCAGAAGAGGGAACTCTTTTAGCACATCAAGAGGGTAACGTTCCAAACATTGTCTTGCATCTAGAAAATGTTAGCGAAGCATCATTTGGATATATGATGTATTTCTTTGAAATTGCGTGTGCAATGTCTGCATATTTAATTGAGATTAATCCATTTGATCAACCAGGTGTTGAATCTTATAAGAAACACATGTTTCAATTGTTAGGTAAACCAGGCTATTAATCATATGTCATTACATGTGACCTCGAACCAACAAGAAACAGAAAATTTAGGCTTTCTTTTAGCCTCTCTTTTGAATTATCAGGATTTCCCAGTCGTAATATTAGATGGTCCATTAGCCGCAGGAAAAACAACATTTACAAAAGGTATTGCAAGAGCGTTGGGCATCATAAAAAATATAAATAGTCCAAGCTATACACTGATGAAATCATATGATTCAGAGGATAAAAAAAAGCAACTTTATCATTTAGATTTATATAGAATGAATGAAAACAATCAAGACTATGATTTAGAGGAATATATCAATGCAGAGTCATTTACCGTTATTGAGTGGCCTTTTCAAGTACCGCATTTACTTCCTGATAAATTTGTAAAAGTAACATTTAACGTCATTTCAGAATTTGTAAGAGAAATCAATATTTCTTGTCACGCACCGTATTGTGTTAATTTGGAGCAAAAACGATGATTAAAATATATATGGATGTATCGACAGAAGTCATGTATATCGCCTTATCAAAAGATAATACACTTGTTGATTATTCTGAACGTCACGCCAAAAGAGATCATGCGAAATATTTAGTGGATCGCATCCATCACATTCTTAATAAGAACAAACTTAGTCTTGACGATCTAGATGAAATTATTGTTGGTGAAGGACCTGGTTCGTACACTGGAATCAGAATTGCAGTCACTGTAGGTAAGACGCTCGCATATGCCAAAAAAATACCTTTATTTCGAGTATCTAGCCTAATTTTTATGACCTCTGGATATGAAGGACTCACATGTGTAACGCATGATGCAAGAAGAGGGTTTGTATTTGCAACCATCTATGAGGATTCAGTCATTTATATGAAGGATACATATATATTTTTAGATGAATTAAAACATCAAGACCAGTATCAATCTGCAAATGTTATTGAACTTGACGCTCAAACATATCAAATCAACCTATCTAAAATCGACCTACATAAAAAACATATCATGGATGTCCATAGCTTTGAACCAAACTATGCACGTTTAACTGAGGCAGAAGAAAATGCACGTTAGAAAAGCAACCGAACACGATGTGGAAATTATTTCAGCAATTGAACAAAGCGCATTAAATGAATCTTTAGGGATTCCGTTTTTAAGGCAAGAATTAATTACAAATCCATTTGCAAACTATTATATTGTCGAAAAAAACGATGTTGGTATTGGTTATATTGGTATTCGCGTTGTTGATGATCATGGTGAAATTATGAATTTTGCAGTTTATAAAGAAAAGCAAAGACAAGGATATGGCACCTTTTTATTTGAATATGTTTTAAAAGAAATGCTTTCCCTTGGTGTAACAAGCATGTCTTTAGAAGTTAGAAAAAGTAATGATAATGCAATCTCATTCTACGAAAAATATGGATTTACAAAGTCATATTTAAGACCAAACTACTACAGTGATGAAGATGCAGTGGTTTATATAAAGGAATTTAATCATGATTATATTAGCAATTGAAAGTAGTTGTGATGAGACAAGTGTTGCCATCTTAAAAGGAGAAAAAGAAGTATTATCTCATGTACTTGTTTCTCAAATTGATATTTTTAAATCATTTGGTGGTGTTGTCCCGGAAATGGCATCAAGGAATCACGTTTCAGTCATCACAAAACTTATAGATGAAGCGTTGACTCAAGCAAATATTCAACCTCGTGAGCTTTCACTTGTCGCAGTAACCGAAGGTCCAGGACTTATCGGGTCTTTGCTTGTCGGGATAAATGCTGCTACAGCATTTGCTTATGCCAATGACATTCCTGTGATTGGTGTCAATCATTTGGCTGGACATGTTTATTCTGCAAATCTAGTTCAATCTTTTCAATTTCCACTTTTAGCATTATTGGTGTCAGGTGGACATACTGAATTGATTTATATGGAAGATCACATGTCTTTTAAAATTATCGGGGAAACGCTCGATGATGCTGTTGGAGAAGCGTATGATAAAGTTGCAAAAATGTTAGGACTGGGATATCCTGGTGGTCCAATCATTGATCAAAGAGCGACTTTAGGTAAAGATACATATCCATTACCAAGACCAAAACTTGAATCACACGGACTTAATTTTAGTTTTTCAGGTCTTAAAAGCGCTGTTGCTAATATTGTTGGTAAAGAACGTGAACATATCGATGTCAATAATATGTGTACATCATTTCAGTCAGCTGTTTTAGATGTCATCCAATATAAATTAGAAAAAACATATGAAACATATGAGATCAAACAAACCATCGTCGTTGGTGGTGTTTCCGCAAACAAAGGACTAAGAACGATGTTAGAAACAACTTTCACGTCAAGAAACATTGTGGTTCCACCATTGAACTATTGTACAGATAATGCGGTCATGATTGCTGCAGCAGCGTATCATCAATACCGATTAAATCCTAATTTTAGTGATTATATTTTAGGTGGTCAGGCGAATCTTTCTCTTGATTAAGGGGATGCTATGTTTTTCTTAACAAAATATTTTTTTAAATACATCGTCAAACCAATTCTTGTGATATTGTTGATCCCAATGATTGTTTTTATATGGATGTATCAACCCTTAGATTTTTATTATGAAGATACAATCTTAGAAGGTATATCATTTAATGACATCTTAAATGATGGATTTGAGAAATTTTCTCAAAGTGAAAATGAAGAACGTCGTTTAACATTTTCAATGCATGAAGATAACGTTAATTACTATATTTTAAGTGTTTTAAATGAGACAAACCTTGACCTAGAAAGTGAAAACAAGTATTTTATTGAAGACGAGTTTTATGGATATGCTGGTAGCTGGCTTTCATTTCAAGAAGATGATATCGAAATTATTTCTAAAATAGATGTTTTTATCACACCAACAATAACATATGAAACCTCATTGAGAATCACATTTGATTTACTTTTTGATGGTGATCAAATCATTTTAGATATTAATAATATGTATATTGGGAATTTACCGATTTTATGGATGTTTGATGTCGCAGCGTTTGGTCTTTCGCTTTTTGGCATTGAGTTAGAAGATGAAATATCAACGATATTCAATCAATTTGGAACATATCAACATGAATCGAAGATCCTTACAATTAGTGTTTCAGAGCTAATCAATGCCTCAATGTCTGAAACACAAACAGTACAAAGCGTTCTTGCGTTATTAAAAGGGATACAAAATAATGATCTTTTAAGACTAGAAACTGAAGATCAAATACTTTCACTGATTATTGATGCATATATGTTAGAAGATTCAACGGACATTCTAAATTTAGAAGAGGAAGACACGCTTCAATCTTATGAAGACGTGTTCCAAAATTGGTATACTTCCGTGTCATATATTGAACTTTTTCAAGAAGCGTTAAATGTAAGCGATCAAGGTTTAATTCAATATACAGTTGAGATGCAAGCACTTGAGTTGAATCAAATCATGGACATCGCACTTGCAGATAGGTTTCCAAACACGATAAACATAGGGTCTTATGGGATTCAGTTGAATCAACCCTATTTAGTAATAGAGGATGAACTGTGGATAGAAATACCAATTCAAATTTATCGTGATATTGCATCGCCTATTTTTACAACAAAAATAAAATTAAATGCTTCGCTCCTTTATGAAGATGACCAAGCGTTATTAAATTTTAATGCCATTGAGATTGGGGATGCAGTATTCGATCACGCGTTATTATCAGTTTTATTTCAATCATTTGATGGTCAGATAGAAGAGAATCAATTAGACATTACGCCACTTCTAGATGTGTTAAACGAATCAATTTCGATTCATGCGATTTCAATCAGTCTAGATAAGATTCACATGTTGATTCAACCAACGACTTCAACAAGCTCAATCATAGACCTAGTTGAACAATCCATTTATGAATTACAATTAATAGAAACATTACCAGAAGTCATTCAAACACAATTAGAGGTCATCTCAAATACAATACGTACAAATAATGTAGAGGATATGAATCAAGCTTTTGAAGATTTCATGCTGATTTATGAAGGATTAGATGATACAATACAAAGTGAGATACAATCGATTATATTTACCTATTTAGATGAGACAATGATTTTAGAGACACTATTAAACTAAAGATGAGAGTGAACGACATATGAGTATCCATTCAAATTTTATTAAATCCATTATGGAAACAGATTTAGAAACAAAAAAGCATCATGAAATTATTACACGATTTCCACCAGAACCAAACGGTTTTTTACATATCGGTCATGCACGAGCGATTGTGACCAATTTTGAACTTGCAAAATCTTTTGGTGGTAAAACGAACTTAAGATTTGATGATACGAATCCATCAAAAGAAGATGATATTTTTGTTCAAAATATTATTTCTGATATACGCTGGTTAGGGTATGAACCAGACGGCATTTATTATGCTTCTGATTATTTTGAAGAGATGTATGAACGTGCAGTTATCCTGATTAAAAAAGGACTTGCTTATGTTGATGAATCTTCAGCAGAAGATATTAAAAACATGAGAGGATCCACAAGTATCAAAGGGACGGAATCTCCATATAGAAATCGTCCAATTGAAGAAAATCTTCATCTTTTTGAAGCAATGAAACTCGGTCAAAAAGAAGAAGGTGCATGTGTTTTAAGAGCAAAAATAGATATGTCTAGTCCAAATATGAATATGAGAGATCCTGTCATCTACCGTATTTCATTTGACCATCACCACCATCGTGGAAATGATTGGGTGATTTATCCTATGTATGATTTTGCGCACCCAATAGAAGATGCAATTGAAGGCATTACGCATTCCTTATGTAGTTTAGAGTTCGAAGATCATCGTCCACTGTATGATTGGGTCGTTAAAGAAACAGAAATGCCAAAAATTCCTAGACAAATAGAATTTGGTAGACTTACGATTGAAAACACCGTGATGTCTAAAAGATACTTACGACAACTTGTTGAAGAAAATAAAGTAACAGGTTGGGATGACCCAAGAATGCCGACGTTAAAAGGATTAAGACGTAGAGGATATACACCTGAAGCGATACAACGGTTTATTTTAGAATCAGGTCTTTCAAAGATCAACTCAACCATTGATTCCTCCATGTTAGATGCAGCTTTAAGAGACGATTTAAATCAAAAAGCGGCACGTTTAATGGCAGTAAAAGATCCACTCAAAGTCGTTATTACAAATTATCCTGAAAATCAAATCGAACAATTAGAGGTTGAACTTCATCCAGATGTTGAATCAATGGGAACAAGAAGTATTCCCTTTTCAAGAGAAATATATATCGAGCAAGAAGATTTTGTATTAGAAAAACCAAACAAAAAATATAAACGTCTCTATTTAGGTGGAGAAGTTAGATTGTTCCATGCCTATTTTATTACATGCCAACATGTTGTGTATAAAGAAGATGGTACCATCGATTACTTAGAAGCCACATATGATCCTGAAACAAAAAGTGGTTCAGGATTCGAAGCCAGAAAACCAAATGGCACCATTCATTTTGTAGAAGCTTCTCAAGCAGTTCCGGTAACATTTAACATGTTTGGTCCAATGGTTTTAGATGAAGAAGAAGGCGATATTCTCTCTCGATTTAAAGAAGATTCATGGCAAACCCAACGTGGATATGCAGAACCTTTTATTACATCTTTAACAGTAGAAGATAAATGCCAATTTAAAAGATTAGGGTTTTATAATGTGGATACATTATCAACTCAAGAACACATCATGATGAACGAGATCGTGACATTAAAGAGTAGTAAGTAATGGAGTTTTTAAAAGATTTAAACCAACAACAATTTAAAGCGGTAACTCACGATGTGGGTTCCGTTTTTGTCATAGCTGGTGCAGGAACAGGGAAAACAAGAACACTTACGATGCGTATTGCCTATCTTATTTCCCAAGGTTATGATCCCAAAAGAATACTTGCAGTTACATTCACGAATAAAGCTGCAAGAGAAATGAAAAACCGTGTCATGGATATGGTAGGACCATCTGCATCTCAAGTTTGGATGTATACATTTCACGCATTTGGATTACAAATTTTAAGAAGACATATCCATGTATTACCGTATGGATATTTACTAAACTTTCATATTATTGATGAAGATGATGTTAAAGTCATTATCAAAGACGTCATTAAATCATTAAATTTAGAACCGAAAGATTATTCATTAAAACATGTAAGAAACATCATTTCACTCTACAAAACAAGACGACTAGAAGCTTTTGAATTTAGTGAAGAAGAGACCATTTATTTAGGATATGTCAGATACTTAAGAGAGCATCAGTTCGTTGATTTTGATGACCTTATTTTATACACCCAAGAACTTCTCAAAACCAACGAAGACATACGAACATATTATCAACAGTATTTTGAGCATATCTTAATCGACGAATTTCAAGATACAGATGTCATTCAATATGACATCATCAAAATGTTAGGCATCAGTCATAAAAATGTGTTTGTTGTTGGTGATCCAGATCAAAGTATATATGCATTCAGAGGGTCTCATTATGCAAATAACCAGAAATTTTTAACTGAGTTTTCAGCCAATCAAATCATACTTGATCAAAACTATCGATCGACCAATGATATATTAAATACTGCAAATTTACTGATCAATCATAATCAAAATCGTATCTTAGGCAAAGCATTAAAAAGTGATCTTGGCTTAGGGCAACATGTCACATTTTACACAGCTCAAAATGATTATCAAGAAACGTATTTTGTCATCGATGAAATTAGAAGATTAAAAAGGCAAGGTATATCATATCAAGATATTGCAATTCTTTATCGAAACAATGCGTTATCAAGAATATTTGAAGACGCACTAATCAAAGAGGGGATGCCATATAAAATATTTGGCGGCATTAGTTTTTACGAAAGAAAAGAAATCAAAGATGCGATTGCCTATATACGCGTATGTCTTGATCCTATAGAAAATTTTTATTTAAAACGCATCATTAATGTCCCAAGAAGAGGCATTGGATTAACGTCACTAGAAAAACTTGAAAAACATGCTAAAAGTGAAGGATTATCGATGTTTGATGCCATTGAATCTGTACCCATTACTGGTAAATCAAAGCAAGCATTACTAGAGTTTAAAGAAACAATTGAATCTATCCAAGAGGCATCGCAAGAACTTAATCATTTAGATGAGTTTTTAGCAACTGTTCTCGATATTTCTGGATACGTCGATATGTTAAAGGCAGACCACGATGAAACATCTGAAGATCGCATCTCTAACTTAAAAGAACTTGTTACTGTATTTAAAAGAAGCGAAGGCTATTATGAAGGAAATATGAAACAAAAAGTTCAACAACTTTTAGATCAAATTGCACTTTATACAAGTTTAGATAAATCCAGTGATGATGAATCTATTATTTTAAGCACCATTCATCAAGTAAAAGGGTTAGAATTTAAAGCAGTGTTTATGGTGGTAATGGAAGAATCCATATTCCCATCAGAGTTCACTTTAAGCGACCCAAGAGAACTTGAAGAAGAAAGACGTGTGTGTTACGTTGGAATTACACGCGCAAAAAGATATTTATACATTTCACATGCTCAAAGAAGAATGATTTACGGTCAATTTAAACTCAACTATGCATCAAGATTTTTAAAAGAAATGCGACAACAAAAAGTAGAACAATTCACAACGAGCAATTCAAGTAGTATTCAAAAGACATACTTATCTAAAGGTGATAAAGTCACCCATACTGTTTTTGGAGATGGCGTTGTAGTAAGTATGCAAGAAGATGTTGCAACAATCGCATTTCCCGCACCACACGGTATAAGGAAAATCATCGAGAGTCATCCTGCTTTAAAGAAAAAAGGACTCTCCAATTAGTAAAAATAGAACGCACCTGTAATATTATTTGAGGTGAGACAATGTTTAATAAGCAACAATTACAAGCGATCACTTGCCGTGATCGCTTTATTTTTGTTAATGCTGGTGCAGGCTCTGGAAAAACAACGGTGATGATTGCTAGAATTAACACGTTATTAAGTGAGGGGGTTTTAGAAAATCAAATACTAGGGTTGACTTTTTCCAAACAAGCATCTGAACAAATGAAACATCGCCTAGATAATGAAAATGTCTTGATATCAACATTTCACAGTTTTTGTTATCAGTATTTAAAAGAGAAAGACATCGCGAATGACGTACATGCTTTTCACCAAGATTTTTTATTAAAAGTAAGTCTATATAAAAATAAGTTAACCAAAAAACCTTTTGGATACAATCGCTACCAAACCTATTTAAAAAGAAATAACATGATAGATTTCGATGATATGTTGATTGAGTTTTTAAAATTAAACGTTTTCCCTAAGTTCGAACACATTCTTATTGATGAATTTCAAGACACGAATTATTTACAAATACAAGTACTTTCTAAGTTGATATCACCAACTACAAACGTTTTTGTGGTTGGTGACCCCGATCAAAGTATCTATCATTTTAGAGGTGCGATGCCTTCCGTCATTCACCGATTTATAACACAATATCAAGCAAGCGTATTAACTTTAGATATGAATTATCGTTCCGATATGAATATTATCAACATTGCGAATACCCTTATTAAATATAATAACAACCGTATTGAAAAAACCTTAAAAAGTCACTCTAAAAACAAGGGTCATGTTGAGATACGAATATGCAAGAATCAAACAAATCAAATTGTGTTCATATTAGAACTGATCAACAATTTACGATACAAAAGTTTTGCAATACTTTCAAGAACAAACCAACATTTATTTGATTTAAAAGTTAACATTCATGAAAAAATACCTATGTTTCTTCAAAATAAAATCAAACTACTCACGTTGCACGAGTCAAAAGGACTTGAATTCGATGTTGTTTGTATGATTGGGATTGATGAAAAAACATTACCACACTATCTTTCTGTATCCAAAGAAAGTATAGATGAGGAGAGACGATTGTTTTATGTTGGTCTCACACGCGCCAAACATAAGTTATACTTAATTCATCATAAACGCAACCATCTCAATAAAAATGTTAAACTATCAAAATTCATGTTAGAAATCAGTCAAAATCAGCAATTTAAAGCAATAAAATGATATAATAATCTATAGGTGATTTTATGAATGTTAAATCTAAAATTGAACAATTGAGACAGCAAATACATGAAGCAAATGTTGCATATCACACACATGATCAACCTCTAATCTCTGACTTTAATTATGATAGTTTATTAAAGGAATTGATTCAATTAGAGAAGGATCATCCAGAGTTTTTTGATGCTTCTTCACCGACTCAAAAAATAGGTGGTTATGTTTTAGATAAATTTGAAAAAGTCACGCACACGATTCCGATGATGTCTTTATCAAACGTATTTAATCAAGAAGAATTATATAAATTTATTGAACGTATTGAAGAAGTGACGGCATCAGAATATGTGGTTGAGTTAAAAATTGACGGTTTAGCGGTTTCTATCAAATATGAAAATGGACGTTTTAAACAGGCCGCGACTAGAGGCAATGGTGTCATTGGAGAAGATATTACGCATAATGTAAAAACCATAAAATCTCTTCCATTAAAATTATCAGAACCACTCACAATTGAAGTTCGTGGTGAGATATTTATGCCACACAAAAGTTTTATTAAATTAAATGAACAAAGAAAATTGAAAGAAGAAGCGCTATTTGCAAACCCAAGAAATGCAGCTGCAGGCACGATTAGACAATTAGATAGTCAAATTGTTGCTGAAAGAGAATTAGACATCTTTGTTTATGCAATTGTTGAACCTCAATCGTATGTAAAATCTCATATGGAAGCTTTAGAGCTCCTTAAAAAACTTGGATTAAAAGTTAATGAGTATGCAACGCATGCCAGTAATAAAGAAGACGCATGGAAGTCTATACAAAAATTTGACGAACTTAGGACGTCACTTCCATATGATACCGACGGTGCTGTGATTAAAGTCAATGCCTATGATAAATACGACATGATCGGTTACACAGCAAAATCACCTAAGTGGGCAACTGCTTATAAATTTCAAGCGGAAATCGCTGAAACGACCATTCAAGACATTACGTTTCAAGTCGGTAGAACAGGCGTGATTACGCCAGTTGCTGAACTAAATCCAGTATTTGTTTCTGGAACAACCGTATCGAGAGCAACCTTGCATAATGAAGACTATATTACGTTAAAAGACATAAGAATTGGGGATACCGTTCGCGTTCACAAAGCAGGTGAAATTATTCCAGAAGTGATTGATGTTGTTTTATCAGAAAGAACACACCAACCCCCTTTTAAAATGATTACCTCTTGCCCGGTATGTGACGCACCTCTCGAAAGAGTAGAAGGAGAAGCAGACCATTATTGTACCAATGATTTATGTGATGCGAAACATATCGGTCAACTTATACATTTTTCATCTAGAGTTGCCATGAATATTGATTCACTTGGGGAAAAAGTTGTTGAAACGCTTTATGAAAAAGGCTTCATCAAATCAATCACGGATATTTACAACCTTCACCAATATCGGAATGATCTAAAAACTTTACCCGGTTTTGGAGATAAAAAAGTAGATAAATTAATAGAAGCGATTGAACAAAGCAAACAACAACCTTTCCACAAAGTATTATTCGGACTAGGCATCAAACACATTGGGGCAAAAGTCGCTAAAATATTAGCGAACTACTTTAAAACGATGGACGCAATGCTTCAAGCAAGTATAGAAGACATTCAAAATATTCACGAAATCGGACCAGAAATTGCACAAAGCATATTTTCATATTTAAAAAATCAAGACAATATTATGCATATACAACAACTAAGAGCATTAGGTCTTCAATTTGAAGTAGAAACAAAAGTGATGAAAGCACATCAATTTAATGGAAAAACATTCGTATTAACAGGTAAGTTAGAATCTTTTTCAAGAGATCAAGCCTCTGAAATCATTGAATCGCTTGGTGGGAAAGTCACCTCATCTGTCTCAAAACTTACAAATTATTTATTAGCAGGTTCTGACGCAGGATCAAAGTTAAAAAAAGCTGAAGCATTAGGCGTCACCATATTAAACGAAGCCACATTTAAGGACATCATACATGAATGATCAATGGATAAAAGTAAGAGGCGCAAGAGAAAACAATTTAAAATCAATCGATATTGATATTCCTAAAAATAAACTCGTTGTCATGACGGGTTTATCTGGTTCAGGAAAATCTTCTCTAGCGTTTGATACGTTATATCAAGAAGGTCAAAGAAGATATATGGAGTCTTTGTCAGCATATGCTAGACAATTTCTTGGAAACTTTGAAAAACCTGATGTGGATCAAATTGAAGGATTAAGTCCATCTGTATCAATTGATCAACGCACAACATCTAATAATCCAAGATCTACGGTTGGAACCGTCACTGAAATTTATGATTACTTAAGACTTTTGTATGCAAGAGTGGGTACACCGTACTGTCCTGGAAGTAACGAACCACTTCAAAGACAAAGTATTGAAGAAATGACGGAGCGCGTTTTAGGATATCAAGATGCAAAAGTACTTGTCATGTCTCCGGTTATAGAAAGACAAAAAGGGACGCATAAAAAAACTATTGAACAATGGATGAAAGAGGGATTTGTTCGTGCATATGTTGATGGTGAGATTCACGAATTAGAAGAGATTCATGACTTAGACAAAAACAAAAATCATGATCTCTATGTCGTGGTGGATAGACTTGTGATCGAAGGAGATATAAGAAGTAGACTTTATGATGCTTTAGAGCTAGCTGCTAAATTATCATCAGGAAGAACGATTGTAGATGTGAACGGCCAACACATTCATTTTTCGCAAAACTACAGTTGTAAAGACTCATCGTTTACTGTACCAGTATTAGAACCAAGATTGTTTTCTTTTAACACACCAATCGGTGCATGTCCTATGTGTAATGGCTTGGGTCAAAAACTAGAAGTTTCAGAAATATACGTGGTTGATGAATCAAAAGCAATCTTAGATGGCGGCATCATTCCGTATAAAAACAATGACGATGATAATTTATACTCGCAAATGGTCGCAACCGTGTGTGAACATCACGAGATTCCACTTAATGTTCCTATAGGAGAGCTCACAAGAGCTCAAAGAGATATTATTTTATATGGTTCAAATGATCGTATTCAATTTAGACTGATCTCATCTTCAGGAAGAAAGCATGAGAAAAAAGAAGCTTATGAAGGTGTTATCAACAACTTAACAAGACGATATCGAGAAACAACTTCTGAATGGATTCGCGAGTGGATTGAAAACTTCATGACGGAGTCAACATGTCCAACATGTCATGGTGCACGATTGAACGAACAAGCGTTATCTGTAAAAATTAATCAAAAAAACATTCATCAATCAACAGATATGTCAATCGATGACATGATTGATTTTTTTAGTACGTTAGAATTATCAAAAGAAAAACAACAAATTGCGAGACTTGCGATTGCTGAAATCATTGCAAGGTTAACATTTTTGAAAGATGTTGGACTTAATTACTTAACGTTATCTCGTGCTGCTGGAACATTATCCGGTGGTGAAGCGCAACGTATTCGTCTTGCAACGCAAATTGGATCTAAATTAACAGGCGTGCTCTATGTTTTAGATGAACCTTCTATTGGGTTGCATCAAAAAGATAATGACAAACTCATCAACACACTTAAAAAGATGAGAGACTTAGGGAACACACTTGTTGTGGTTGAACATGATCACGACACCATGCTAGCGTCAGATTATTTAATTGATATTGGTCCTGGTGCAGGAAATTTTGGTGGTGAGGTGGTCGCATTCGGAACCCCAGAAGAAGTGATGAATCATGATGCAAGTTTAACAGGGAAATATTTGAAAAACATTTTAACTGTGCCATATCCTAAGAAACGTAGAAAAGGAAATGGCAAAGATTTAATGGTAATTAATGCGCATGAAAATAACTTAAAAAATATTTCTGTAAGCTTTCCTATGTCAACATTCACGGTTGTTACGGGTGTTTCTGGATCAGGAAAATCGACACTTGTTAATACCATTTTATTGCGTGGTCTTCAACAGCACTATTATAAAATCAAGGAAACACCAGGAAAACATGACTTTATCGCTGGATACGAACACATCGATAAAATTATTGATATCTCACAATCACCAATCGGACGTACACCAAGAAGTAACCCTGCAACCTATACGGGTGTGTTTGATGATATTCGTGATTTGTATGCTCAAACAGTTGAAGCAAAAATGCGTGGATATCAAAAAGGACGGTTTTCATTTAATGTTAGAGGTGGACGATGTGAGGCGTGTAGTGGTGATGGTATGAAAAAAATTACCATGCATTTTTTACCTGACGTCTATGTACCTTGTGAAGTATGTCATGGATCAAGATATAACCACGAAACATTACAAATCAAATTTAAAGGCAAGCACATCGCGGATGTATTAAATATGACAATTGAAGAAGCGCTTGACTTTTTTAGTTCAATTCCAAAAATTCAGTCGAAGCTTCAAACACTTGTTGATGTTGGTTTGGGTTATATTTCTTTAGGTCAGTCAGCAACAACCCTTTCTGGTGGTGAAGCGCAACGCGTGAAACTTGCAAGCGAATTATACAAAAAAATTACAGAACAGACACTTTACATTTTAGATGAACCAACAACAGGTCTTCACACAGATGACGTAAAAAGACTTGTTGAAGTACTTCATCGTATCGTTGATCAAGGCGCGACAATGGTTGTCATTGAACATAATTTAGATGTCATTAAAAACGCTGACCACGTCATTGATCTTGGTCCAGACGGAGGCGATGCAGGTGGTGGAATTGTTGCACTTGGAACACCTGAACAAGTTGCTAAAGTAAAAAAATCGTATACAGGGCAATATTTAGCACAAGTCTTAAAGACTTAGAAGGTAATCTTTGGTATAATGACGTTATGAAACTTCAACTCAAAAACACTAAAAAAATACTTCTTACATTGACCTTTTACTTTCATAAAAACGTGTATATTCATTTAATGTTATTATTTTTCATCAATTTATTTATTTTGATTGGATTAACAGGGCTTTTAGAAGCATTAGATCAACACGTGTTTTCTTCAGATATCATTCTATTTATTGGATTGTCTCTGTTTTTAACAGTCACAGAACATCTTGTAAAATCAAGTGTTTCCTCACAAATTTATCAACTTATGATGCGATCATTTGGAATGGGGACTGTGATCATATTTATTGTAACAACAATGGTTTACGAGTCACTCATCTCTGATTTTATCATTACATCTGTTGAACCATTGATCGGGTTTTCATTTATATTTATATTTTTAAGATTTTACATGAGACAATTCATTGTATTTAGAATGTCATCAAAAAAACCAAGGGGTATAAAACGATGAGTATATACGTGAGCGATCTTGTCAGAGATTTAAAATTAGAAGTTTTAAATGGCGAAGGCGCACTAGATAAAAAAATCGAAAGTGATTTACTTGCACGACCAGGTGTTGAGCTTGCTGGTTTTTTTGACTTTTATGACCCGTTAAGAATTGTATTGTTTGGCTCGAAAGAAGCGAGTTTCCTTGAACTTTTTGATGACGTGACAATGCGACAACGCATTGAGTCATTATTTAAAAAACAACCGCCATGCATGATTTTTTCAAGAAATGTATATATTCATGACATGTTTTATGAATTCGGCCATACATACGATGTCGCCATTTTAAGATCAAGCCACCGTACAACAGCATTATCAAGTTTGTTATATAATTTTCTCCATGCGAATTTAGCGCCAAGAAAAACCGTGCACGGCGTCCTTGTTGATATCCACGGGTTAGGAACTTTAATCATTGGTAAATCAGGTATTGGTAAAAGTGAAACGGCACTTGAGCTTATAAAAAGAGGGCATTTACTAGTTGCTGATGATCGTGTTGATTTATATGAAGCAACTTCAGGCTCAATTATTGGGTATGCTCCTGACATCACAAAAAAATTGATTGAAGTACGCGGCATTGGGATTGTCAATGTCGTCGAAATGTTCGGCGCAGGTGCATTTAGAGAAGATAAAAAAATAAGACTTGTTGTTGAACTTGAAGTATGGAACGAAGAAAAACATTACGACCGTCTCGGGGTTGAAACAGAATACGTTCGATATTTTGAAACTGAACTTCCTAAAATTACGATACCAGTTTTACCTGGTCGAAACGTTGCAACTTTAGTTGAAACTGCTGCAGATAATATGAAATTAAAGTATTTAGGATATGATGCAGCAAAAGACTTTGTTGAAACCATCAATAAAAAAGCAAAAGGAGAATGATATGGATCAAGTCAAAGCATTTCTTTTAAGACATAAAAATCCCATCAGATTATACGGGGGTGCATTTTTATATTTCGTTTTTATTTTATTACTGGCAATACTCCCACAAACAGGCGTGCCCTATAATAACATTGCATTAGACTTAGGATTTGCTCAAGTTGCTTGGTATGCAGTTTTTATTTTATCGGGATTGCTCATTGCTGTTTTTTGGTCATTAGATGAATTTAAGAAGAAGGGATTATCTCCAGATTTCTTATACGACGCGTTATTATGGACGGTTCCAATAGCAATTATAGGTGCAAGACTTTATTATGTACTTTTTGATCCTAATAAAAATTATGATTCTTTCATGGATATCATCAATATTACAAATGGTGGATTATCGATTCATGGCGCTGTTATATTCGCGACGTTATTTGTTTTATTTTATACAAAGAAAAAAGGTGTTAGTTTTTGGTTGATCGCTGACATTGTTGCTGTTGGATTTTTAATTGGTCAAATTGTTGGACGTTGGGGAAACTTTATGAACCAAGAAGCATACGGACCCATCATTGAATCCCAGTTTATATTAAACATACTTCCAGCATTTATTAAAGATCAAATGTTTATTCGAGGTAATTTCCATCACCCAACATTTTTATATGAAGGACTATGGAATTTAGTTGGACTCGTCATACTTATCAATATTCGACGTAAAAAGTTATTAAAAGTAGGTGACGTATTTGCCCTTTACTTGATGTGGTATGGTCTTGGTAGAGGTGCAATCATTGAACCACTTAGAACAGGTGGCGCTGAATTTGATGCATTACGTGTCTTTGGATTACCTGTTAATATTTATTTATCACTCATTTTATTTTTAGGTGGTGGCGCATTACTGATGTACATAAAAAATAAACGATACCCAGAGCTTCCTTATTATCAAGAAGTTGGTTCAAATGATTAAACTTGTGCTCTTTGATTTAGACGGAACGTTATTGAAATCAACGGAAATTATTATGGAAGCATTCGTGATTACATTTAAGAAATACTTTAAAGACATCACTTTAGATGAAAGAACATTAACATCTTTTTTAGGACACACATTATTTGAAACATTCGGTCTTTACATCAAAGAAGATCAAAGCATGGATGAACTTGTCAGTTTTTACAGACAAACATCAGAAGCATTAATGAAAGATGTTCAAGCATATCCTAACGCGACAGCATTGATGGAGAGTCTTAAATCAAAAGGTGTTCAAATTGGGGTTGTAACATCTAAAATGAATCATGTTGCGAGAGAACACTTAACGTTAATTGGACTCAATGATTATGTGACACACTTAGTCGGGTATGAAGATGTTAAAAATCATAAACCTGATAAAGAACCGATTGAAAAAGGATTATCTCTTTATGGGATCACTCCTGATGAAGCGGTCTATGTAGGAGACCATGAAAATGATATGGTTGCTGCAAAGGCAGCTGGTGTCATGAGTTGTGCGGTAAGTTATAGTCACAGGTTAAAAGAAATGCTTGCTGTGATGCCAGATTATGTTGTTGATGATTTATTACAAATAGAAGATATTATTTAGGAGAAAAAACATATGTATGATGTATTAGTAATTGGTGCGGGACCAGCAGGGGTTGCTGCAAGTATTTATACCAAACGTGCAAACTTAAACATTGCTGTCTTCGAAGGAAATGTTCCTGGTGGACAACTTGTGAACTACAGTGAAATTGAAAATTATCCAGGTGTGACATCATTTAGTTCAATTGAACTTGCAACGGATATGATTGAACATATGAGTAAATTAGAAATTGAAGTGAAATATGAACGGGTCACAAAAGTTGAAGACCACGGCACTCATAAAACAGTGATCACTGATTTCGGATCTTATGATACCAAAGCCGTGATCATTGCAACAGGAAACTTACCAAGAAGACTTGGTGTGGAAAATGAAGAACAACTCGCTTACAATGGAATTAGTTGGTGTGCGATTTGTGATGGTCCAATTTATCGGGATAAAGATGTTGTAGTCGTCGGTGGTGGTAACTCTGCGGTTGAAGAAGGCTATTACTTATCGACATTTGCAAAATCAGTGACAGTCGTTCAAAACTTAGACAGACTGACTGCAGAAGCAAAAGCTAACGAAAAACTGATTGCACAACCAAATGTCACTGTGTACTACGAAACACTTGTTGACAAGTTTTTAAAAGACGATAAAGGTCTTACAGGTGTTGTTGTTAAAGATAAAGAAGGTAAAACGTTTGAGATTCAAGCAGACGGTGTTTTTGAATATGTTGGGATGATTCCAGTCACAGATTTTGTGAAACATTTAGGCATCACAACGCATTATGGATATGTTACGGTCAATGAAAAAATGGAAACAAAAATTCCTGGTATTTTATCTTGTGGCGATGTGAATGATAAACAAATCCGTCAAGTTGTGACAGCCGTAGGTGATGGCGCTGTCGCTGCACAAAACACACTTAAATATTTGGAGTCATTACATTAGATGTCGTTTACCAAACTTGTTAAAGAAGAGTTAGTAACAATTCCAGTTGAAACATCTGAACAACTTGCAGAGTTTGCTGCTTTTTTGCACATGAATGGTGATCTCACAAAAAGAGATCAGAAACTTATTTTGATTTTTAAAACCAATAGTCCAACAGTTGCGAAACGATTTTTACAATTATCGCGAACACTGTATCAAGCAGAAACAACATTAATCAAAAAACAGCAACAAAAACTTACGAAAAAACCTCAAATATTAATCGAAATTGATTCAAGAGTGAAAGACATCTTATCAGAAATCAAACTATTAGAGCCTTTGTTTGAAACATCAGATGTCTTATTACCTTCAGAATCAACCAAACTTGCATTTTTAAGAGCCGCCTTTTTATCAAGTGGATCCGTCAATGATCCTAAAACGGCACAATATCACTTAGAAATGAGTCACGAAAGAGATGATCTTTCGGTTCTTCTTCAAAGTTTAATGAACCGATTTGAACTCAATGCTAAAATCATTAAGAGAAGACATCATCATGTGGTATATTTAAAAGATGCAGAGCATATTTCTGAATTTATGATGAGAATTGGGGCTCAAAACTCAGTATTTAAATTTGAAGATGCAAGAATTAAACGTGATTTTAACAATTCAATCAATCGTGTCATGAACTGTGAAATTGCAAATGAAAAAAAAGTTTATGAAGCGGCTTCAAAAATAATTGATGAAATTACCTTTATTTCAAGTTATAATATACTTATCGATGAAAAAATTAAACGTGTCATGGATTTACGAATGATGTATCCAGAATTCAATTTGAGAGAATTAACAGAACAGTATGAAGCACTCTATGATGAACCGATTTCTAAATCAGGTTTAAATCACAGATTTGCAAAAATCAAACATATTGCGCAAGCATTAAGGGAGGGATCACCCCTATGATTAAAGGTGTTGGTATCGACTTAGTCGAACTAGAACGTATTAAAGAATTACTTTCTGATCGTTTTATTGAACGCATTTTATCTGAAAAAGAAATGAAAGAATTTCAAAATCTCGCACATGAACAAGTCAAACTAGAGTTCATTGGTGGAAGATTCGCAGCGAAAGAAGCGATCTTTAAAGCGGTCGCAGTAGGACCTGGAAACACAAACTATAAAGACTTTTCTATATTACATGAACCATCAGGAAGACCGTATGTAGAATCTGCTTTTTTCACAGAGAAAGACGTTGTGAGCGTATCGATTACACATACAGACAGCTATGCAGCAGCATTTGTTGTTATTGAGAATAAGGAGTCAATATGAGTCAACCACAAGCTAAAAAACAAGGCGCAAAAGACACAAATATGAGACAACGTCCGCTTTCAAAAGGGGAACTGTTACTGATGAGAATCGGGGTTGCAGTCATTTTAATGACGGTTGCGATCATTGTCACGATTGTTGTCATTGCAACACTCGATAACGAAGAAGACAATGTATTACCGTTAGAAAATTATACACACATTGTTTCCAGTGATCTTAATTATATTATCGGTGATAACGGAACGGGTTCATTTGGTGATTTTACCTATTTTCAAACAGAAGATGAAATAGATAGAGAAATTTATAATATTTTAATGTCTTCAGATGCTGAAAACCCATTGTATATTTTATTTTACCGTTCTGGCGAAATAGAAGAAACGTTGCTCACATTTTTTAATAATAACGAAGAGGTATTGCGTTTAGAAAATCTTCTACTTTTAGACTTAGATAGTCCTGAAAACCTCGAAGTGTTTTCACAACAATCCGTGTTAGCATTAGGTGTTCCTCAAGCATCACCTCAATCACTCATCACCTTCTATGTCGACTATAACGAAGTAGAAGAAAGTTATTTTGATACTGTTTGGTCAGATACAACAAATATTTTAAAAAGTTTAGAAAATTTAGTATAAAAAAGGCGCAGCCTTTTTTATTTAGGAGAAACGATGAATCCAGTCATTATTAAGCAAATTAAAGAAACAACAAACATTTCAGAAAAACAAATTCAAACGGTATTAAACTTATTAGATGAAGGGAACACCATTCCTTTTATTTCAAGATACCGTAAAGAAGTGACAGGTGGACTTGACGAAGAACAAATCTTTTCAATTCATCAAACGTGGTCGTATCAAAAAAATCTTTTTGAAAGAAAAGAAGATGTGATACGTTTAATTGATGAAAAAGGCATGCTTACTGACGATTTAAAACAATCGATTTTAAAAGCAGAAAAACTTGTGGATGTTGAAGATTTTTATCGTCCATTTAAAGAAAAGAAAAAAACAAAAGCAACCGAAGCGATCGCGAAAGGTCTACAAGGTCTTTCTAATTTCTTCATGTATTTATCAGAAGATGATCCCAAAGAAGAAGCAAAAAAATATGTAAACGATGATGTCAAAACAGTTGAAGAAGCCTTAGAAGGTGCGATGCATATTTTATCTGAGTTTGTTTCAGATGATCCAGACTATCGAAAAGCACTTCGTGAGATGATGCGTGATGGTGAGATTAAATCTACGGTTAAAAAAGGCATTGAAGATGAACGTCAAACCTATCTCATGTATTATGAATATCAAGAAAAAATTAAACATATTAAACCGCACCGTGTACTTGCATTAAATCGTGGTGAATCTGAAAAAATTTTAAACGTGAAAATAGAAGCAGATAAAGATGCGATGTCTAAACATATCGAAACATCACTCATCAGAAACACAGATTCTCCATCTGCAGCCTATATCAAGCTTGCCATTGACGATGGTATTAAACGATTGATTTATCCTTCTTTAGAGCGTGAAGTGCGTTCTGAATTATCTGAGGTTGCTGAAGATCAAGCGATTGAAGTATTTGCTGAAAACTTAAATAAACTCCTTCTTCAACCTCCTTTAAAAGGTAAAATGATCTTAGGGATTGACCCTGCGTTTCGTACAGGATGTAAGTTATCTGTTGTCGATCAAACAGGCAATGTTTTAACAAAAGGTGTGATGTATCCTCACGAGAAATCAAAAGGAAGTGTTGCAGCAGATAAAGACATCGAGCAATCTAAAACAACCCTTTTTCAAATGATCAAAAAACATCATATTGAATTGATTGCAATCGGTAATGGTACAGCATCAAGAGAAACCGAAAGTTTTGTTTCTGAGCTGATTAAAGAATTTAAATTACCAGTCAACTATGTGATTGTCAATGAAGCAGGTGCGTCTGTGTATTCAGCAAGTGAACTTGCACGAGAAGAATTTCCTGATTTTAGCGTTGAAGAACGTTCAGCGGCATCCATTGCAAGACGACTTCAAGATCCGTTATCTGAACTTGTTAAAATTGATCCTAAATCGATTGGTGTGGGTCAGTATCAGCATGATGTTACGCCTAAAAAATTAAACGAATCGTTAAATTTTGTTGTCACACAGGCAGTGAACCAAGTTGGCGTGAATTTAAATACAGCGTCTAAATCACTACTGATGTATGTGTCAGGTCTTAATAAATCAAGTGCCGAAAACATTGTGTCTTACCGTCAACAAATTGGCCGTTTTCAAAATAGAAACGATATCTTAAGTGTACCTAAACTTGGTAAAAAGACATTTGAACAAGCCGTAGGGTTCTTACGTATTCCTGATAGTGATGAAGCACTAGATATGACATCGATTCACCCAGAATCTTATGGTAAAGCAAAATCAATCATGAAGATATACGGGATTACTGGTGAGATGTTTGGAAAAGAAGAAGTCAAAATGCTTGTCAAAGACATAGATAAATCAAGACTCATGCGTGATCTCAATATTGATATGTATACACTATCAGATATCTTAGATGCATTTGTTGCACCTTTAAGAGATCCAAGAGATCAATTTGCGCAACCTATCTTACGTCAAGACATTTTAAAGCTTGAAGATTTAAGTGTTGGGATGGAACTCGAAGGTACCGTTCGTAATGTGGTTGATTTTGGAGCCTTTATCGATATTGGTTTAAAAGAAGATGGATTATGTCACATTTCTAAACTCGCAAAAAGATTTATTAAACATCCTAAAGATGTGGTTGCTGTTGGCGATATCGTCAAAGTTTATGTCATTAATATTGATTTAAATCGAGGCAAAGTCGGATTGTCCATGGTAAAAGAATAATAAAATAAAAATGCACGCTTATGGCGTGCATTTATTTTTATACATTATAGGTTGTTGAGGATGTATTTCCACCACGACCAGTCCAGTTTGTATGGAAGAATTCACCACGGTTTTTATCCGTTCTTTCATAGGTGTGGGCACCAAAGAAATCACGTTGTGCTTGTAGTAAATTGGCGGGTAGTTTTTCTGTTGTATATCCATCAAAATAAGCAAGTGATGATGACATTGCAGGGACTGGAATACCATTTAAAATCGCGTGTGACAACGTCACTCTTAAATCTGGAATAATGGATGTCATGGTCTTTTTAAAGTAATCATCAAGTAATAAATTATTAAGTGTAGGGTTTGTGTCATAAGCTGCTTTAATCTTATCTAAGAAAACAGAACGGATGATACAACCACCGCGCCACATTAATGCAATCCCGCCATAATTTAAATCCCATGCATAGGTTTTTGCAGCTTCTTTCATCAGTGCATAGCCTTGGGTGTAAGATAATATCTTCGCTGCATATAACGCGTTTTTTAAGTGATCTAGAAATAAAGCCTTATTGCCTTCAAAAGGTTTTATGTGTTTAGGATAAACTTTAGATGCTTCAACACGTTCATCTTTTAAAGCTGATAAAAATCTAGAAAAGACAGATTCAGCAATGAGTGTTAATGGTACGCCGTATTCGAGTGCGGCATTCGCTGTCCATTTCCCTGTTCCTTTTTGACCAGCAGTATCTAAAATAACATCAATTAGATGATGACCTGTTTCATCTTTATACGCAAGAATTTGATACGTAATTTCAATGAGATAACTATCTAAAACGCCTTGATTCCATGTTTTAAATGTTTCTGACATTTCATCATTAGACATCCCTAAATAATCTTTCATCATATGATAAGCTTCTGTAATGAGTTGAATGTCTCCATATTCAATCCCGTTATGGACCATTTTCACAAAGTGACCGGCACCGTCTTCTCCAACCCAGTCACAACATACACTGCCATCCTCTACTTTTGCAGCAATACCTTGTAAGATTGGTTTTACGAGTGGCCATGCTTCTTTAGAACCACCAGGCATAATGGATGGACCTGTGAGCGCACCTTCTTCACCACCTGAAACACCTGTTCCAATAAAGTGAAGCCCTTTTTCTCTTAAATACTGTGTACGTCTTGTTGTATCGTGATATAAAGAATTACCGCCATCAATGATGACATCCCCTTTATCTAAAAGTGGAATCAATTGTTCAATCACTTGATCGACTGGTTTTCCAGCTTTGATCATCAACATCACTTTTCTTGGTTTTTTAAGCATGGAAACTAACGTTTTAACGTCATCGGTTCCACCAATAGGTAAACCTTTTGCTCTTCCATTTAAAAAAGTATTAACAGTTTCTATTTTTCTTGAATTAACAGCGACTGAAAACCCTTTAGATGCCATATTTAAAGCTAGGTTTTCACCCATCACTGCAATTCCGATTAATCCAATGTCATATTGCATAGTATTATTACCTCTTTGTCGTTAGATACATATGTAATCATTGTATATGTATTTTAACAATGAGTCAAGGCAAAGAAGTTTACTGAATATGTTGACACAAAACGAAAAATGATATATTCTATTATAGCGTTACGGAGTAGTACTCAAGTGGTTAAGAGGACGGTTTGCTAAACCGTTAGGTCGGGTAACCGGCGCGAGGGTTCAAATCCCTCCTGCTCCGCCAGTCGGGGCCCGTTGGAGAAATGGTTAACTCACATGCCTTTCACGCATGCATTCACGGGTTCGAATCCCGTACGGGTCACCAATATTAATCGTGAGAAAGTCAGCTTACATGCTGGCTTTTTTTGTTGATAAAGCTATTTAGATGCTGCTGATTCAATCAAAATATTTTCATTTGAATCCATTCTAAAAAGAAAAATCTTTTTCATGATAAAACTCTAATCTTGGATCTCCTTGATCGATCATCTCTTTAAGTTGTTTGACATCTTTATCACCTCGGCCAGAAAGATTGACAATGAGTGTCGAGTCTTTAGGCATTGTTTTCGCTAATTTAATTGCGTAAGCAATGGCGTGCGATGTTTCCAAAGCAGGAATGATACCTTCAAGCCTAGAAGTAAGAAAAAAAGCCTTTAAAGTTTCCTCATCAGTAACACTTTCATAGGTCACCAAACCAGCTTCATGAAAATAACTATGCTCTGGTCCAACACCGGGATAATTTAAGCCTGCTGCAATAGAATGAACGAGAGATGGTTCATCATTGTCATCTTTAAGAATTAGGGTTTTAAAACCATGAATGATACCTTCAACACCTTTCGTAATGGTAGCAGCGTGTAACTTTGTGTTTAGACCATAACCAGCTGGTTCAACACCATATTTTTTGACACTTTCATCTTTCATGAAAGCATCAAAAAGACCAATGGCATTAGATCCACCACCGACGCATGCAACAAGTGCATGAGGTAGTTTTTCAAATCTTTCTAGATGTTGTTGTCTTGCTTCAACACCAATAATTCGGTGAAAATACTTCACCATCGTTGGATATGGGTGGGGACCAACGGCAGAACCAAGAAGATAAAACGTTGTATCAGCGTTTTCGATAAAATCTAAGAGTGCTTCATCGACCGCAGATTTTAAATTTCTTTGACCACTTGTTGCTGCAACGACTTTTGCACCAAGCATTTCCATCCTAAAGACGTTAAGTGCTTGTCTTTCAACATCAATTTCTCCCATATAAATGATACATTCCATATCAAATAGAGCACAGGCAGTTGCTGTAGCAACACCATGTTGTCCTGCACCAGTTTCGGCAATCACACGTTTTTTACCCATCCGTTTAGCAAGTAGCACTTGACCAAGCGTATTATTGATTTTGTGAGCGCCCATATGATTTAAGTCTTCACGTTTAAATAAAATTTTTGCACCACCTGCATACTCAGTAAGTCGATGTGCTTCATATAAAGGATTTGGTCGTCCTGTAACTTGTTTTGATAGTATACTAAGTTCTTCTAAAAAACTCGGGTCTAAAATTGCATTTTCAAACTCATCACTTAATTGATTAAGCAATACTTCTAATACGGGTGGTACAAATGAACCACCGAATTTTCCAAAATATCCTTTTTGCATGATAAGGCTCCTTATTTTTATTTTTTTAAATATTAAATGAAAAATAAATATAAAGTCGCCATCGATAAGTTGTCATATAAAATTTTGATTGAAATATCATCATTGCCTCCAAATAAAAAGTGTCAAATCGATTGCAAGATCGATTTGACACCTAGTCGTATACGATACAAGCCTTTTTTTGTAACAAAATAAAGGCTTGAAGAAAACGTATGTTTTCAACTACCTTTCGTGAGGCCTTGCCAATTTAATTTTGAAATTTCAATTAAAAACATGAATATCTCCATTTGTAAATATTATACGACTATTTCTTCAAATGTCCAGTGATATGAAAGATGTATGTTTCACGTTGTCATCGAACTATAAAAAAGGATTTTATCCTTATTTATAAAGGGTTAGATTCAAAGCGTATTTAAACAAATCATGGTATAATCAATTTATGAAATAACAGGAGGAATTTAATATGATGTATATTTTGTTAGCAGTTTTAGTAACTGTGATTTTATTTGTTTTACTAGGATATGATCCAAGAGTTTCACCAAAAAGATATCAAAGAAATGCAAAACAGCTACTCGCTTTTTCAGGATTATTTATTGTGTTTTTAGGGATGTTTGTTACTGTTGAAGCCAATGCTGTTGGTATTGTTTATGATCCTTTGATGGGTGGTCTTCAAGAAGAATCTTTTGATGAAGGTCTTCATTTTAAAGCACCATGGGTAAGCGTCACAAAAATTTCAACCAAGTTAAGAGAATCAAGCTTTGAAATGTTTGCTCAAACAGGTCAAATTTTTGATACTAATAATCAGCCTACAGGTGGTGGACAGTTTGTAACATATGATGTGACACTTCAGTACAAGATTACAGTGGTAGATGCATATAAGTTCTACAAAAACTTTGGATCTAACGTGATTCCTGAGTCAACCTTACAAGCGAGAATTAGAGAAGCGCTTCAAGACAACTCAACAAATTATGATGTCTTTAGTATTTTAAAAGGGGCATTAAGTGATGTTCGTTTAGATACAGAGACACAATTAAGAGAATCTTTACTCGATTTAGGCGTCTATGTAGAATCATTTATTATCAATGATGTTGACGCTGGAACAAACATTGAGCAAGTTGTTGAAAATGAAGCAACCGCAGCAAAACAAAAAGAAATTGCGATTAAAGAACAAGAAGCTGCACTTATTAGAGAAGAAACAGAACGTTTGAAAGCAGAAATTAAAGCGCAACAATTGATCATTGAAGCCGAAGCCGAAGCAGAAGCAGAAGCCCTTTTAAAATCAGTCACTGTTAACGCGATTAATGTGATGTATTTAGGTCAATTTGATGATGCAAATGATCAAGCCCAGTTTGAAACAGATGGATTAGGTGGATACTTAACGATACAAGAAGTCGCAGATATTGTCCTCACCCAACTTTATTACGACACATGGGATGGCATTTTACCTCAAGTCATTTCAGGGATGGATGGTATTAGTATTATTTTACCAACAGAATAAAAACAAAAAATACAGCCATTGCGCGCTGTATTTTTTTGTTTACATTGACAAATTAAACGCAATACGTTAAAGTGAATAAGGCGTAAATAAAAGAATATCAATGAAAAAGGAACTCGTATGATTACAGTATCAAACTTAAGTTTAATATTTTCAGATAAAAAATTATTTGAAGATGTGAATATCAAATTTATCAAAGGAAATTGTTACGGCGTGATTGGTGCAAATGGTGCCGGAAAATCTACGTTTTTAAAGATACTTTCTGGTGTAAAAGAACCCACAAAAGGGACAGTTATTATTGATAAAGATAAACGACTTGCTGTTTTGAGTCAAGATCAAAATGCATTTGATGCGTTTACTGTGATTCAAACGGTCATGATGGGTCATCAACAGCTTTTTGATATCATGCAACAAAAAGAAGTCATTTACGCAAAAGAAACCATTACAGACGAAGAAGGCTATCTTTTATCAGAACTTGAAACAACATTCGCTGAAATGAATGGTTGGGAAGCAGAATCAGATGCTGAAAAATTACTACACGGCTTACGCGTTCCTAAATCTGATTTCAATAAAAAAATGGCGGACATCTTACCTAAAAACAAAGTCAAAATTTTACTTGCTCAAGCGTTATTTGGAAATCCAGATATCTTATTATTAGATGAGCCTACCAATAACTTAGATTTTGATGCCATCACCTGGTTAGAAAAATTCTTAATGGATTATGAAAACACCGTCATCACGGTTTCACACGATCGACACTTTTTAAATAATGTATGTACACATATGGTCGATATTGATTACTATCAAGTGAAATTGTATGCAGGAAACTATGATTTCTGGTTAGAGTCTTCTCAACTCATTCAAAAGTTAATGGCAGATAAAAACAAGAAAAAAGAAGATCAAATTGCTGAACTTAAAGCATTTATTGCAAGATTTAGCGCAAACCTTTCTAAATCTTCTCAAGCAACCTCTAGAAAAAAATCATTAGAAAAAATTGAACTTGACGAAATTGTACCGTCTACTAGAAAATATCCATTTATTGGATTTGATATTGAAAAACAACTAGGGAAAGATGTCTTAGAGGTTGAAAACTTAAGTTATGAACTTGATGGAACCCCTTTATTTAAAGATGTAAGCTTTACGATGAATAATGGAGACAAGGTTGCATTACTCGGAGATAACGATCTTGCAGTGACAGCGTTATTAAAAATATTAGCTGGAGAACTCAAACCTTCAAGTGGTAACATCAAATGGGGACAAACCGCACGAGTCTCTCATTTTCCAAGTGAAAACAATAAATTTTTTGACGGAAAAAATGTAAATTTAATCGATTGGTTGAGACCGTATTCTAAAGAACCAGCGGAATCGTATTTAAGAGGATTTTTAGGTCGCATGTTATTTAGTGGAGATCAAGCTTTAAAAGAAGTGAAGCACTTATCTGGTGGGGAGCGCATGCGCTGTATGTATTCTAAACTGATGCTTTCACAAGCCAATACGCTATTAATTGATGCACCAACCAATCACTTAGATCTTGAATCCATTCAGGCAGTCAATAAAGGATTTGAAGAGTATAAAGGTGCGATGGTCATTGCCTCTCACGATCATACGTTACTTCAATCGGTGTGTAATAAAATTGTTGAAATAGGTAGTCAAGGTGCCCTGATGTATGAAGGTAAACTTGATGAATATCTAACCATTGAAGAATTAAAAGCTAAAAGAGTAGCACTTAATGAATAAGAAAAACAACACCTTTCGGTGTTGTTTTATTTTTCTAAGACTGAAATAAACGTTTTAACAAATACGGGTAAATCTTTTGGTGTTCTAGACGTCACTAAATGACCATCTACAACAACCGCTTCATCTAAATAATTCGCACCAGCATGAACGATGTCATCTTTAATTGAAAAGAAGCACGTCATGTTTTTATTTTTTAAGTCACAAGCTGATGCCATCAGCCATGCGCCATGACAAATGGCGGCCATAGGTTTTTTAAGCGCGTCCATGTCTTTTGTAAAAGAAACAATCTCACTCGAACGTCTCATATAATCTGGTGAGAATCCTCCAGGAATCACAAGGCCATCATAATCTTTAGCGGAAACGTCTTTTGCAGCATAAGCACTTACTGCTGGTAAACCATGTTTACTTTTATACGTTGTATGAGCAAGTGCCCCTATTAAATCGACTTGATACCCTTCTTCAAGTAAACGGTAGTAAGGATAATATAATTCATTATCGTCATATAAATCGGCAACTAAAATCGCTATTTTTTTCATCGTTTTCTCCTTTTCATCTTTAGCCTTATTATATAGGAGAACAACACGACTACAAAATTAAGTATCTTAAGAAAACAAAAATGTGTTCATGTGTGTGAATAAAGGGAGATGTTTGTTAAAATAGAAATGGATATATAAATATAAAGGAGAAACTTATGGCAGATTTAACGATTTTAAATCACTTTATACTAACATTATTGATTTTATTACCCATTGTATTAATTTCTAGAGCAGTGGTTGCAGGAACCAAATATTCACCGATTTTGATCATTGTGATCTTTGGATTAACACTAGGCTTAATTTTAGAAATCACAGGGATTGCTGAACCAGGTCTTGCAGCATTTCCAATGGTTGGATTTACATCTGGGGTCACCATTACAGCACTGATTGTCACATTTTTTGTGGGTGGTCAAAAACTTAGAAATACGTTTTTTAAACCGAAACTTCCAAAAGAAGACGATGTCATTTTAAATGATCAAGAAGTTGTATTAGGAACGAAAGGGACACAGTTGATTTTTATTGTGAGATCGTATTTTATTTTAGTCGGCATTGAAGCGCTGAAAAGAATCATTTTAGGGTCTTCTAGTGATTTATCTACGTTTTATCCATTAATCGCATTTTTCGGTATTGCTGGGGCACTGATATTCATTGACTCAAAAGCTAAAATATCAAATAAACACCAGTATTTACTCCGTGGTGTCACTGAAATTGTGGGGATTTTACTAGTTTTAGTTGTTTCATTTTATTTAAGCCAACTCGTTAAAGATGTCATTGCCTTGCCTCAAATCTTTTTTGCGATGGTCTTATCGAGTTCACTTGGGATGTATTTTTCTAACTGGCGTGGTGGTCCAACATTTAAAGCTTTATTATTTGGTGGGATTCCACTTGTATTAGCTGCTGTCTTTTTAGTAGGTGGTTCAAGATTACTTGAAGCATTTACTTTAGATGGGATGTTACAAGTGATGGCATTTGGTTTCTTTGGACAAGTATTTTGGATGTTTGTCGGGATGGCTTTACTTGTATTCCTTGGAAAACAAACCTCAATTGATATGGTTGCTCCAGGGATGGCAGGAAGTTTATCACATTCAGGGTTGACAGGTGCATGTACGGCAGGTGATTTAGGTGAAACTGCAAAAGAACTTGCACCAATTATGATTAATGTGCCATTCTTAGGACATTTATTTGTGTTTACGATTTTAGCAGCAAGTGCGACACGTGGAAGTTTATTACTTGTTCCATCAATGCTTGTAGTGGGTGTCGGTGCAGTGTTAACGTATTTTGCTTTAAAAGCATTAAAAGAAGCAAACAACGAACGTGCAAAACAAGTGAGGGGTTTAATGTTGTTTTCACTTGGATGGCAACTTGTTGCCGTCTTTGGTGGATTTATTATGTTAGATCTTGCGGGTGCAAGTTTAGCATTTCAAGCCATGGGTAATAGTAGTGCCATCTCTCACTTTGGTCTATTTGCATCCATTCAGGGTGGTATGTTTGGTGAAGAAGCAGCGGGACTCATTTCATTTATATTTGCCATGCCATTTTTAATTCATCCAGTTGTTTTTGGAATCTTTGGACATGCGATGGAAAAAAATGGAGAGATGCCTAAAAAAGTAATTGGTATCTTAGCTTTAATTGGTGTTGTTGGTGTTTTAGCAACATTACTGTTTTTATAAAAGAAAACATAAAAATACTTAAAAAAATAAAAAAAGTAAACTATTTTGTTTGCTTTTTTTATTTTTTAGGGTATCATGATTCATGGTGATAAAAATGAAAAATCAACATAAAAAAATAATCATAATCGGTGGTGTTGCAGGCGGTATGAGCTTTGCAACACGCTATAGAAGACTGAATCAAGATGATCACATCATCGTCTTTGAGAAGGGTCCTTATGTTTCTTTTGCAAATTGTGGGTTACCTTATCATATCTCTGGTGAGATTGCTACAAGAAGTGGATTGCTTGTTGTTAGAGAACAACTCTTAAAAGATCGTTTCAGATTAGACATACGTTCAAGTGCAGAAGTCGTATCTATTGATGGTGATAAAAAACTTGTAACATATGTTAAAAACGATGAAACATTAGAAGAAACCTATGATGAACTTGTTTTATCAACAGGTGCGAAACCCATTCAATTGAACATCAAAGGCCATACGTCTTTACCCATGTTTACATTAAGAAATATTCCTGATTTAGATAAAATCATGGCACATATCAAAGACACACACCCTAAACATGCAACCGTCATCGGTGGCGGATATATTGGACTTGAAGTTGCTGAAAACCTTCAAATGAAGGGGATTCAAGTGACGCTCATTGAAAAAGCAGATGACGTGCTTCCGATTGTTGATCCTGAAATGTCAGTCCTTGTTAAAAAAGAATTACAGTCTAAAGGCATTCAGGTATTTACAAGTAATGAAATTACAGAAATTAAAGACAATCACGTTCAGCTTATGACAGGGGAAACCTTTCATACAGACTTTGTCATGATGTCTGTTGGTGTTTTACCAGATACAGCGCTTGCTCAAATGGCAGGAATAGAAACAGGGTTAAGATCAGGCATTATTGTCGATGAAACCTACCAAACATCAACACCCCATATTTATGCTGTTGGGGATGCCATCCTTGTGAAACACCATATTACAAAACAAGACACACTCATTCCACTTGCTTCCCCAGCTAATAGACAAGGTAGACAACTTGCAGATATTTTATCAGGACTCAATGTTACGAATAAAGGGTCGCTTGGAACATCAATTGTCAAAGTGTTTGAATTAAGTTTAGCAGCAACTGGACTCAATGAAAAACAACTTCAATGCAAAGACTATGAAGTGATGCATCTTCAAGCAAACGATCATGCCAGTTATTATCCAAATGCAACACCGATTTACTTAAAAGTCATTTATGATCCTCAAACAGAACTTATTTTAGGTGCCCAAGCAGTAGGTAAAAAAGGTGTTGATAAACGTATCGATATTCTTGCAACATGTATTAAAGCAAACGTTAAAGTCACTTATCTTCAAGAATTAGAATTGACGTATGCACCACCATTTGGTAGTGCGAAAGATATCGTCAATATGGCAGGCTATGTTGCATTTAATAAACAACAAGGTATTACAAAAACCGTATCTTATCAACACGCATTAATGTTACTTAATGATCCAAATGTTGTCTTTGTAGACGTACGTAGTTTCTTTGAAAAAGAAGCTCAAGGATCACTTCCAAATGCCATGAATGTGGATTTAGATCAATTGCCTCAACGTTATTCAAGTATTCCAATAGATAAAAAAATTATTGTGTTTTGTGATAATGGTATCCGTGGGTATAATGCAGAACAGTTTTTAAGAAATAAAGGGTATGATGTTTATAATTTAGATGGTGGTTATTACTATATATCAAATATGATAAAGGAGAAAACAAATGTTTAATAATGTTGATATGCAAGTATTAGAAGATGCTTTAAAAGAAGGAAACGCGAAAGTCATTGATTGTCGTGAAGTCTATGAGTACGAAGAAGGTCATATTCCGGGATCGATTAATATGCCAACGTCTGATTTTTTAAGTCACATTGATTTAATAAATAAAGAAGAGCATTACTATGTCATTTGTTTAACAGGGGCACGGTCATCAATGGTTGCTAAGTACTTAGATAATCAAGGCTATCAAGTCAGTAATGTCAATGGTGGGATGATTATGTATCACGGAGACGTCGAATAAAAAGAAAAGTCATGTCAAGCATGACTTTTTTTATTTTGTTATAATAAATATGAGGTAACTTTATGAAAGCATTCGAACTCGGAGTAACAACATTTGCAGAAGTCATGGAAGATCCCATCACTCAAACAACCATCAGTTATGATGAAAGATTAAAACATATCATTGAAGAAATTAAACTGGCTGAATCGGTTGGACTTGATTACTACGGGGTAGGTGAGCATCATCGTGAAGATTTTGCAGCAAGCAGTCCTGTTGTTTTACTTGCTGCTGGTGCTTCTGTAACGTCTAAAATTAAACTTGGTAGTGCGGTAAGTGTATTAAGTAGTGAGGATCCAGTTAGACTCTACCAACAGTTTGCAACGCTACAAGCAATATCGAATGGTCGTGCGGAATTGACGGCTGGTAGAGGATCGTTTATCGAATCATTTCCGTTATTTGGTTATGATTTAAATGATTATCATGAACTTTATGATGAGAAATTACGATTACTCGTTAACATCAGAGACAACGAGTTTGTCTCACATCAAGGGAAACATCGACCTGATTTAGAATATACAGGGATTTATCCAAGAAATGAAGTTCCATTTACAATTGGAGTTGCAGTGGGTGGGACGCCTCAATCGGTAAAACGTGCAGCTGAACTAGGGTTGCCTTTGTTTTTAGCAATCATCGGTGGAGATCCGCTCCATTTTAAACCGTTTGTTGAATTATATAAACGAGATTATCTAGCACATGGTCATGATCCAGCAAAGATGTTTATTGCTGTTCATTCTCATGGCTACATCGATATGGACCATGAAAAAGCAATCAAAGATTATTATCCATCGATTGAAGTTGCCATGACCAAAATAGGACAAGAAAGAGGTTGGGGTCCTTACACAAAACATACCTATGAACATGCTGTTTCCATGAATGGTGCACTATATGTGGGGGATCCAAGTTATGTTGCTAGAAAAATCAAACTTTTAAAACAAGAACTAGGGATTCACCGCTTTACAATGCATATTCCTGTTGGACCAATGTCGCATGAAAAAATTATGCAAACAATTCAATTACTAGGGAAAGAAGTAAGAAAATATTTATAAAAAAAAGATGTAATGAAAATTTACATCTTTTTTTCATGAAAAAATATACATTGTACTTGTATATTTGAAAATTAGTGCTAAAATATTTTCAGCAAAATAAAAAAGGAGAGATGAACCCACAGAAACACGACTTTAGAAATCACGAATGATTTCACATTCAGTAGTAAAAATAAACAATAAAAAAGAGGAAAAAAATGAAAAAGTTTTTATTAGTTTTTGTCGGGTTACTTTTTACCTTTTATTTAGCCGCATGTGAATCTAAAGAGTCACTAAAGGTCTTTATATGGGGAGAATACATTGATGAAGATATCGTTGCTGATTTTGAAGACGAATACAATGTCAATGTAGATATCATTATTTTTGAATCGAATGAAATTGCAGTCACACAAATTAAAGACGCATCCTTTGATGTGATCGTTCCAAGTGATTATGCCATCGAAGAACTTGCTGTTGGTGGGTTACTTGAAACCATCGATTGGAATCGCATTCCAGGATTTACAAAACAAGATTTAAGTGCAGATTATTTAAACTTGTTAACTCAAATTGAAGATTTTCAAATCTTAGAGTATTCCGTTCCTTATTTCTGGGGAAATGTCGGTATTATTTATAATAAAGAAGTTGTCAGTCAAACTGAAGTTGAAGCCGCTGGTTGGGATATTTTACAAAGACAAGATTTACGTGTCATGTTTTATGACATTTCACGTGATGCACTCATGATTTCCATGCGTGCGGTATATGGTCCAACCATTTCTATTAATGATGCGACAGATGCTCAGCTTGCTGGTGGTGAAGCTTGGTTAGAAGATGCAATTGGAAGTAAGACACGTTTCTTAACAACTGAAATTTATGATGTATTCTTACAACCAAATCCAACGATTGACGTTGCACATGCATTTTCAGGAGAAGCCATTTATTTATTACCTGAAAATGATCATTTAGGTTGGTATGTTCCACATCAAGGCACCAATGTGTGGATGGATATGATGGCAATTCCAAAAAGTGCTGAAAACAAAGATTTAGCATACACATTCATCAACTATATGATGAGTTATGAAGTAGCACTTGCAAACTCCATCACAATTGGGTATACATCTCCTAGACAAGATGTTGTTGAATATATTGTAGATAATGAAGTTTATGGTCCAGAATATGCTGTTGACATTCGTTCATTTGATCAAATGCACAGATATAACCTAGATTTAAAACTAAAAATTGAAAATATTTGGGCACGATTAAGAGCGGGTAATTAATTTAAATTAATCAACATAAAAATAAGCACCTAAATAGGTGCTTATTTTTATATATTTTAATCTAAGGTTACGAATAACCCATCTAATTTCTTAAAAGAATCTTTGTAAGCTTTTAACGTATTGATGGTATTTTTTATAAGTTTCACACTTTCCAAAAGCATGTTTTTTTTAATATCATTAGATTCAATGTAGTTAGAGACATAGGAAAGGTGAAGTGTTTCATTTAAAGCTTCAACAACTTTCCTTTTATCTGTATTATTAAAAAACTTTCTATGTTTTTTTAAGAAATGCAATAATACTTTTTTTTCTTTTTTTGAAATTTGTTGATCATTATCAAACATGATAAATAACAACAGGTGTAGCGATAATAGCATTTTGTTTTTTTCATATGAAAAAGGAGAGTCCTCAAAATCTGTCACACAAGGGTCATCAAGGGGTCTTTTTCTAAATAAAAAGTTAACCCATTTATATTTTCGAAAAGGAATCAATGGCGACTTTTCATGTCTTGCATCACGCATAATTTCTTCTTGAACATATTGTCTTGTAAAATACGCGTTGACTTTATACGTTTTTGTTCCCAAATTGGTCATTCCTGGTTTCATATAAACTCCTTAAATCAATTGTATCATAAAACACACCCCTTTAATTATTTTTAATTATTAAAAATTATTAATAAACACTTTTATTTCATGTTATGATATGGCTGGAGGATTTAATATGATGATTTCTTCAGTATTAGAAGCATTAAATATTCGTGAAACAAACGAACCACATTACTACAGTTCAGTCTATAAATTTTTTAAAAGTCTAGAAGATCAAGGCGTTACTTTTAAAGAAGAAGAAACGTTTTACATTCAAAAATTACTTGTTCCTGAACGTATTTTTACGTTTCAAATCCCTTGGGAAGACGATCAAGGTCATTTACATGTGAATACGGGATACCGTGTTCAACATAATGGCGCATTAGGATTATATAAAGGTGGATTAAGATTTCATCCATCTGTGAATTTAGATATTATTAAAGCACTCGCCTTTGAACAAACCTTTAAAAATGCACTCACGGGGTACCCGATGGGTGGGGCAAAAGGGGGTAGCGATTTTAATCCTAAAGGACGCTCTAAAAAAGAGATTAGACGATTTAGTTATGCGTTTATGGAAGCACTTGCGCCTTATATTGGAGAACACGTGGATATTCCTGCTGGAGACCTTGGTATAGATGGCGACATATTAGGATTTATGAACGCGAAGTATCAAAATTTAAAACAAGAAAGCTTATATCCTTTAACAGGAAAACCTGTGTTACTTAACGGATCATTTATTAGAAAAGAAGCCACAGGATTTGGACTCATTTATTTTATCGACGCGTTCTATCAAGAAGTTTTAAAGGACTCTATTCAAGATAAAACATTTTTAATTAGTGGTGCAGGAAATGTTGGCATTCACGCTGCACTTAAGGCATCTTCATTAGGTGGGATCATTGTTGGAATTTCAGATTCTAGTGGGTATGTATATGATCCTAATGGACTTAATATTTCTGAGATTATTGATCATAAAATCACCAATCACCAACCTCTTGAAACCTACCACAACCAAAGTATTGTGTATCAAGATAATAAATTTTGGCATCATCCATCTGAGATTGCACTCCCTTGTGCAAAAGAAGATGATATCGGATTAGAAGATATCAACGTGCTTCACAAGCACGGCGTAAAAGTGGTTGCAGAAGGTGCAAATATTGCAGTCAAAAGTGAAGCGATTCAGTACATGAAAGAAAATAAGATCATGTACGGTCCAGGAAAAGCAGCGAATGCTGGTGGTGTTTTTGTATCGGCACTTGAAATTGAACAAAATAGAACCTTTCATCAATGGCATCCAGATGTTGTTGATCAAAAATTAAAAGATTTAATGAAACAACTGTTTCATGATATGTATGTTCAAGCCAAAGAGAAGCATTATGAACTCATGGGAGCAGCTAATCAACTGGCGTTTATTAGAATATTACAAGCAATGAAATTGAGAGGATTATATTAAAAAAAAGACGATCATGTGATCGTCTTTTTTTAGTAACTTGTTATGTTTAAAATGGTTGTCGTAATTGATACACTTGAAGAAACTAATTCAGATGTATTTGTGTCTCCGTAATAACCAAACCACCAGCGTGATCTAGACCCAGTTGTTTTCAAATAAATGTTAACTGATAGGTCGAGATTCGATAATGTTACATAAGAATTATATACCTCTCTTGCTAGTGCATAACCGATGATTACACCAGGTGCATTTGTAGAGTTATTACCCTGCGATTGATATAGTTTATTTCCAGATCCAGATATATTAGACATTGTGACAACACCACCATTTGATCCAAACATGAAACCAACATACCAATGCTCTTGTGCTGTATAAGTACTTCTATATTCTAAATTATTGTTAGAGAGTGTGATATTTGAGATGTCAGCGTTTTTTATTTGGCCTGCAATAAGTCCAACCTCACCTCTGAGAGTTGAAGTATAAATCAAATTAGAATTAGAAATAGTGATATTATCAATGACACTTGTGCCTGAAGAGGCATCAATTGCACCAAATAGTAAACCAGCTTTTCTAGTTGAAGTATATGCAGTTGAATTATTAGATGTTATATTATTAAACGTGATATTTTTTAAAGATGCTGATTGCATGTTTTCAAAAAATCCAATATTTGAAGATGAAGAATTAGAATATGTTTGTGCATTTGCAATGGTATAATTTTGTCCATCTAAATGTCCTCTAAGTTCTAATTCAGGTAACTGAGCATTTTGAAAATCTAAATCATTCATCAATATAAAATATTCTTTATTGAAATTATTTAGGAGTTGTCTATCCGAATTAAAGTAATCAATGAATTCTTGTGTTGTTGATATTTGATTAGGATTATTTTGTGTTCCAGGTGCAGATTGTACAATTACAGTACGTGTGACTCGAACAGCATCATTACCACTGCCATCCGTATAATCATAATTGATTGTGTATGTTCCTGCAACAGAAGTATTTACTGTACCAGTGATCACAGCGACATCATCTGGATAAATGTTGTCTGTAACGTTCGCTCCAGACTCAGTGTAGGGATCACCAACAGTTAGTGTAATGCTAGAAGCACCATTTAAGGTGATCACTGGAGCTGTTACATCATAGATGTAATTTAAAGTTGTTGTGTTTCCTGCAGTATCTGTAACAATAAACTGGTAGGTACCTTCTGTGTTGTAGAATAAATTATTAGAGATGGCTGTACTTACAGTATCTAACGTGAGCGTTTGTGTATCAACATTAGTTTCATTGACAGTAAATACAAATCCTGGTTGTTTTCTAAATAAATGCGCACTACCATTATCAAAGTTTCCGTAAAGATGATTATATCCAGCACCAACTAAAACATAGGTACCGTTATAACTTACAAAATTACCAAATAATCCTTCGGATGATATTGCAGTACCAGCTTCAGAACTGTCGATTTCACTTTCATAATTGTCATGAGAGCTAGATAAACTCAAATCATAAATATAAACTTTACCACCTTGAAAAGAATATTCTTCTGTCGCACCAACTAATAAAATATCACCATATAGTTTCACTGAATATCCAAAACTTTCTCCTGCATTATGACCCAATAATTCAGCATCATGAACAACAGAACCAGACGATGTTGTTAAACTTCTAACATCATTAAATATATAGGCTGACCCTGAATTATTGCCATTAAGATTTGATAAATATGCTCCAACGACCAGTTTATAATTATCGAGTGTTAAAGATCGACCAAAGAAGTTTGAACCGACTGGTGTTGATATCATTGTTTCCGTAAATGTGGGTGTAGAAAAGTCTGTAATTTCATACAAATATACTCTATTAGAAGCAGTTCCAACAGCGACATAATTTCCATATATATCAACTTCAAATCCATATAAAGATACTGTATCTTGTGTCTCTAAATAAAATAATTGTTGTATACCTGTGATGTCACCATTCGTATAAATAAATTCATAAACATATACACGTTTTTCTAACCAAGCTCCGACAATTAAATAATCACCATCAACCGCTGTGGATTTTCCATATCCTGCACTTGGATTTCCGTTTTGAGTAAAGACAGATGTAACTCCAGTAATGTTATTGTTGATATCTCTTGTAAGCTTATACATGATTACTACACCGGCACTTGAAGAATGTCTTTCGCTGGAAATAATAATATAGTCTCCGAAAACGGTTGTGTATCTTGAATCTGATACACTTGTGATTACTGTTTCATAGTACAGATCACCTGAAGATTTCGTTAAATCATATATGTAAACTTTATTATGTGTACTTCCGACTACTGCAAAATCACTTCCTAATCCACCACTGTATCCTAAGTATTCATTAATTCCAACATTAAAATCATAATCATCAACACTTTGATAGGCATTGGTTGTTCTAGAGGATAAAACAGGTTGTGTTGTATCAATTAAAATGGTGTAAGTAGAAGAAACATTTCCCGAGGGATCTCGTAAGATAATCGTATGATTACCTTCTGATAATGACGTTAATGTGTGAGATGTTGTTGCAGTAATCGATGTAAATCCAGCATCATCTAAATTAATAGAATCAATGTGTTCATTGGTTGTAATTGTGAAACTATCTGTATCACTAATCAACGATTCATTGGTCATGACAGGTGCAGTCGTATCGACAACATTAACAGTTCTCGTTACGACAACGGCATTGTTATTACTAGAATCTGTAAAGAAATATGTGACTTCATATGTATTAAGTATCGATGTATCAACAATATCTCCATCAATAACTGCAACATTATCTGGATCATAATTATCAGTCACAACAGCACCTAATTCAGTATATGTAGAACCAACCTCAATATTGACTGTTGCATCACCATTTAACGTAATGACTGGAGGTGTCGTATCTACGACATTAATCGTTCTTGTGACCTCTACAGCAACATTATTATTTGAGTCTGTAAAGTTATACGTGACTTCATATGTACCAAGTGTAGAAGTATCAACTATATCCCCACCAACAACAGCTGTATCATCAGTATCATAATTATCAGTCACAACAGCACCTAATTCAGTGTAGGTAGAGTTAACTTCAACATTGACTGTTGCATTTCCATTTAGTGTTATGACGGGTGCTGTTGTATCAATGACGGTCACTGTTCTCGTGACTTGAATGGCAACATTGCCCTCTGAGTCAGTTGCATTGTAGCTAATGGTGTTTTCACCTAATACGCTCGTATCTAGAGTATCCCCAGCTACAGTGATGGTTCCTGTTGTATCTAAGTTATCTGAGAAAACTGCACCAGCATCTGTATAAACAGAACCTGCTTGAATCGTGATGTCAGCATCGCCAGTTAAAGCAATGACAGGCGCTGTTGTATCAATGACATTAACCGTTCTTGAAACTTGAGCAGCAGCATTCCCACTAGGATCTATGTAATCATAAGTGATGGTATAAGTGCCTAATGTAGAGGTATCAACGGTATTTGAAACGGTAGCATCTCCAACAACAAGCGCGTTATCAGTGATGGTAACCCCTAAATCTTCATAGGTTGACCCTGCTTCAATTGTCACTGTAGTGTTTCCTTCTAGTGTAATGACAGGTGCTGTTGTATCCGTAATGGTTACAGTAACAATGATTTCAGCAGCTAAATTACCACTTGAATCATCTCTATTATAAGTAATTGTATATGTACCAGGGACTAAAGGATTAATCGGTCTGTCATAATTACCAAGTTCAGTAATGATTAAATCATCATCATAATTATCAGTGAAGGTTACTACTGGAGGGGAGAATAAACTACCCGCTTCAAGTGTGATGGTATTACCACCAGTGACGACAATCACAGGTGCAGTCGTATCGACAACATTAACAGTTCTCGTTACGACAATGGCATCGTTATTACTAGAATCTGTAAAGAAATATGTGACTTCATATGTATCAAGTATCAATGTATCAATAATATCTCCATCAATAACTGCCACATCATCTGCATCATAATTATCAGTAACAACAGCACCTAATTCAGTATATGTAGAACCTACTTCAAGTGTAATTGTTGCATCTCCGTTTAATATGATCACAGGAGGTGTTGTATCCACGACATTGACGGTTCTTGTGACCTCTACAGCAACATTATTATTTGAGTCTGTAAAGTTATACGTGACTTCATATGTACCAAGTGTAGA
>CBFHPN010000002.1:145101-147965 GCA_965657915.1 Acholeplasmataceae bacterium | reverse complement strand
AAAGAAACCAACATTAAGCTCTCTTTAGGAAGTAGAGAGCTTCCTTCATCCATTCAAACACCCTATCCTTTTTTAAATCATATGTTAGATGCATTTTCTTTTTATGCCAATCTCACGTTAAATATTGATGCAAGTGGAGATATTGACGTGGATGATCATCACTTAGTAGAAGACATCGGGATTGTGTTAGGTCAAGCACTTCTTCAATATAAACAGACACTTACAAACATTAACCGTTTCGGCTTCTTTTATATGCCCATGGATGAAAGCTTATCACGACTTGCTTTAGATTTTTCTAATCGTCCAACACTCATGTATGATGTTACATTTAAAAATGAACGTATATCTAATGTCACCTTAGATAATTTTAAAGAGTTTTTTAAAGCATTAACCTATGAAGCAAGAATTACATTGCATATCACAAACTTATATGGAGACAATGATCACCATAAAATAGAATCCGTCTTTAAAGGTTTTGGAAAATGTGTGGGTCTTGCATTACAAGAAGTTGAAACCCTACAGTCAACAAAAGGTGTGTTATAATGCATGTCATTATTGATTACAATGTTGGTAATTTAGCTTCAGTCAAACAAGGGTTTTTACGTGCAGGCATCGAAACAACCATCAGTCAAGATGAAGTCGTGATAAGAAACGCGTCATCACTCATTTTACCTGGTGTTGGTGCATTTAAAGAATCACTGGATGCGTTAAAACAATCCGGTTTAATTCCAGCAATACTAGACCACATCAACGCAAATAAACCTTTAATTGGTATTTGTTTAGGTATGCAACTCTTATATGAATATAGTGAAGAATATGGTCGTCATCAAGGTTTAGGGATTTTTAAGGGCACCATTAAAAAAATCACGGGCGACGTTAAAATCCCGCACATGGGATGGAACACTTTAGAAATTCTTAACGATGATCCAATCGTTTCAAACTTGAAAGAAGCATCCGATGTGTATTTTGTTCATAGTTATTATGCAGACTCCAGTGATGGCGTCATTGCAACCACCAATTATGGTGTGAGCATTCCAGCCATTATTAAAAAAGGTAATGTGTATGCAACCCAATTTCACCCAGAAAAAAGTGGCGATATCGGGATTGAAATCTTGAAAGGATACAACACAATTTTATGATCATTTATCCAGCCATGGATCTCATTGATGGCAATGTCGTGAGACTTAAACAAGGGGATTTCAATCAAAAAATCATTTATGAACACGATCCAGTGAAACAAGCCAAAGCATTTAAAGATGCAGGTGCGACCCATCTTCATATTATTGATTTGGATGGTGCCAAAATAGGATCTCCAAAAAATATCAATCTCATTTTAACGATTAAAAAACAAACGGGTCTTTTCATACAAGTGGGTGGTGGGTTAAGAGATGAAAAAAAGATCATCTCTTTATTAGAGTCAGGCATCGATCGAGTCATTTTAGGTTCATTTGCTTTGATGTTTCCTAAAGAAACAAAAAGACTCAATGATACGTATCCAAATCGAATTTTAATTGCAGTCGATACAAAAGACGGTGTTGTGACCTATAATGGGTGGCAACAAAAAAGTTTGTATACATTGGCGTCGTATTTAGAAGACCTTCAAAAAGACGGGTTTAAAGATGTGATGGTCACAGATATTTCCAAAGACGGCATGCTTCAAGGGATTGATATCTCGTTATATGACACACTCAGTATCAAATATCCTAAACTGAACATCATCGCCAGTGGGGGTGTTACATCTCTAGATGAAATTAAAGCATTCAAAAAAACACCTGTTTCAGGCGTCATTATAGGGGTTGCTTTATATCAAGACATCTTTTCATTAGAAGAGGCATTATCATGTTAAAAAGACGTATTATTCCGTGTTTAGATGTTAGAGATGGACGCGTTGTTAAAGGGACGCAATTTCATGATATTCAAGATGTTGATGATCCAGTAACACTTGCATCAACTTACGCTTTAGAAGGCGCAGATGAACTTGTATTTTATGATATTACAGCCTCTCATGAAAATAGAAGTTTAATCTTAGATGTTGTTAGAAATGTCAGTGCCAATGTCCATATTCCATTTACGGTTGGTGGTGGTATCAATACCATTGACAGGATTGCGGATGTCTTATTAAGTGGTGCGGATAAAGTGTCTTTAAATAGTGGTGCCATTAAAAATCCTGTCCTAATAACACAAGGTGCCAAACGTTTTGGAAACCAATGTATTGTTCTATCGATGGATGTAAAAAAAGTGAGTGGCATTTATAAAGTATTTATCAATGGTGGTCGTATCGAAACAGATTTAGAAGCCATCTCATGGGCAAAACAAGCAGTATCATTGGGTGCTGGTGAAATTGTTGTCAATAGTATGGATCAAGACGGGATGAAACAAGGATTTAATCTTGAATTACTAAAACGTATTGAAGACGCTGTCGATGTACCGATTATTGCATCTGGTGGTGCAGGTTCAGTAGAAGACTTTATAGAACTTGCAACACGTACCAATGTGGACGGATATTTAGCAGCAAGTGTGTTTCATTTCAAAGAAATCAACATAAAAGATTTAAAAAGATCACTCAAAGAAAAAGGAGTACCCATCCGTTTATGAAACCAAATTATAACAAAGAAGGACTCATTCCAGTCATTACCCAAGATGCGACCACATTAGAAGTTCTCATGCTTGCGTATATGAATGAAGAAGCCTATACCTTAACACGAGAAACCAAAAAGGCAACCTACTTTTCACGAAGTAGAAAGTCTTTATGGGTGAAAGGTGAAACCTCAGGCAACACACAAGAAGTGGTTTCTTTAGAACTGGACTGTGACCAAGATACGGTGTTACTCAAAGTCAATCAAACAGGGGTTGCTTGTCATACT
>CBFHPN010000002.1:78782-145003 GCA_965657915.1 Acholeplasmataceae bacterium | reverse complement strand
TTTTACAACCTTTGGACACTTAGATTATATTCCTAGATACGCACCCTATGATGATTATGATTATGCGACGCATAAGGAAGTCATTGATGACATCTTAAAGGCCCTCATTAAAAAAGATAAGGCATTAGAAATTAATACGAGTGGGTTTATCACAGAAAAAAGACAATATCCAAAAGATGACGTGATTTTAAGATATAAAGAATTAGGTGGGAAGAAGTTCACGTATGGAAGTGACGCGCATGATGTGAAGGATTTAGGAAGATATTTTAAAGATATAAAAAGGGATCTATGATGACATAGGTCCCTTTATTGTTTTTCATCAATATGTGATTGAAAATGCTTTTCAACCATATCGATAAAATATTGAGAAAAATCAAGGTTAAAGTGTTGATTCATTGTAGATACATAGGTCTTAAAACTCTCATGGTCATTAAAAAAGATATGAAGTGAAAGATGCGATAACATGTATGGGATCATTGAAGATTGATTTTCTTGATTGAGATGTGCTAAAAACAATGTCGTTGGATAATCTAAATAACGATCACTTGATTGCTTGCGAGTATTCTCTAAAAAGTCAGATACTTTTTTTAATGCTGTCATATTATGTTCTGCAAGATAAGTTTCACCTAAGTCAATCATATACTCTAAGATAAGTGCTTGATGTTTTCCAGATTCATAATACATGATGAGGTCCTCAATGACATCGGTGTTAAAAAAGGTTTTAAAACTTTCAATGGCATGGTCTTGATGAAGCAAGGATTCTAAAAGATGTTGTTGTTTTTCATTTAAGTAGTGTTTGATGATGTTGACATATGAATCGATAACATCATTTCTCTTTAACCGTTTAAAGCGTCTTATTTTAGCAAGATAACCATTAACATCAGGTGACGCACTTAAAAAGTCAAGGAGTTCTTTTAAGTCGAAAGCGTATTTCGTTGTAAATTTTAATAAGACATCCATTGGAAGATCTTGCGTTAACTCGATATATCTGTAATAACTTCTTTGGGATGTAATATCTTCAATGAAATTGTCGATGGTAAGATGATGTTTTTTTCTATAGGTCTCTAAATAATTAACCAGCGCATGTTGATAAGTCATTGTATGCACGTACCTCCTCTTGATAATAGGTGTCAGATTGCAAGTGTCGCTTCAGCTCATCTTTAAAATCTTTGATGATCACATCAGAGGTTGTCACTTGAGATAACGCAAGTTTAAAGGAAGGGAAAATGCCATCAGGATTTCCTGTTCCAAAGACAGACATAAATGTATAAAACAGAGACTTTTTAGCATCCTCATTTAAATGATGTAAGTAGCACATGGAACTATTTAAATAATTAAGCGCCATGAGGTTATAACTCATTAATGTTTCTTTTGTAAGAAGAATTGCATCTTTAATGAGTTGTCCACCTTTTTTTGTTTCTGCTTCTGAGATATATGATCTTCCATAGATGGCAGACACATAATAGGAATATACCATTTGTTTATTTTCTAAAGCATCGCCATCTAAAACGAATTTACGATCTTCAATAAAATCTAAATAAAAGGTTAAAAATCGTTGTTGCTTTTCTTGATCTAATAAATTAAAGATTTTATTCATAAGAAGATTGATTAGTGAAAAAGTTGAACTCGTATAATAAGTTTGATCAAGGAGAGATAAGACGTGTGTTTCATCTAAAATTGATTGAACACGCATGCGATCATGGTGTTCATTTTGTCCTAATTGTTCATAAAAATCAATGAGTGATTGATAGAGTTTTAAGGTCTTTTTTTGATCCTCTGAAAGATCGATTTTATGCATGTCATTCATCATATTGTTTGCGTGTTGATAATCAAAATCGATGATTGCAAATCGTAATTGATCAAAGGTTTGTTGGATGTTATTTTTTTTAGTATCCAAGTAAGTTAAAAATGTTGGAAGGTCATAGTCAAGTCTTTCAAGAAGTTTTAAAAAAATCGAAAGTGTCAACGATGAATCACCTGTAAGGTATCGTCGATATTGTCTTTCTGAAACGATATCTTTTAAGAAGAATGTTTGATTTAATTTTTTAGAAATTCTAAGTGTTTCAACTTCATTTAACCATGCTTGAACATTCATATGAAACTCCTTTTAAGTATTCTAACATAAAAAAAACGCAAGATTCACTTGCGTTTTAAATTTAAAATAAATTAGAAATGATGTCACTTGTTTGAAGTGCACCTGTATACACAATCCATGCAATTGTTGATTTCGCAATCAAGCTTAACCAAATGTATACTTTTTCACCAAAGATATAATTTTTATAAGGTCCTTTTTCTAGGTACTGAAATAACATATTAAATGCAAAACTATTAAAAAATAAGAAGTAACCACCAATGGATGCCCACGCATACCATGGGACAAGATCAAGACCCGGTGTAAATCCTAAATACATAAAGATGACGACCCACGGTGCAAGACCAATGATCCATCCTAAAATATAAGGGAAAAAACTTTTCTTCTCTTTACCTTGATTTGAACGTTCCATTTCAAGTCCTAATAAGTTCATCACGGCATTTGAAATAAATATAATTGAGAGTGTTTGAAGGTCTTTGACCCCAAATAACACCGCAAGTAAAACAATTAAAATACTTGATGATAATGCATATTCATACCAACGGAAGACATTATAACCTTTTTCAATTTGTTTCACATATGTTTTTTGGTTCGCAACAATGACAAAATGAAAAATCGCACTTAAAAACAAGAAACTCGTTGTCACAATTGAGAACGGTAATTCAAATAACACACGCGATAACGTCACAAGTTCAAAATTTTCATTTAAACCTTGATAATAAACAATAATCTCAGGTTGAAATTCTGTTAAATCTTGAATGACAAATAAGGCGATAAAGACCATAATGATGGCTTGAATTAAATGGGCAAATCCCATTTTTTTATTAAATCTTACGAGTGTATCCATAGAAACTCCTTTTAATGATATACTTTTATTATATGTGGTAACGAAACAATATATGCCAATATGCCACATATGAAATGATTTCACATAATATTTTTACAAATAAAGGAGTCTTTATGGCAAATATTTTACTGACATTAGAAAATAATCATCACATCGAAATAGAACTTTATGAAGATCTTGCACCCAAAACAGCTGCAAACTTTTTAAAACTTGTCTCAGAAGGATTTTACAACGGATTAACATTTCATCGTGTGATTCCTGGTTTTATGATTCAAGGTGGATGTCCTCAAGGTAGCGGGATGGGTGGTCCTGGATATCATATTGAAGGAGAATTCAAATCCAATGGATTTGATAATCCAATTAAGCACGAACGTGGTGTCATCTCGATGGCAAGAAGTATGAGTCCGAATAGTGCAGGGTCACAATTTTTTATTATGCATCAAGATTCACCGCATTTAGACGGTCAGTACGCTGCTTTTGGAAAAGTCACGAAAGGCATTGAAGTGGTTGACGAAATCGCATCTGTGGCAACAGGTGCTCAAGATAAACCATTAACGCCAGTTAAAATAAAAACGATCGAGGTTATATGAGCCAAACATTTGTCATGTTAAAACCAGATGCCATTGAACGTCATCTTGAAAAACATATCATCGATATTTTTATAGAAGAAGGGTATGAAATCTTAAGACAAAAAAGAATGACTGCAACCAAAGCGATCATTTTAAGTCATTATGATGAGGTCATCAAAAGACTTGACTTAGAATATTTCACAGCGGCCATTATTGATGCTTTTGATGGAAAGGATGTCATTGTTTTAGAACTCAAACATCCACAAAAAGACAGTATTCATGCCATACGTGAGCTTATAGGCGCAACGGATCCTTCTAAAGCAGATCAGTCTTCGATACGAGGAAAATACGGGAATGATTCTTTTGAAGCAGCGTCTCAAGAAAAACGCATGATCCATAATTTAATTCACGCATCTGATAGTATGGAAAGTTATGAAAAAGAAGTGACACTTTGGTTTGAGTAAACTCAATCCAAAGTGTTTTTTTTATGTTATAATAATTTCAATACTTTGAATATCAAAAGGAATTGTATGCAAACAACCCCAGTAAAAAATTTCAATATCCCCAATGTCTTAAGTTCATTAAGAGTGATTTTGTTACCGATATTATATGTATTTGCACTTATAGGGATGCGACTTGAGTTTTTAATCGCATATATCATCATTGGTTCAACCGATGCGTTAGATGGTTTTCTTGCCAGACTTCTTAATCAAGTCACGAAGCTAGGCAAGTTTTTAGATACCGTGGCTGATATTTTATTTTATTTTTCAACCTTATTTTTCATCTTTTATTTTTACCCGGATAGAATTGCGCCCAATACATGGTTACTCATTGTCTTTATGTGTTTTTATTTAGGTGCGTTTGTCATATCGATTATTAAAACGGGTAAGCCCATGCAAATTCATACGACACATCTTAGAGTGAACGCAACACTTGTGTATTTTCTCGTGATTTTGTCATATTTCTTTGATACGACCTATGTTGTGACTGCGATTCTCATTTCATTTATCATTGGATATATCGAAGAAATCGCCATCTTTATTAAATTTGGTGCTGTGGATCAAGACACGAAGTCATATCGCTGGATGCTTAAAAAAACAAAAAACGCTCAACTTGATTGATCGTTTTTTTTATCGTGTGATTTTATCTTACCATTTAAATGTTATAATAAACCCAAGGAGAAAAATATGCCATTATGCCCTCATTGTGGGACTGATAATCATGATAGTTTAGAAACTTGTATGTATTGTCATCAACCACTGAAAAAAAATAAACAAACATTTGAATCTTTTTCAACGATGAACAGAGATCAGAGCAGTAGTGATTTAAACGGGATTGCGTTGTTATTACTTTTTATCTTTTTACCAACTGCACATTACGTTTATGTCAATAAAATTGGACTTGCAATTTTATTTTTTATTACAGGTGGTGGATTTGGTATTTGGTGGTTGGTTGATTTATTTCGAATTGTAAGTGGTAATTTCCCTGATCAAAACGGAAAACCAATTAAACTCTAATGGATCATCAAATCTATAGTGTGTCGATGGAAAAAATTTATCAACTTTATATTAAAAAAATTACGAAGAAAAATAGAACGGTTGATGAATTAAATACGATCATTTTATGGTTAACTGGATACCAAAAATCAGCATTAACCTCATTAGATGCCTTTACAGTGAAACAATTTTTTAATCACGCACCGAATTTAAATCCCAAAAGAGTCCTCATTACTGGGAAGATATGTGGTGTTCAAATTGAAACGATAGACGCACCGATCATGAAAGAAATTCGGTATTTAGATAAACTTGTGGATGAACTTGCTCAAGGTAAAACGCTTCAAAAGATTTTTAGAGAGGTGTAATGTGGCTTACGAACAATTAAAATATGAAGTTTTGAAAAAAGAAGGGTCGATTGAACTAAGAAAATATGCACCTTTTGTCATGATGAAAGCTGGTGACCCATCGTATTCTGGATTTCAAGTCCTCTTTAATTATATTTCTGGTAATAACGATAAAAAACAAAAGATCAATATGACGGTACCCGTATTTACCGATATTAAAGAAACGGGATTCATCGCATTTACAATGCCAGAAGATGTTGTAAAGGATGGTTATCCTCAAGCAATGGACCCAAGAATACAAATTGAAAAACAAGAAATAAAGACATACCTATCCTTTTCTTTTGTAGGGTCGATTAAAAAGGTAAATGAGTTTGTTTCAACACTTAAAGATTATGCAACATTGAATCAATTAGAGACCATTGGCGATCCTGTTTTATTGAGATATCAAGGTCCATTTGTGCCACCAATGTTTAGAAAACACGATGTGATGCTAGAAATTAAAAGCTAGCATCTTTTTTTTATAAAAGGTTAAGAAGGTATTTAGAGTATAAAAAAAGACGATCAATAGATCGTCTTTTTAATGTATTATCGAGTTGTTTTTAATGCAGTTCCCCAACGAAGTAATTGTTCAAACTGAGCAGTTAAATTGGCTAAATGTATATCCGCCGGTTGAAATGTTTGCCATCCTTCAAAATCAGTAAACATGGATAATGCAACATGACTTCTTACATCAGCAACTTGTAGTTCACCTAAAATCCCTCTCAAGTGTTCTGCAGCACGTGCACCACCAAGTGAACCATAACTTACAATGCCAGCAACTTTATTTGCCCATTCAGGTCTTAAAGTGTCTAAAGCATTTTTTAATGATCCTGTAATGGAATGATTATATTCTGCGACCACAAAAATAAAGCCATCAAAAGAAGCGATTTTTTCTCCAAATGCTGGATTTGCAGCACCTGTGCCTACAAATGGTAAATCAAATGCTTGTACATCCACAATTTCTGTTTCAATGCCTTCATAAGATTTTGCTTGCTCATGAACCCAAGTAGCTACTTGAGGTGAAACACGGCCTTCTCTTGTACTACCAATGATGATTCCTAACTTTAACATACGCTCTCCTCATTACTTACTTTTTTAAACTAAGTATATTTTTTATAGTAATATATTAACACATTTTTATAAAGAGTAAAGTGAATTACTTTTTGTAAGTTGATTTAATTGTGTTAAGATAGTATCACAGGTGAAGTGATGTCTAAATTATGTCAAAAATTTGAAGCTGCAAGTGTACTTATTGGAAAAAGATGGGTGAATCTTATTGTTTTTGAATTGCTCAAAGGACCTAAGAGATTCAATGATCTTGAATCTGTCTTAGAAATTTCATCAAAAATGCTTTCCTCGAGACTTAAAGAACTTGAAGTAGAAGATGTTATAGTAAGAAATATATATCCAGAGACACCGATTCGAATTGAATACGAACTCACTGAAAAAGGGAAATCATTAGAGCCACTAATGAAAGCTATTGAATCTTGGTCTCAGAAGTGGTATTAGTCATCATTAAATTAAGACAAAGACCAGAAGGTCTTTTTTTTTATAATATTAAAACTTTTTATCGTATTTATTAGTTTAAATACCCTATATTTTATCGATTTGTTAGCTAGAAATTATAACAATATCAAAAATAGACTTATGCTATAATACGTTTGGAAGTGATGAACAATGAAACGTGTCTATTCACAGTTCAAATTTTTTTTGATTTTATTACTTTTATGGTTATTAATGAATGGAAACCTTGAACTTTTAACTGTGTTATTAGGTGTTCTTGTGTCATTTACGGTAACCTTATTTTCATATGATTTGCTCTTAGATAGAAAAGGTAAACATTTTCATAGTATTCCTATCTCGAAGCTTGCTGTTTATTTTTTTACATTGTTTATAGAAATCTTTAAATCTGCATATTATTTCAGCTTAAATGTATTTAAAAAAGAATATGTCCCAATGGTGTTTAAAATTTCTTTAGAACATTTAGATCCCGTACGAGTTGCAATCGTTGCCAACTCTATTACTTTGACACCAGGAACGATTTCAATTGAAATGGTGGATCAAGCGATTTATGTCATGGTACTTGCGAAACCTGGAACATCCATCGAACAATTAGAAAAACCAATTAGAGACAACTTTGAAAAACTTCTTGATACGGAGGTTTCTTAAATGCAAACATTACTCCTGATCACGTTATGGTTACTGGTTGTTGCAATGATGTTAACGTTTTTAAAATTAGTCATTAGCAAGACCGTTTGGGACCGTATTTTAATGCTCAATGTCTTATCAGCAAAAGTCATCTTATTTCTTGCCACACTTTCTTTTTATTTAGAACAGGCTTTCTTATTAGATATTGCTATTACTTATGGTATCATCGGGTTTTTAACGATGACCTTACTCTCTAAGTTTATTATGACAGGAGGTAAAGAAAAATGACCATTGTTGTTGGGTTGTTTTTAGTCACTTCTTGGTTTTTTATTTTCTTTGGACTTGCTGCAATCTTTAAATTAGATAACCTCTATACACGCATATTATCTGCTGCAACCATAGATACCGTTGCAAGTATTTTATTATTGGTTGGATTGATGTTTGTAAGTGGACATGCTCAAATCATCTTAAGATTATTGATGCTCTTAATCTTCTTATTTATTACAGGACCGATTAGTTCTCATGTGAACATTCGTTCTGCATTTTTAGTAGGCATTCCTATTGAGAAAGGAAAGAAATAAGATGCAAGCACTCATTGCCATGGTCTTACAAATGCTACTAATCATCGTTGCACTCACGGTTATTTTTCATAAAGAAAACTTTACGATTATTATTTATATTTCTGCATTTGGTCTTATTGCTGCAGTTTTATACGCGCTCAATCAAGCGCCAGATGTTGCAATTGCAGAAGTAGCGATTGGATCTGCAATTATTCCACTTATTTATGTCATTTCGATTGCAAGACAAAGAGAATACATTGTGTTGGATCGCGTGGATCATGATCGCTTTGAATTAAATGAAGAAAATCTTCAGATTTATGAATTATTAAATTCATTTGTTGAGATTCATGATTTGAAACTAAATGTATGCTCAGATATTCCTGGTGATGATTATACGCTTACGGATGAACTGAATGTGGATTTAATTCTAAGTTATGATAATGACAAAAAAGTCTTTGTTCTTAAAGGCAAGAGATCCTCTATTTTAGTCTCACAACTCAAAAAAGCAGCAGAACAACTTCCGTTTTTAGAAGTGGTTGCGCTTAAGGATGGTGAGTCACTTGATTAAAAAACTATCGATGGTTGTGTTACTTTCTTTTGTATTGGTGATGTTTATACTTGCGATGGCAGATTTAGAATTCCTTTATAACAATGCAGGGAAAGTCTTTTTCTCAAATAATGGATATTATGATACTGGAAGTAGAAATTTAGTGACCGCGATTTATTTAGATTACCGGTTATTTGATAGTCTATTTGAAGCAGGCATCTTGCTTGTTGCAGTATCTGGCGTGTTATGGATTTCTCAACATAATATTAAAGAAAAAAATGCAACGTTTATGATGGATAAACAAAAGACACCAGAACTATTTATTACCTTTGGTCGTGTTTTATATCCCGTGATGTTACTATTTGGCCTTTATATTATTTTAAACGGACACTTATCTCCTGGTGGAGGGTTTCAAGGTGGTGCAATTGTTGCAACCGCAATTTTAATTTTATATTATATTGATATTTCAAAAGAAATTGATGTTCATGTCATTATTACGATTGAAAAATTATTGTTTTTATTACTGCTCGGTGTTTCGTTTGTGAGTTTCTTTACACGCGGTGAGATCATGACAAATTTTATGCCATTAGATGGCGATATAGAATTGAAACAAATCTATTTATATATGTTAAATATCATTATTGGCGCGAAAGTTGCACTTGGACTTGTTGCTGTTTTCACCTCTTTTTTAAAGGAGGGAAGATAATGAATCCAATCTTATCATTTATTGTCATATTGGTTGGTATATACGGCGTTGCGACGAGTAAAAATATTATTAAATCTGTATTTAGTGTCACAATTATTGAAGCTGGAACCATTCTACTATTCTTAAATTTAGCAGTGTATGAAGGGGGATTGATTCCGATTTTAACGGAGTTAGGCATGGATGTTGTGGATCCCTTACCGCAAGCATTAATGATCACAACCATTGTCATTGGATCAACCATCACATCGCTTGCTTTAATGTTATGCATTAAGATTTTTCATCATTTTGGATCGATTGAATGGAAAGTAATTTTTGGAGGAGACAAATGATAGAGTACATGCCATTATTGTTTGTCATGCTTCCTGTTGTCTTATCGATTGTGATTTACTTGTTTAAGTTTAGAATGGTTTCTAGACTTGTTTTTGTCGGACAAGCAGTGATGATCACCATGTTTATTTACATGCTTTTTGAAGGTGTTTATGAAAACCCGATCACACTGATTTTTGGTGGATGGTCTCCGATTTTTGCCATTAGTTTTTATGTCGATCAGACCTCTTTAATTTTTATCGGACTCACGCTATTTATGTGGTTTGTGATTTTACTATTTACGTTTAAAAAACATCGTGATGATCATATGTATTTATTTTTTCTTATGTTTTTACAAGGTGTGTTTTTAGGTCTTGTTCAAACCAATGACTTATTTAATTTCTTTGTATTTTTAGAGCTTATTACTGTTCTCGTGACGATTTTAATTTCTTATAATAAAAATGGTCCATCGTTTCGAGCGGGTATTTATTATTTACTCATCAACACGCTAGGTGCGATGTTTATTCTGATCGGTATTATTTTGTTGTATTATGTGTACGGCTCCATTAATATTCAATATGTTGCCTCACAGATTGGTCAATTTTCAGAGTCAACGATTGTTAAACTCGCGTATGTCATGATGCTTTCTGGGATTTCAATTAAAGCAGCGTTTGTGCCTTTATATTCATGGTTACCTCGTGCACATGGTGTAGCACAAACGTCAGTTTCTGCGTTGTTGTCTGGTCTTATTGTAAAGCTATCGTTGTATGCGTTTATTCGCATTCATCACGATCTATTTTTAGAGGCATCCTATGATACAGGCTTATTTTTCTTTTATATTGGTGCAATCACAGGGTTAGTTGGAGTGACGTTCGCACTTGTCCAAAAAGATTTAAAACAAATTCTTGCGTATCATACAGTATCTCAAATTGGGTTAATGATGATGGGGTTATCCTCACTTAATGATGTTTCATTCTCAGGTGGATTTTTACATATCATCAATCATGCGTTTTTTAAATCCCTTTTGTTTTTAGCTGCAGGACAAATTATTTATGCGTATAAAACAAAAAAAGTGTATGAGATTCAAGGCGTGTTTAAGACCATGCCTTTTACTGCCATCTTACTTATGATTGGGATGTTATCGATTAGTGGCATGCCTTTTTTTAGTGGATATGTTTCAAAATCCCTTATTAAATATGCATTTAAAGACAACACATTTCATATGATCTTCTATACACTGATTAACATTGGGACAGTGACGTCATTTTTGAAGTTTTCACGTATTTTATTTGGTCCTAAATTGGATGTCATGTTTATTTTCAGAGACTCTAAAAGAGTGATTGCGATGGCTTTGTTGGCAATTGTAAGTATCGCTATTGGTATCTTTTATTTGCCAATCATTACGCAAGTGTTTGGATTTGAAGCGACACAAGTCAATCTATTGGATATCCGTTCTTGGTTAGATTACATCCTTTATGTAAGTATAGGACTTGTATTATACAGATTTGTGATTAAAAAAGATTTTAAGTTTCTACAAAAAATTAGAAACTTTTCAATGAGTTTTGAAGATGCAAATTATGCTTTAATACTTTTTATGAGTGTGTTTATTTCAGTCATGTTTTTTATGATTTAAAGTCTCACATTATGATTTAAATTAAAAATAAATATGTTAAAATAAAAGGACAAAAAACTTTTTATAAGGAGGTCTATAATGGAAAAAAGAACTGCACTTATTGTATGTGGTAATTCGGGTGTAGATTACATGACGCTTGATTATCCAGTCCATGTTTTCCGCTCAATACTCAATTTAGACGGGAAAGAATATGAGGATTTTGTTGATATTACCGCAGAAGCTTTTTATGACAAAATTGTTGCATCCCCAGATATTGATGTTTCAACCTCACAAACCGCAACCGGTAAAATGGCGGAAATCTATCAACAATTAAAAGATGAAGGGTATCAAGATGCGATTGTTGTCACCATTTCATCAAAATTGTCAGGGACATATCAAGGTGCCATTTTAGCAAAAGATATGGTTGAGGATTTTCCAGTTCATGTCGTGGACTCTAGAAGTGTATCTTATGGAGAAGCGTATTTAATCATCGAAGCGATTAAGGATATTAAAAATGGCGTTCAAACAGAAAAAATTGTTGAACGTCTTGAACAAATCAAAGAAAACACAACGATTTATGTCTTAGTAGATACCCTTAAATATTTAGTTAAAAATGGACGTTTATCAGGTGTTCAAGGGATGCTTGGAAGCTTATTAAAAATCAAACCTTTATTACGTTTGAAAAGTGATGGGGCCCTTGTCCCGTTTGAAAAAATAAGAACAACCGCAAAAGCGCGTGAGCGTCTATTAGAAGTTATTAAATCTGATATTGAAGGTAAAGAAGTGAAGTTATTCATTGTCTATACAAACAATCAAGATAAAGCACTTCAAATGAAAGAAGACATCGTAGCGATTCATCCAAAATTAGATATTGATGTCGTCCCACTAACACCTGTCGTTGGTGCCCATGCTGGCCCTGGAACACTTGCTGTGGGTTACATTGAGCTTTCATAGCATGGATAGGCATCACGCAAAAGTTGTACTCAATGATCTTCTTGTTGTCATTTTTAATCAAATCTTATCAATAGAAGCTGAAGCATTAAGAAAACAAGGTGTCACATTATCAATGAGTGAAGTGCACGTCCTTGAAGCCATCATGAAAACAGATGCACCAAATATGGGATCTGTGAGTAAACGATTAAGAATCACGATGGGGACACTGACAACAGCCATCAATACGCTCGTTAAAAAAGGCTATGTGTCACGTGTAAAAGATCCTTTAGATAAAAGAAAAGTTTTATTACGATTAACAAATAAATCATTACCTGTCATGAAAATTCACGATGCATTTCACGAAGATATGATTTCTACAGTGATCAAAGATTTACACATTGATCAAAATGAAACACTCATTAAGTCACTTGAAAGTTTATCCACATATTTTAGAGAAAAATTTTAAAAAAGTACTACCACATCCCATGTGGTAGTACTTTTTTGACGAAAGGATACCATGAATCCCCCTTATTTCAAAGATGGTTTAGATCGCCAACCTCAAGAATGCATCAATGATGATATTGACATGCTTGAAAATCTCATTCATCATTATTTTAAGTCGCTTTCAACACAAAAAATAGATCACTTATTAGAAAACTTTTATCAAGAATCTATTACTTATGTTCAAGAACCATTTGTGATGTTGCGATTTAAAAAAGAATATGATGTTTTAAAAAAAGAAGACAACAATAAGGTCATCACGAACTTAAAATTAATCATGAAACGTCATTTTCTAAATGAAACATTAGAGGCTTCTAAAAACAACGTAAATCACGCGTTTCACTATCCATTGATATATGATCGTTTTTACCAATATTTGGAAAAAGATTTTAATCAATTTATAAAACACAAGCTCGTATACGTTGATCAATGGCAACAATCGCTGACAAGGTTGACACCAGCAACATTTGTTATTCGAGACCAAATCGATCAAAAAAGATATCAGGAATCATGTGTCAAACATCAGTTATTATGTCTATCTAAAACGCAATTTCAAGAAATCAGTGGTAAGAAAAACCAACCATTAATTAATATGTATGATCAATATATCAAAAGACAACTGAACCATCAAAGAGACATTCATCTCTATCAATATCAGTTCGACAAGATTATACACATACAAACACAAGAGGTCATTCATGTTCTAACATACGATATGTTATTAACGTCACAACACAAGTTAAAAAAACATGACCATGTGATTCTCCCGGTACCAGAAGATTTAGTTGAATTAGACATATGGTCTTATAAATTTTTAAAAGAACATACCTACATACTTTGGCTAAAAAATGATGCATTACTTACGCATTATCAAAGCATTCCCAAAAACTTAGAAGTCATTATTGATATCAATCTTATTTGTCAAGAAGTCTTGAACATCAACCCACTAGAGTTGATATCATTTCATACATTTCAACATCAAGTTGTTCCACTTCTCAGAGACATCCATCAAACATTTAGAATTAAAAAAATCAAACATTATGTATACGGATATGCACTTTCTAAACGTGATATTTTGTACCGCTGTCTTACATTAGGTTTTCGACATCTGATCATCCATATGCCACATTTATATACAGCCATTGAAGGAAGTTTACAGTATATGAATATACAAAATAAACCACACCATCAAAAAAAATGATAAAAAGTCACACTTTTCCCTTGCATTATCATCTAAAGTTATATATAATTGAATAGCTCGTGAAAAAATACGAGAAGGCTGTGAACTGGAAGGTTGTTGGCACACGGATAGCCGTTGTCTAAGTGCTAAGTTTTTCTAGGGAGCAAGTCTATACAAGATTATAGGCGAAGGGAGCTATTATAATGGCAAAATCAAAAGATATCATCAAAATTCGTTTAAAGGCATACGATCATCAACTTCTTGATGACGCTGCAAAGAAAATTGTTGATAGCGCAATCAGAACAGGCGCAGAGGTACAAGGACCTATTCCTTTACCAACTGAAAAAGAGATCTTCACCATCTTACGTTCACCACACGTGAACAAAGATTCTCGTGAACAATTTGAGCGTCGCACGCACAAAAGACTCATTCAAATTGTTGATCCCAATCCAAAAACAATTAGTGCACTTATGGACATCGATTTACCAAGTGGAATCGATATCGTCTTAAAAAAATAAAAAAGGAGAACACACATGGCAACAGGAATCTTAGGTAAAAAACTAGGTATGACGCAAGTCTTCTCAGAAGATGGACAACTCATCCCAGTCACTGTCGTCGATGTTTCAGACAATGTTGTGTTACAACAAAAATCATTAGAAGTTGATGGTTACGTTGCAACACAAATCGGTTTTGAAAACATACGCGAAAAAGTCAGTAACAAACCACAGATTGGCCACACCAAAAAGGCTAATACTGCACCTAAGCGCTTCGTAAGAGAAATTCGCTTTGACAACGGCAACGACAACGAATTATCAAACTTAGCAGTAGGTGAAAGTGTCAAAGAAGAAATCTTTAGTGCCGGTACATACGTTGATATCACCGGAACATCCAAAGGGAAAGGTTTTGCAGGGTCTATTAAAAGACACAATCAAACCCGAGGACCAATGGCACACGGTTCAAGATATCATAGAGGACCAGGATCAATGGGTCCGATCAAAGGAAATATGAAAGGTAAAAACTTACCTGGTCATATGGGTGCTGAAAAAGTCACCATTCAAAATCTAAAAGTTGTTGATGTTGATAATGAAAATCATTTATTACTCATCAGTGGTAGCGTTCCAGGTCCTAAAAATGGATACCTCGTGATACGTTCTGCCATCAAACACGTGAAGTAAGGAGGACATCATGCCACAATTAACAGTATTAAGTCAAGCTGGTAAAACCGTTGAAAAATTAGCACTTGCTGATGACGTATTCGGTATCGAACCACACAAACAAGCAATCTTTGATGTTGTCCAAGCACAACGTGCAGCCATGAGACAAGGGACATCAAAAACAAAAGACCGCTCTGAAGTATCAGGTGGTGGTAGAAAACCATGGAAACAAAAAGGAACTGGACGTGCGCGTACAGGATCCATTCGTTCTCCACAATGGCGTGGTGGTGGAATCGTCTTTGGACCGAATCCAAGAAGTTACGCTGTTAAACTTAACCAAAAAGTAAGACAACTCGCTTTAAGAAGTGCTTTATCTTACCATCAACAAAATCAAACACTCACCGTTTTAGATCAACTTGCAGTTGAAACACCTAAAACAAAAGATTTTAAAGCAATGTTAACTGGATTGAATTTAAAAGGAAAAGTATTATTTGTCGCACCTGAATTCTCAGAAAATGAAATACTTGCTGCAAGAAACATTCCGACTGTTCAATTTGCAACCGCATCTCACGTGAGTGTTTATGACATATTACATGCAAAAAACCTCGTCTTAACAAAAGATGCAGCACTTGCATTACAGGAGGTCTTGTCACATGAGTAAGTTTTATGACATATTAGTTGCGCCAATCATCACTGAACAAAGCAACAAACTTATTGAAGGACATAACAAATACACCTTCAGAGTATTAAAATCAGCAAATAAAGTTGAAATCAAAAAAGCAGTCGAATCGATATTTAATGTCACTGTGTTAAACGTGAATACAATCAACGTTAAACCTAAGTTCAAAAGAACAGGGAAATACGAAGGTTACACGCAAGCATATAAAAAAGCAGTTGTGAAACTTCCTGCTGGACAAAAAATCGACGCCTTTACGGTATAAGGAGGAAATATATGCCAATTAAAACATATAAACCGGTCACCAATGGCCGTCGTAATATGACATCGTTAACATATGAAGAAATTACGACCTCCACACCAGAAAAATCATTACTTAAAACCGTGATGAAAACCGGTGGCCGTAACAACCAAGGTAAAATCACAGTTCGTCATATCGGTGGTGGTGCAAAACGTAAATATCGTCTTATCGATTTCAAAAGAAATAAAGATGATATTCCTGCAACCATCAAAACGATTGAATACGATCCAAACAGAAGTGCAAACATCGCATTATTACATTATGCAGATGGAGAAAAAAGATACGTACTCGCTGCAAAAGGATTTGAAGTCGGACTACAACTTGTTTCAGGACTTCATGTTGATATCAAAGTAGGAAATGCGTTACCACTCATGAATATTCCAGTCGGTACAGTTGTTCATAACATCGAACTTCACCCAGGAAAAGGTGGACAAATCGCACGTAGTGCTGGATCGTCTGCTCAAATTTTAGGTCGTGAAGAAAAATATGTATTACTTCGTTTACAATCAGGTGAAGTACGTAAAATCTTAGGAACTTGCCGTGCAACCATCGGAGAAGTTGGAAATGAATCATGGGAACTTGTGAATATCGGTAAAGCCGGAAGAACAAGACACATGGGAACAAGACCTACCGTTCGTGGTTCTGTTATGAACCCGAATGACCACCCACACGGTGGTGGTGAAGGACGTGCACCAATTGGACGTAAATCACCAATGACACCATGGGGTAAAAAAGCTCGTGGTTTAAAAACAAGAGATAAGAAGAAAGCGTCAAGCGATTTAATCGTTCGTCGTCGTTCAAACTAAGGAGGATCATGTATGGGACGTTCACTTAAAAAAGGACCATTTTGTGACAGTCACTTAATGGAAAAAGTTAAGAAACAAAATACTCAAAATGAAAAACGCGTGATCCAAACATGGTCACGACGCTCAACGATTTTCCCTGAATTTATCGGACACACAATTGCCGTTTATAACGGAAAAGAACACGTACCTGTTTACATCACTGAAGATATGGTCGGTCACAAACTTGGTGAATTTGCACCAACAAGAACTTACCGTGGTCATGCTAAAGCAGATAAAAAAGCCGGCAAGTAAGGAAGGAAACTAAATGAAAGCACATGCAAAAACGGTACGCGTGACGCCACGTAAGGCACGCCTTGTCATCGATTTAATTCGCGGGAAAAATATCAAAGAAGCACAAGCAATCTTAATGTTTACACCGAGATCAGCAAGTCCGATCATATTAAAAGTGTTAAACAGTGCAATTGCAAATGCAGAAAACAATAACAACGCATCCGTTGAAAAATTATATGTGAAAGAAGCATATGTCAACGAAGGTGTTCGCTTAAAAAGATTATTACCACGTGCTAAAGGCCGTGGAGACATTATTCAAAAACGTACGAGCCACATCACTGTGGTTGTGGCAGAAAGAGAGTAGGTAGCAGATGGGACAAAAAGTCAATCCAATCGGAATGCGCGTGGGTATTATCCGCGGCTGGGAATCTAAATGGTATGCTCAAAAAACAGATGTACCTGCTTTAGTTAAAGAAGATCATGTCATTCGTACATATTTAAATAAAGTTTATAAAAAAGCAGCAGTTTCTAACATTCAAATCGAACGTTTAAAAGGCCGTGGTGGGGCTGATCGTGTAAAAATCACGCTCTATTCAGCAAAACCAGGTGTTGTCTTTGGACGTGAAGCTGAAACTAAAAACAAAGTTGTTGCTCAATTAAACAAACTCGTTAAAAAAGAAATTGTATTTAATGTGATTGAAGTAAGACGTCCAGAACGTGTTGCAACACTCATTGCACAATCCATTGCAGAACAACTCGAAAACCGTGCGTCATTTAGACGTGCTCAAAAAATGGCAATTACGCGTGCGATGAAAGCTGGAGCAAAAGGTGTTCGTACACTGGTTTCAGGACGTTTAGGTGGTGCTGAAATGGCACGTAGCGAAGGATATTCAGAAGGTCAAGTCCCTCTACATACACTTCGTGCAGACATCGATTATGCAATTGGTGAAGCACAAACCACCTATGGTATTTTAGGGGTCAAAGTTTGGGTTTATAATGGTGAAGTCTTACCAGGACAATCTCGTGAAGAACTTGCAAAACGTCAAGATGAACAAGCGAAAAGAGATTTCCCACCAAGAAAAAAACGTCCAAACAAACCTCGTCAACCTCAAAATAAAGGGGGCCGAGAATAATTATGTTAATGCCTAAAAGAACAAAATTTCGTCGTCCACACCGTGTAAGTTACGAAGGTCAAGCTAAAAATTCAAATATTACCAATGGTGATTTTGGATTGGTTGCTTTAGAAGGTGCATGGATCACCAACCGTCAAATCGAATCAGCACGTATTGCGATGACACGTTATATGAAACGTTTAGGTAAAGTTTGGATTAATATATTTCCACACTTAGCAAAAACGAAAAAACCACTTGAAGTTCGTATGGGTTCCGGTAAAGGTGCACCAGATCATTGGGTGGCAGTTGTAAAAAAAGGTCGTGTGATGTTTGAAATCAATGGTGTTTCTGAAGCAATCGCAAAAGAAGCATTGAGACTCGCATCTCACAAATTACCAATTAAAACTAAAATTGTTAAAAGAGGTGACCAAGCATGAATGCCTCAGAAATAAGAAAAATTAATAATACCGATCTAGAAAAACGTATCGGAGAGTTGAAGTCTGAACTCTTTAATTTACGTTTCCAAGCAGCGGTCGGTCAATTAGAAAATACAGCACGTATTAAAGAAGTAAAACGCTTGATCGCACAAATGAAAACGATCATCGGCGAACGCGTAGAATAGGAGGAGACCCATGGAACGTCAAACAAGAAAAGTCTATACTGGTGTTGTCACATCAAATAAAATGGATAAAACCATTAGTGTAAGTGTTGATACATACAAAAAGTCGCCTCTCTATGGAAAGCGCGTCCGTGTATCAAAAAAATTCCACGTCCATGATGAAGAAGGACTTGCAGGTATTGGAGATACGGTTTCTATTATGGAAACACGTCCTTTATCTAAGACTAAACGTTTCCGTTTAGTTAAAGTACTTCAAAAATCGGACTTAGTGTAAGGAGCCGCATATGATACAACAAGAATCGAGATTGCTCGTTGCTGATAATTCAGGTGCGAAAGAAGTCTTAGTAATTAAAGTATTAGGTGGCACAAGACGTCGTTATGCAAATATTGGTGATGTTGTTGTTGTGACTGTTAAAAAAGCGCAACCTGCAGGTATGGTTAAAAAAGGTGAAGTTTTAAAAGCAGTCATCGTAAGAACAAAACACGGCTTACGTCGTAAAGATGGTTCACTCATCAAATTTGATGAAAATGCAGCTGTCATTATAAAAGAAGATTTAAATCCAAGAGGGACACGTATTTTCGGTCCAGTTGCTAGAGAATTAAGAGATAAAAACTTCATGAAGATTGTCTCTCTAGCACCAGAAGTATTATAAGGAGGATGGATGATGCAAATTAAAGCAGGCGACACAGTCGCAGTCATTGCCGGAAGTGATCAATTTACAACTGATAAAAAAGGTGTAAAAACAAGAACAACCGGACGTGTCATTAAAGTGTATCCAAGAACCAACCGCGTTTTAGTAGAAGGCGTCAACATTGTTAAAAAACATCAACGCCCAAAACAACAAAACGACAAAGGTGGTATCCTTGAAGTTGAAGCTCCAATTGATGCATCAAATGTTGCAATCTTGGATCCTAAAACGAATCAACCAACACGTGTTTACGTAAAAGTTGTAGACGGAAAGAAAGTGCGTTTCTCAAGAAAATCAGATTCGCAACTAGATAAGTGAGGGTAAATCATGCAAACAATTAAACAACGTTATTTAGAAACGATTAAACCTGAACTTATGAAAACTTTCTCTTATGACTCTGTCATGGAAGTTCCAAAAGTAGATAAAATTGTTGTGAACATGGGTATTGGTGATGCTGTATTCAATACGAAAGCGTTAGATGATGCAATCGAGGAATTACAAGCACTCACAGGACAAAAACCTATTGTGACGAAAGCGAAAAAATCAATTTCTAACTTCAAATTACGTGAAGGCATGCCAATTGGCGCAAAAGTAACGTTGCGTGGCGATAAAATGTATTATTTCTTAGAAAAACTCATTGGAATTGCACTTCCGCGTGTTCGTGACTTTAGAGGGATCTCTAAAGACGCATTCGATGGCCGTGGAAACTACACAGTCGGAGTTAAAGAACAAATCATTTTCCCAGAAGTTAATCTTGATAAAGTGAAAAAGATTCGTGGGATGGATATTGTAATCGTCACCACTGCGAAAACAGACCAAGAAGGTCGTGCCTTGCTACAAGCATTCGGCATGCCGTTTAAGAAGTAGGAGGCAATCATGGCAAAAAAATCAAAAATTGTTAAAAATGAAAAACGTCTTGAAATCGTTTTACGTTATCAAGACAAAGTACGTGAACTTCGTGAAAAAGGTGATTATGAAGGATTATCAAAATTACCTCGTAATGCAAGTGCAACACGTGTAAGAAACCGTGATTCGATCGATGGTCGTCCACGCGGTTATATGAGAAAGTTCGGCTTATCGCGCATTAAGTTTAGAGACTTAGCACACAAAGGTGAACTCCCAGGCGTCAAAAAGGCGAGCTGGTAAGAAGGAGGAAATATCATGGGTATGACTGATCCAATTGCAGATATGCTAACCCGTATCCGTAACGCTAATAGAATGCGTCATGAAAAAGTTGAAATTCCAGCATCTCGTACAAAAACAGACATTTTAACTGTTTTAAAACAAGAAGGATTCATCGTTGATTTTCAACTTGTCAAATCAGGTGTACAAGGGAAACTTGTCGTTACGCTTAAATATACACCAGGTAAAGAACGCGTCATTAAAGGAATTAAAAGGATATCGAAACCCGGCCTTCGCGTCTATGTTCAACACAATGATTTACCACGTGTGTTAAACGGACTAGGCATCGCAATCGTATCTACATCTAAAGGTGTGATAACAGATCGTGATGCAAGAGAAGCTAATGTCGGTGGCGAGTTAATCGCCTATGTTTGGTAGGAGGGTACTATGTCAAGAGTAGGAAATAAACAAATCGTGATTCCAACAGACGTGACTGTCACCATTCAACCAAACAACTTTATTGTTGTTAAAGGTCAAAAAGGTGAGTTATCTTTTCAATTTAATGAAACATTAACGTTTGCATTAGATGGAAATTTACTTTCTGTATCACGTCCTAATAACGAAATCTTTTCTAGAAAAATTCATGGGACATCACGTGCCTTATTGCAAAATATGGTCACAGGTGTCAGTGAAGGATTTAAAAAAGCATTAGAAATTAAAGGGGTCGGTTACCGTGCCTCATTATCAGGAAACACAGTGGTTCTTCAAATGGGATATTCTCACAACGTTGAACTTGAAATTCCAAAAGGATTATCAGTGGATATTCCAAAAAATACCGAAGTTACCGTCTTAGGCATTGACAAACAAGCTGTTGGTCAATTCGCTGCGCAAATTCGTGCTGTACGTAAACCAGAACCTTATCTAGGTAAAGGGATTCGTTACGTGGATGAATATGTGCCTCGTAAAGCCGGTAAGACAGCGTCTTAAGGAGGATATAGAAGATGATCAAGAAATTATCAAGAAATGTAATGAGACAAAAACGTCACATACGTGTTCGTCAAACAATTACTGGTACAGAATCACGTCCTCGTTTAAGTGTATATCGTTCTAACAAAGGATACTATGTACAACTCGTGGATGATTTAAATCAATCAACATTACTTGCTGTACGTAGTCAAGACTTAGGTCTCACTTCAAATAGCAAAGAAACTGCAAAAAAAGTTGGGCAAACCATTGCTGAAAAAGCAAAAGCAAAAGGCATTACGTCAGTTGTTTTTGACCGTAGTGGATATTTATATCATGGACGTATTCAAGTGCTAGCAGATGCTGCACGTGAAGCCGGCCTGGTATTTTAAGGAGAATCGATATGGCTAGAGATAGAAGAGAAACTCAAGAAAAACAATTTGAAGAACGCGTTGTTTCAATTAACCGTGTCACAAAAGTTGTTAAAGGTGGACGTCGTTTCCGCTTTGCAGCGATTGTTGTCATCGGTGATAAAAAAGGACGTGTTGGATTTGGAACTGGAAAAGCCCAAGAAGTTCCAAGTGCAATTAAAAAAGCGATTGAATCTGCAAAAAATAATATGATCTTTGTTCCAACCGTACATTCAACCATTCCACATGAAATCACAGGACATTTTGGTGCAGGCCGAGTATTTTTAAAACCTGCTTCAGAAGGGACAGGAATTATTGCTGGTGGGGCTGTTCGTGCCGTATTTGAACTCGCTGGTGTACATGACATATTATCAAAATCAATTGGAACATCAACACCAATTAACATGTTACGTGCAACATTTGCTGGTCTTAAGGAATTAAGAACACCAGAACAAGTTGCTAAATTACGTGGTGTCGATCTTTCGAGGGTATCATGAAAAAAGTTACCATCACGCTTACAAGAAGTTTAATTGGAAGAAAACCAAATCAAGTGAAAACGGCACATGCACTTGGTTTAAGAAAACTCCATTCATCAGTCACAAAAGAAGTCAGCCCTCAAATTCAAGGGATGATTGATACCATTTCACACCTCGTACGTGTGGAAGAAGTATAAGGAGGATACCATGTTAAATACACTTCAACCAACACCAGGATCTCGTCGTCCGCGCAAGCGTTTAGGACGTGGACCAGGTAGTGGTACAGGAAAAACTTCTGGTAAAGGACATAAAGGACAAAATGCACGTTCAGGCGGAGGCGTACGCCCAGGCTTTGAAGGTGGACAATTACCATTATTCCAACGTTTACCAAAACGTGGATTTAAAAACGTGAACCGAAAAGATTATGCCATCATCAATTTAGATGACTTAAATGCATTTTCAGCAGGTGATGTTGTTTCTCCAGAAACACTTTTAGGACGTAACGTCATTAAAAAAGTGTTATCAGGCGTTAAAATTTTAGGAAATGGTCAACTTGAAAAAGCACTCACGGTGAAAGCTCATAAATTTTCAAAATCAGCTGAAGAAGCGATTAAAAAAGCTGGTGGAACCGTCGAGGTGATGTAAGGTGTGGACAAGAATTTTAAGTATTTTAAGTAATAAGAAAGTGATGCTAAGATTACTTTTTACCTTAGGTATTTTACTTGCGGTAAGATTTCTTAGTTATATTACGATTCCATTATTTGATACAGATCAAATTACACGCTTCATCAATTCAAGTGGAAGCTTTATTGCCATTCTGAATAACTTTTCAGGACAAGCATTAGAACGTTTTTCAATCTTAGCATTAGGGATTTCCCCTTATATTACGGCATCGATTGCCATTCAGTTACTTCAAATGGTCATTCCTTCATTTAAAGAGTGGAGTGAGCAAGGTGAAACTGGTAAACGTCGTTTAAATCAAGTCACGCGTTATATCGCAGTTGGTCTTGCATTTATTCAAGGATTTGCATTAATATTAGGAATTTCAGTGAACGGTAGTGTGTTCATTCCAAGTATTGAAGCTTCTGTCATTACAGATTTCAGATTTGTATTCTACATTTATATGGCGCTTGTCATTGCAGGTGGAACCGCAATCTCAATTTTCTTTGCAGATCTCATTACTAAAAAAGGGATTGGAAATGGAACATCGATTTTAATTGTTGCAGGGATTGTTACAAGTTTACCTTCGATGTGGACCACATTATGGAGTAAATATATTGAATCTCCAGTCAATGATACATTCTTAAATTATGTTTGGTTTATCTTAATTATCTTAATTTATGTGGGTGTGTTACTTGGTGTTGTATACATGCAAGCCGCAACGCGTAAAATTCCAGTTCAATATGCGAACCGTCAAGGAAAATCAGATTCGAATATCCCAATGAAAATCAATAGTTCAGGGGTGATTCCAGTCATCTTTGCACAAACAATTTTAAGTATTCCATTAACCATTGTAGGACTTTCAGGCACAACAAGTAGCGGTGGTATTGTCGGTTGGATACAAGCGATCTTCGGATATCAAGAACCCATTGGCTTTATCTTATACGTATTACTGATCGTTGTCTTCTCATTCTTCTATGCATTCTTAATGGTAAATCCTAATAAGATTGCAGAAAACTTATCAAAAGGGAATGCATACATTCCTGGTGTTAGACCTGGTGAGGATACAAAAGATTATGTTGCAAAATTATTATTTAAGATCACTGTGATTGGAACAGCTTACTTAGTCATTTTAGCAATCATGCCAATCCTAACATCGATCGTATTTGGATTTAATGCAACAGAAGCATCTGTCATTACGTTAGGTGGTACGAGTTTACTCATTATTGTAGGGGTTGCAGTTCAAACCACTGAACAACTAGAAACGGACGCAAAACAAGAAACATATGCTGGTATTTTCGAATAATTCAACATATGAATATCATTCTAATAGGTCCTCCAGGCGTTGGAAAAGGGACTGAAGCAAAACGCTTAGCATCTCAATTTCATATACCACACATTTCAACTGGTGACATGTTTCGTGCGATGTTTGATGAAGATACTGAACTTGCTCAAATTGCAAAAGCACACATCAACAGAGGCGAACTTGTTCCAGATGATTTAACCAATAAAATGGTAAAAGAACGGTTACTTGAAAAAGATGCGCAACAAGGTTTTTTATTTGATGGATACCCAAGAAATATCGTCCAAGCAAAAGCACTTGATGAATTTTTAAATTCAAGAGGTGAACACATGGATGCGATCTTATATATTGATGCAGATGTTGATCGACTTGCAGTTCGAATTGCAGGAAGACGTGTTTGCAAGTCATGTGGTAGTGTGTATCATATTCAATATAAAAAACCACAACAAGATGGTGTGTGTGATCAATGTCAAGGTGTGCTATATCAACGAAAAGATGATATGGAAGACACCGTGAGAAGACGATTACATATTTATCATAAAGTGACAGCACCCATCATCGATTATTATAAAGACCATCAAGCATTTCATGCGATTGATGGAAGTGGTAATATCGAAGAAACACATGCGAAAGTGATGAACGTCATTCTATGATTACGATTAAATCTGCACGTGAAATTAAACTCATGCAAGAAGCAAGTCATATTTTAGTTCAGGCTAGACAAGCGCTTTTCAAGATGATTCAACCAGGCATTTCAACAGAAGCGCTTGATCAACATGCCGATCACATCATAAGATCTTTGGGAGGCATTCCCTCGTTTAAAGACTATGAAGGATATCCAAAATCGATTTGTACCTCAGTCAATGAAGTTGTCATTCACGGGATTCCATCAAAAAACGTCATCTTAAAAAATGGCGATATCATTAGTATTGATATTGGTGTGAATGTAAAAGGTTATCATGCAGATTCAGCCTTTACCTACGCTGTTGGAGACATTTCAAGTGACGCGAAACAACTCCTTGAAGTTACTGAAAAAGCGTTGTATATTGGGATTGAAGAAGCGAAACCTGGCAATTATGTTTCAAATATTGGTCATGCGATTGAAACATTTGTGAAACCTTATGGTTATGGCATCGTTGAAACGTTTACAGGTCATGGCATTGGAAAAGAATTGCATGAAGCACCTCAAGTACTGAATTACGGACCAAAAAATCAAGGTCCAAAACTTAAACCAGGGATGACCATATGTATCGAACCCATGGTCAATTTAGGAACAAAAGAGGTCCAAGTCTTAAAAGATGGTTGGACAGTTGTGACAAAAGACAAACGCTTAAGTGCACATTTTGAGCATATGATCTTAATCACAGAAGATGGTTGTGAAATCATGACCACACAAAAGGAGTGAATCTATGGCAAAAGATGATGTCATTGAAGTAGAAGCAAAAGTCATCGAAATATTACCGAACACAAAATTCAAAGTCGAACTTGTTCAAAATGGACATATTGTGATCGCCCATGTATCTGGTAAAATCCGCATCCACAACATACGCATTTTACCTGGTGACAAAGTTACAGTAGAATTGTCACCATATGATCTTACTCGAGGCAGAATCACATATCGTAAAAGATAAAAGGAGGATTCCACATGAAAGTTAGAGCATCCGTGAAAAAAAGAAGTGAAGACGATATTATCGTTAGACGTAAAGGTAAAGTTTACGTCATTAATAAAAAAGTAAAAAGACATAACCAAAGACAAGGTTAATAGGAGGAAACATGGCTAGAATAGCAGGCGTTGATATTCCTCGTGATAAGCGTGTCGTGATTGCACTCACCTACGTTTATGGCATTGGTTTAACAACATCACAGCAAGTTCTTAAAGATGCGAATGTCTCTGAAGATGCACGTGTGAAAACACTATCTGAAGATGAACTTAATCGTATTCGTACAGAAATTGCAAAATTTCAAACAGAAGGAGACTTACGTAGAGAAGTCACTTTAAATATTAAAAGATTAATGGAAATTGGCTCATACAGAGGGATGAGACACCGTAGAGGTCTTCCTGTTCGTGGACAAAACACACGTAACAATTCAAGAACTCGTAAAGGTAGAAAATCCGGCTCTGTCGTGAAGAAAAAATAAGGAGGTATGAAACATGGCGAAAAAACGTACAGGAAAAAAACGTGTTAAAAAGAATGTTCCACATGGTGTTGCGCACATTCATACCACATTTAACAACACGATTGTAATGATTACAGATCTTAATGGGAATGCAGTTACATGGAGTAGTGCAGGAGCACTTGGATTTAAAGGATCAAGAAAATCAACACCTTTTGCAGCGCAAATGTCTGCAGAAGCTGCAGCAAAATCAGCATTAGACAACGGAATGATTAAAGTTGATGTAGAAGTTAAAGGTCCAGGTCCAGGTAGAGAAGCAGCCATTCGTTCGCTTCAAGCTGCAGGACTTGAAATCTCGTCCATTAAAGACGTCACACCGGTGCCACATAATGGATGTCGACCACCAAAACGCCCACGTGGTTAATAAGGAGGAAAGACATTGAAAGATTTAAAATTTGAACGTCCAACATCTGTTGAAGAACTATCACATGATGGTTTTAAAGGTCAATTTGTCATCAAACCACTTGAAAGAGGATATGGGTTAACACTCGGGAATGCTTTACGACGTGTTTTATTATCTTCTTTACCTGGGGCAGCGATTGTCAATGTCAAAATTGAAGGTGTCGAACATGAATTCTCAACACTCGAAGGTGTTGTTGAAGATGTCATGGGGATCATCTTAAACTTGAAAAAAGTGATTTTCAAAGTAGAATCTGATGATCCAGATTTCGAACAAAAAATAGAACTAACATCCCTTGGAGAAGGCGTTGTTACAGCAGCAGCTTTTGATTCAATTGATGGCGTTGAAGTCATTAATAAAGATCAAGTGATTGCACATTTAGCACCAGAAGGTAAATTGATGATGGAAGTCACCGTGCGTCGTGGTGTTGGTTATGTGAATGCTGAAGCAAATAAAGCGTTTACGTATAACGAGAAAAGCATTATTGCAATCGATTCTATTTTTACACCTGTAACACGTGTATCTTATGTTGTGGAAAAGACACGTGGCGATATGGATGAACTCACGTTAGATATCGAAACAAATGGTGCAATTGAAGCAAATGACGCGCTTGCGCTTGCTTCAAAAATGCTGATTGATCACTTAGAAGTGATCGTTGAAATTAGTGAAAAAGCACAATCTCAACAATTTATTTTTGAACAAGTTGAAGAACCAATCAATAAAAAACTCGAAATGAAAATTGAACAACTTGATTTATCGGTACGATTATTTAATGCACTCAAACGTTCAGGTATTTACACAGTTGCTCAAATATTGAAACTCACTGAAGAAGATGTCATGCGTTTAAGAAGTTTAGGTCGTAAATCTTTTAAAGAATTAAAAGATAAATTACACGAACATGGCCTAGAATTTGAAAATGCAATAGGAAAAGGCTTCGCATCTTTTGGTGACATGGAAAAGGAGTAAAACATGGCATATTCTAAATTAAGTCGTAACTCTGATCAACGTAAAGCATTATTACGTGATTTAGTCACAGACATCATCATTCATGAACGTATTACAACGACAGAATCAAAAGCATTTGAACTTCAAAAGCTTGCAGATTCAATGGTAACCTTAGCAAAAAAAGGCACATTAGCATCACGCCGTCAAGCTGCTGAAACCGTGCGTCCTGAACTTGTAAAAGAAGGACAAACTGCACTTCAAAAGTTATTTGCTGAGCTTGGACCACGTTATGAATCACGTCAAGGTGGATATACGCGTATTATTAAAACTGTCCCACGTCGTGGAGATGGTGCACCAATGGCAATTATTGAATTTGTATAACTAAAAGACAAGCACATGCTTGTCTTTTTTTACTAACGAAGGAGCAACATGAAAAAAATCGTTTTATTATTCGTTTTATTGATTTCTATGACTTTGTTAACATCATGTATCATGGTTGACCCTATTGACAATGTAAATAATGAAATTGACTATACGATTGAAATTTATTTGGCCTCACTAGAAGATACATATGTCTTAGAGGAAGTTAAAAATGAAAAAGATCCACTTGGAACTTTTGTGACATTTGACCTTGATTATTTAGGGTTTACAATTAATGAAAGTTTATCTAATGTGATGTTTGTTGTTTCCGAAGAGATGGATCCAATTACCATATATTTTGATCGAGACGTTTATAACATTTCATTTTATACGTATAATGGCTTATATCAGACCCTTGAATTTAAATTTGGAGAGACGATTGTATTTCCAGTTATCGATAATGTGATTGGTTGGAAAGATGTCGCTGGTGATGATGTCACAACGAATCTCATCGCTTCTCAAGATGAACGATACTTCGCCATAGAAGATGAAAATACATCGATTGTTTTTGAAGGATATTATGCACTACTTAATGAGGTCACAATTGATTTATGGTATGACACGCTTCAAGATATCATTCAATCCTACACATATGTCTCATATGGTGATGCAAGAGATATCTTACAAGATAGTGATGAAGATCCAAATAATCAAGACAACGTCTTACTTATTTATAATCGAGCATCCGTGCTAAGTACGTGGGATGCTGGTATGACTTGGAATCGAGAGCATGTATGGCCAAGATCAAAATTACCAAATTCAACAGCCGAAGCAGACTTACATTTATTGCGCGCTTCAAACCCATCACTTAATTCTAGTCGAGGTAATTTATCATTCGTTGATGGCGAAGGTGAAGCACGAATCATTGGTTCCGGATGGTATCCAGGAGACGAAGATCGAGGGGATGTTGCAAGAATCGTATTTTATGTATTAATGATGTGGGAAACAAATATTAATCTAATTGGTAATTTAGAGACATTTATAAAATGGCATGAAGAAGATCCAGTAGATGAATTTGAGATTCAACGTAATCAAGTCATTTATGCATATCAACGCAACAGAAATCCTTTCATCGATTATCCTGAACTTGTTTCCATCTTTTATCCAACAAATGAAGCACCAGCAAAATCAAATATTGAGGATGAAAACGTGATATCATATCGACAAAAAAATGCACATAATTATGTGCATTTTTTATAAATAACGTTTGATCATCCCAATGGGTTGTGCGCCAGGAAGTAATGTATAATCACCATCATTTTTATAAATCATGACAGATGGTGTTGATAAGACCTTAAAGTGATTTCCGATTTCTTGATGTTCCGCTAGATTGACTTTTAAAATAATCACTGAAGGATCTTGCATATCAAATTTTGTAAGTGTAAATTGATACATTGAACACGTCCCACACCAAGGTGCATGAAAGACAACAACCACTGGTTTTTGAATCGCATAAGAGGTTATTTCATCGATATTTGAAATGTCTTTAATCATATATAATATCTCCTTTAAGACGTCTCTATATGTTATAATAACATTATCACACAAGGAGTTTCAATGATTAACGTTCAAAATATTACATTTTCATATAATGGTCAAGATGAGGCGATAAAAAACGTCTCTTTTTCCATTAAAAAAGGATCTTTTGTTTCAATTGTAGGTCATAATGGAAGTGGAAAATCAACACTTGCTAAACTACTCGTTGGTTTATTAAAACCAACGTCAGGAAGTATTGTAATTGATGGTATTTCAATAAACGATGAACAACTTAATGAGATACGTAAAAAAGTAGGCATTGTTTTTCAAAATCCCGATAATCAATTTGTGGGTGTCACTGTCAGACACGATATTGCGTTTGGATTGGAAAATCAATGCATTGAAGCAGAAGAAATGGAAAAGAAAGTCCTGTATTATGCTGAATTGGTAGGCATGCAAGATTTTTTAAAAAAAGAGCCGCACCAATTATCAGGTGGACAGAAACAACGCGTCGCCATTGCATCCGCGCTTGCTATGGAACAAGACATCATCATTTTTGATGAGGCAACATCGATGTTAGATCCAAAAGGTGTTAAAGATATGATGGGTATCATTCGTAAAATCCATGCACATTATCATAAAACAATTTTAATGATTACGCATGATTTAAGACTTGCTTCTTATGCAGACCATATGCTTGTTATGAAAGATGGTATGCTTATGAAAGAAGGGAATCCTGAAGTCATTTTTCAAGATGAAGCGTTATTAGCATCAACGCAATTATTATTACCATTTGAATTAGACATATATGAAAAATCAAAAAAACTCAAGTTTAAAAACGACATTGTTGAGGCATTATGGGAATTCAATTTAAAGACGTAACCTTTCGTTATAAAGGTTTCAAAACTGAATATCTCGCACTTGATAAAATTAACATGGAAATAGCATCAAAAGGCGAAATCATAGGCATTTGTGGTCATACAGGAAGCGGAAAATCAACACTTGTCCAACATATGAATGGATTATTACAAGCTGATTCAGGCACGGTGTCTGTTTTTGACATCATATTACCTAGTAAAAAGAAAGTAAAACTCAATACGTTAAGACGTAGAGTTGGACTTGTTTTTCAATTTCCTGAATACCAATTATTTGAGGAAACAATTTTAAAAGATGTTATGTTTGGTCCTAAAAATTTAAAAATCAAACAAGAAGATATTGAAAAGATTGCGAAATCTTCACTGAAAGCTGTCGGGATTAACCCCACATTATATGATCAATCCCCATTTAGAATTAGCGGTGGACAAATGCGTCGTGTTGCGATTGCTGGTGTACTTGCAATGCAACCTGATATTTTAGTTTTAGATGAACCAACACGAGGACTTGATCCAGTTGGACAAAAAGAATTAATGAAAATGTTATATCAAATTCACGTTGAAACAAACATGACAATGTTAATTATTTCTCACGACATGGACTTACTCGGAGAATATGCAACAAGAATGGTTGTCATGAAAGAAGGAAAAAAAGTATTTGACGGTTCAAAAGATGATTTATTTTTAAATCCTGAATTTGAAGATATGAATTTAGACTATCCGACATCAATAAAAGTTATGAAACATCTTCATGAAAAGATTTCCTTGCCTTTTAAAATGTTATATTCAATGGATGAAGTCGTTCATTATTTAGAGGATTTTACTCATGAATAACATGACCATTGGACAATATATACCAGGCCAATCTTGGTTACATCAATTAGATCCTAGAGTAAAAATGCTTTCACTTATTTTGTTACTTGTTAGTATATTTTTGATTCCGATACAAGGTACGATGATTGATTTATCAATTTTAGCAGGATATTTTCTGTTGACACTTATACTTGTGATGTCATCTGGGATTCCCCTGATGAAAGTACTTCAAGGATTACGACCCATTTTATTTCTATTAACATTTACTGTTCTCATACAAATTTTAATTATTAGACCGACAACGTTAGTTGCCATAAGTGAGACCTTTACTTTTTATTTATCAATAACATCAATAGTTGCAATGATCGTCTGGCTCATCTTTTATCAAGTTAGTAAAAAATGGATAAAATTTAAAGTTCTCTATTTTATATTGAGTGTTTTTGTTGTCTTTGCAATTCAATATGTACTACCTTATGGCGCAATTTATCAGTATGATGTCACACTTTATGAAGAAACAGTCATTCGAGCATTGTTTATATTCTTTAGAATTGTTGTGATTATTATGCTCACTTCGTTACTTACATTTACGACGATGACGACTGATATTAATGACGGGCTTGAAGGTATTCTATTTCCTTTGAAATGGGTTAAAGTTCCTGTTGATGTCTTAACGATGATGGTATCATTAACATTACGATATATTCCAACGTTATTAATTGAAACTGATAAAATTATGAAAGCACAAGCATCTCGAGGTGTTGATTTTAAAGAGGCATCCTTAAAAGATAAAGTAACACAAGTGATTTCATTATTAATTCCAGTATTTGTCATTTCTTTTAAACGTGCAGAAGATTTAGCAAATGCAATGGAAGTAAGAGGGTATGTGATTGGTCAAAAAAGAACTAAAATTGATATTTTAAAAATCAAACTTACAGATTATATTGCCATGCTGGGTGTTTTGTTAATCGTATCCATGACAATTTTTGTGGTGTTCTTTCTATGAGATATCTCATGTATTGTAGTTATGACGGCTCTAATTATTACGGATTTCAAGCACAAGTGAATCAACTAGGCATTCAAGAAGTCATCGAAAAAGCGATTAAAAATATGACGCAACAAAGTGTTAAAATTCACAGCGCAGGCCGCACAGATAAAGGTGTTCATGCATATGAACAAGCGTTTCATGTCGATATGATTGGCAATCTTGAGTTGCATTCTATGAGAGACGCGCTCAATAAAAGACTTCCTGAAGATATTCGAATAGTAAAGATTAAAAAAGTTAAAGACGATTTTCACGCACGCCATCATGCAAAAGCAAAAAAATATATTTATAAATTATCTAAAAAACCATTAACTGCTTTTCAATCTAAATATTATACATATGTTCCTAATGTCGATTATGATTTAATGAAAAGTGCAACGTCTTTATTTATTGGCACACATGATTTCAAAGGATTTTGTGAAAAAGTAGTTGGAAAACCAACGATTAAAACGATATATGATATTCAAGTTATTGAAACGTCATCAACGATTTCTTTTTTATTTTTTGGAAATAGCTTTTTAAAATATATGGTTCGATCGATGATGGGAACACTCATTGAAATCGGACAAAAGAAAAAACAAGCGGAAGTCATTACCTTGAATTTAACAAACCCAGATCGAACATTAGCAGGCAAAACTGCTCCTGCAAAAGGTCTTTATTTAAAGAAAATTTACTATAAAAAAGTGTTATAATAATTTTAAGGAGCATTCATGTTCATTACATTTGAAGGTGGCGAAGGTTCTGGTAAAACAACCATTATCGAACGTATTGCAACCTACTTTAAAGATAAATATCAAGTCATTATATCCAGAGAACCTGGAGGTTCTTTTATTGCTGAATCCATAAGAGATCTTGTTTTAGATCCTAAACATTTAGGGATGTCTTATCAAGCAGAGGCTTTACTTTATGCTGCATCTCGTGCGCAACATTTAGAAGATGTTTTAATTCCTGCGATGGAAACACATGACCTTATCTTGTGTGATCGTTATATTGATTCATCTTTTGCTTATCAAGGTCTAGCAAGAGGTCTTGGACTTGAGTATGTTGAAAAAATAAATGACTATGCGATGCAACACTTACCACTTAAGACATTTTATATCGATGTATCACCTGAAGTAGGATTATCTAGAATTAAAGATCGAGAAAAGTTTGATCGATTAGATCAAGAGAAATCGAGCTTTCATGATCTTGTAAGACAAGCATATTTAGATATTGCATCCGTGTATCAACATCGCATTATTGTCATTGATGGTCATCAAAGCATTGATTCAATTACATCAGAAATTATCCATCATATAGAAGGATTATTTAATGACGCCAATTGAAATCATAAAAAATAGTCTATTAAAAGACCAGTTATCTCATCTTTATTTACTTGTTGGCAATCAAGGTGATTATCGAGATCAAATGATTTTAGATATTGTTCAAACCCTTGTTTCAGATTCAGCTTCAAATAAAACGGAACTCATTGAAAAACAAAAAGTGACTTGGGTTGAATCAGAAACTCAAGTCATCAAAAAAGATCAAATTCAACAATTGTTTAATGAATTTTCTAAAACATCCTTACAAAATCAAAGAAAAGTATATGTCATTGAAGATGCAGAAAAACTTAATGTTTCCTCGGCAAATACATTACTAAAGTTTATGGAAGAACCAGATTCAAAAACTTCAATTGGTATATTAGTCACAAATAATCAACAGTCGTTATTAGATACCATTGTATCGAGAAGTCACATCTTAAAAATCAATGAGCCATCGATTAAAGAAAGAAAAGAACAATTTCAAACGTTAGATATTGCACCTTTAGAAATAGAAGTTTTTTCAATTTTATATCAAAATAAAAAAGATGTATTAGAAGCATTAGAGAACCCTTTAATACAAGAGATGATGATTTTATTTAAACATATCGTTGTTGACATGCATCACAAGAACTTTATCTATGATTTGTATGAATATAGTGGATGTTTAAATGACAAACAAACATTAAGTTCATTTTTACAAATTTTATTTAGATATTTTACAGATTTAAAAACAGAGCAATCACATATTCATTTTCAGTCACTTTCTAGTCACATTCAACGTGTTGCTGAACAAATAGATGCATTATTATTAGAGGAAACGTTACAATCCATCCAATCCATATTAAAACAGATGCGATATTTCGTTCAAACTGAACTTCAAAAAAGACATGTACTTCATATGATTCAAGAGGTTTTCCAGTCATGATTCAAGCGGAATCAAAAAACTCAACTTTAGAAACCAGACAGTTACATGGCACACCTTATCAGGTGATCGTTCAAAAGCATCATGCCTATAATTTAGATACAATATTACTTGCCAATTTTGCCTCATCAAGGATTCAGAAGTCAAATAAAATTGTTGATTTGGGAACTGGCAATGGCATCTTAATGTTATATTTGTCTTTGCATACAAACGCAAAATTAACTGGATATGATATTACAGAGGCGCATATTAAAATTGCAAATCAAAATATTGATATGAATCATCTTGAGCATCAAATCACGGCTATTCACAAAGATATTACAACACTTGACCGATTAGATTGTGACACCATTATTACAAATCCACCATATTTTAAATATCAACCAACAACAAACATTTCAAAACATCCTACACGATCTATTGCACGTTTTGAAATCAGTTTAACCCTCAACCAAGTGTTAGCGTTAAGTTCAAAATCACTTAAAACAAAACAATCTTTATTTATGATACATCGTAGTGAAAGATTAGATGAAATCATCATGTTAGCTAAAAGTTACAATCTTACAGTGAAAGAGTTGCAATGTATTCATCCATATTTGACAGAACCTTCAGAAGTCGTATTACTTCATTTTGTAAAAGATGCTAAGCGTGATTTAAACATCTTACCACCACTTATTTTATATGATTCAAAACATCAGTTTTCATCACAATTAAAAAAAATTTATGAGGGGGTTTCACATGCTTCTTAGTACATTAAATAGAAAAGAAAAACTAAAATTTTTAGATTTAGCTTTACATATGGTGATCGTTGATGGTGAACCCTCAACTCAAGAAACGCGTCTTCTAAATATGATGCTCGCCGAAGTTGGCGAAAATATTATGAATGAATATCAATATAACATGAGTGATACATTAGAGGAGACCATTCAGTTCTTCGATGTGTTAAGTGAAGAAACACAGCGCATTATATATTTAAATCTTATTCGTATTTCTTTATTTGAAAACTTTTATAACACGGCAGAACATGAATTTCTAGAAACCATACGCATGCGTTTTCATATTAAAGATGACATGAAACATGAACTTATACAAGCTGTTTATCAAGAAAAAGACCTAAGAGAAAATATTCAAAAACTCATTAAGGGACCATGGAAAAAATAGAAAAACAAAGTTTATATATTGTCTCGACTCCAATTGGGAATTTAGAAGACATTACGTTTAGAGCAATATACATACTTAAAAATGTAGACTTAATCTTGTGTGAAGATACTAGGGTTTCAAAAACCCTTTTTCGTTATTATGATATCCAAACGAATTACCAAAGTTACCACGAACATACACAAGAAAAAGCGCAACAACTCATTATTGAAAAAATCAAACAAGGGGTAACAGTTGCACTCATCTCTGATGCTGGAACACCATTAATTTCAGACCCTGGTTATGAACTTATTAAGCATGCAACAGATCACCGAATCAGATTAATCCCGATAGGTGGATCAAGTGCTTTACTCCATGCACTCGTTGCGAGTCAATTACCCCCATATCCATTTTATTTCGGGGGTTTTTTTCCAAGAAAACAAACGAAACAAGTAGAACTATTAGAATCATTAAAAGCATTAGATGCAACATTAATCTTTTATGAAGCACCACTAAGAGTGAAGAAATCATTATCCGTTTTATTTCAAGTGTTAGGAGATAGACACGTGACGCTCGCTAGAGAGCTCACAAAAAAATTTGAAACATTTTACTATACAACATTAAAAAATGTTGATTCTATGGATATACAAGAAAAAGGCGAGTATGTTATACTTATTCATGGATTTCAAAATGAAGAAAAACCACTTGATAAAGATGTTTTTACAATCTATGAAACCTTAATTTCACAAGGCATTCATAAAAATGAAGCGATGAAAATGATTGGAAAAAAATATCAACAATCAAAAAATTCAGTTTATGCTTATATGAAAACAAAAGGAGCCCCTGATGACAACTAAAAAACCATTTTATATTTCGACTGCAATTGCATATGCATCAGCGATCCCTCATATTGGTAATGTTTATGAAGCAATACTTGCCGATGCGATTTCAAGATTCAAACGTTTAGAAGGCTATGATGTCTACTTTCAAACTGGAACAGATGAACATGGTTTAAAAATAGAAACAAAAGCGAAAGAAAAAAATATTGATCCTCAACACTTTGTAGATGAGATTAGTCAAGAGATCAAACGTATTTATGACGTAGTAGATATTTCTTATGATCGTTTTGTTAGAACATCTGATGATTTTCATAAAAAAAGTGTTCAATCTATTTTTGAAACGTTATTAAAAAAAGGAGACATATACTTAGGTACCTATCAAGGCTGGTATTCAGTTTCTGAAGAATCATACATTCAAGAAAAAGATATCGTCGATGGTAAAGGGCCTCAAGGAGATACATTAGTTTGGATGGAAGAAGAAGTTTACTTCTTTAAAATGTCAAATTATCAAGAAAGATTGATCCAACACATTAAGGACAATCCAAGTTTCATCGCACCTGAATCTAGAAAAAATGAAATGCTTCAAAACTTCTTATCAGAACCATTACCAGATCTTTCAATTTCTAGAACGTCTTTTAAATGGGGAATCCCTGTACAAAGCAACGAAAATCACGTCATTTATGTTTGGATGGATGCACTCTCAAATTATATTACGGGACTTCAATATCACCCTGATGCGTCATCATCTCAAATGACGAAATTCTGGCCTGCAGATGTTCACTTAATCGGAAAAGATATATTACGTTTTCACACCATTTATTGGCCAATCTTTTTGATGGCTTTAGAATTACCACTTCCAAAACAAGTGTTTGGACACCCATGGATTTTAGTCAATAAAGGTAAAATGAGTAAATCAATTGGAAATGTCATGTATGTTGATGATCTTTTAACACACTTTAAAAAAGATGTCATAAGGTATTATGTCTTACATGAAATTCCTTATGCACAAGATGGAAATATGACCTATGAACTCATCATCGAAAGAAATAATTCTGATTTAGCAAACACCATTGGGAACCTTGTGAATCGAAGTATTGGCATGGCACTTAAATATCGTGAGGGTCATATTCAATATCAAGAGGCAACCATTGAAGCTTCAATCGAGTTAAGAAAAAAAGCATTAAATGCTTTACCTCAGATGAAAACACTGATGACGTCATTAAAAGTAGCAGATGCACTCGAAGTCATTGTTGACCTCGCAAGACATGCAAATAAATACATTGATATCACAGAACCATTTAAGATTTTTAAAGACAATCACGAGTCTCTTTTAATTGATGAAATCTTATTTCATTTAATTGAAACATCGCGATTTATTGCAGTATTGCTACAACCATTCATTCCAGATACTGCTCATGAAATATTGAAACAAATTCAAGTCAAGGAAACATCATTTGATTCCGTAGAAACTTTTGGATATTTACAAGAAGTTCAATTAGAAAAACCTTCCGTGTTGTTTGAAAGATTTGATCTAGATAAGAAAATAGAGGAGATTATTGGATAATCGATGAAACAAGATTCTTTTTTTTGGAAAATAGAATTTAAACGTATTTTTGCAGTCGTTTTTTTCACATTTGTGTATGCAATAGGTGTTTTATGGTTTATTGAAGCCTCTGTCGTCCCAATGTATACGGGTGGCGTGTTAGGGATCGCACAACTTTTCAGAGATACACTGTTTGTTGTGTTTGAAACAACAACGGGCATTACTTTCTTAGCAACAGTCAATTTAATTTTAAATATTCCAATTTTAATACTTGGTTGGAAAGGTGTTTCACATCGTTTCACCATTCACACATTAATTTCACTTGTGTTTCAAACCATCTTTTTATCATTGATTCCACGTATTGACTTTGGTTTAAGTGAACAAGTGCACGTATTTGCAGCATCAACACTAGGTGGCCTACTCATTGGTATTGGTGCAGGTGGTGCATTAAGATATGGTGCATCAACTGGTGGCATTGATATTATTGCTCAATATATTGCACTAAAATCAGGTAAATCTGTTGGGTTTATTTCTTTAATGGTCAATGTGATTGTCGCTATTTTAGGTGCATTTATCATCGGTGGTCAAGTTGGTCCAAGTGGTGTTAATGTCGCAGGTGGACTGATTGTTTCATATACGCTTGTTAGAATCATTGCGTCTACGATTGGATTAGACCTTATTCATACATCGTATCAACACATCTCAGTACAAGTCATTAGTAGCCATCACGAAGAAATTGCAGAACAAATTATCACCATCATCAGACGTGGCGTGACATACATTGAGGCTCAAGGTGCATACTCTAAGTCAAATAAAAAGATGATTTATGTCATCATTTCAAGATATGAATTTGAGACATTACTCAAGCTTATCCAAAAAATTGATGCCAATGCATTTATCGTCACAACTCCAGTTCGATCCGTGTACGGTAACTTCCTAAGAAAAACCATGACATAACATGGTTTTTTTGTTGACTTTTATGAAGCAATATAGTAAGATTTAAAAGGTACAAGTTTTATCCACAATAGCCCTTATAAAATATAAGGAGAAAAATATGAACACATATATGGCTAAGAATGAAACCGTTGAACACCAATGGTTTGTCGTTGATGCTACAGATAAGACCTTAGGACGTCTTGCAACTGTTGTTGCTTCCGTTTTAAAAGGAAAACATAAACCAATCTACACTCCTCATGTAGACACTGGAGATTATGTCATTATCATTAACGCAGAAAAGATTCAATTAACAGGAAAAAAATGGGATCAAAAACTTTATTATAAACACAGTGGTTATAATGGAGGACTTACATCGCGCACTGCAAGAGAAACGATGGATAAATTCCCAACACGTATGGTTGAAAAAGCAGTTCAAGGGATGTTACCACATACAAAATTAGGACGCGCTCAAGCGAAAAAATTATTTGTATACGCTGGTAGCGAACATAAACACTCTGCACAACAACCAAAGGAATTAGAGGTATAATATGGCAGACAATCAATTTTTAGGAACTGGGCGTCGCAAAAGCAGTGTTGCACGTGTGATTCTAACAAGTGGCAAAGGTTCATTTGTTATTAACGGACGTACATTTGAAGAATATATTCCTTCAGCTGCAACGCGTTTAGACGTTACACAACCACTCGTCCTAACAGAATCAGAAGGTAAATACGACATTACGGTCAATGTATTTGGTGGAGGATTAACAGGTCAAGCAGGTGCAATTCGTTTGGGGATCACCCGCGCACTATTAGAAATCAATCCTGAATTACGCGCAGTTTTAAAACCACATGGTTTAATCACACGTGATCCACGTGCGAAAGAACGTAAAAAATATGGTTTGAAAAAAGCACGTCGTGCACCACAATTCTCAAAACGTTAATGGATAGAGAGGGCCTAGAGTCCTCTTTATTTTCATAAGAGGGTCTATGAAAATTGCAGTTGTTGGTTATTCTGCAAGTGGGAAATCAACATTTTCTAAAAAACTTTCAGTACACCACAGTATTCCAGTATTGCATATCGATACGATCTATTTTAATCAAGGAATGACCATTAATGATCGTCATGAAACTGAAGCACGCATCGTGAAGATGATGCATCAATCAAATTGGATCATTGATGGGACTTATCGATACCTTGCTCAAGAACGCCTAGAACATGCCGATCACATATTTTTGTTTAATATGAATCGATGGACATGTTTTTTTGGATTATTAAGACGATATTTTAAATATCGTAAGAAACAACGTGATACAATGGCATTAGGGAATCCAGAAAAGTTAGATTTTTCATTTATAAAGTGGATATTATGGGATGGTCGAAAAAAAGATACGAAAGTATTATTTCGAAACTACAAACATACATATCCAGAAAAAGTGATTGAATTTAAAAATAGAAAAGATGTTAAAAAATATTTAGTATCAATGAAATTCCAAGGTCCACTTGGATACACGGGGTAAGTCATGCAAAAAGTAAGAGTGAGATACGCACCAAGTCCAACAGGTTTATTACATATCGGAAATGCACGTAGTGCATTATTTAATTATTTATACGCGAAGCATTATGATGGTGATTTTATCGTGCGTATTGAAGATACCGATATTAAGAGAAATGTTGAAGGTGGCGAAAAATCACAATTAGATTTACTTGAATGGCTTGGAATCAACATCGATGAATCACCAATTCATGGTGGGAAATATGGTCCTTATCGTCAGCTTGAGCGTCTCGACTTATACAAAAAGTATGCCAAGCAATTACTTGAAAATGGATTTGCGTACCAAGAAGACAATGGTGCCATTCGATTTAAAGTGCCTCAAAATAAATCATATGCATTTGATGATTTAGTGAGAGGACCATTGTCATTTAAAAGTGAAGATGTTGAAGATTGGATTATGGTGAAGGAAAATGGTATCCCTACCTATAATTTTGCAGTTGTGATTGATGATCATCTTATGGAAATCACACATGTATTTAGAGGTGAAGAACACATCACGAATACACCTAAACAACTCATGGTATATGAAGCATTAGGGTTTGATGCACCACATTTTGGACATATGACCATCATTGTCAACGAACATAAGAAAAAACTTTCAAAACGTGATCAAGATGTCGTTCAATTTATTTCCGAATATAAAGACATGGGATATTTACCTGAAGCAATGTTTAATTTTATCGCGTTATTAGGATGGTCACCACCAGGTGAACAAGAAATTTTAAATCATGATGCGTTTATTGAATACTTCGATGGTACGAGATTTGTAAAAGCACCTTCAATGTTTGATCGTGAAAAACTAAAATTTGTGAACAGTAAATATATTAAAGCATTAGATACCGATTCATTATCTAAATTGATTGAACCATTCTTAATTCAAAACGGGATTCAAATTGAAAATGATGCATGGCTTCAACAATTAACGTCTGTCTTTCAAGAGCGACTTCATTATGTTGGGGAAATTGTTGAACTCTATCAAAATTTCTTAAATCATCCGTTTCATTTAGATAAAGAAATGACTGATTTTTTAATCACAAACGATTCAAAATCACTCGTTGAAATGTTCAAAGATCTTGTGATGGATATGATTTGGGAACCAGAACATATCCAAAAAGCGATGAAAACCATCTCTGAAAATTTAGGGATTAAAGGGAAACCACTCTTTATGGGATTAAGAATTGCAACAACAGCTGAGTTGCATGGTCCAAGTTTGCCAAACATGCTTGCACTGCTGCCAAAAGCAACCGTATTAAAACGATTAGATGACACATTAAAATTATGGTGAGGTTAAATTTATGAAAAAAATCATGACTATTGTTTCGTTATTTGCAATCGTGTTTGGATTACAAGCATGTAACAATAATGACACAAATATATCTGCAACAATCGTTGTAAACGAAGAACAAGGCATTCAAATTAACAATGCAACTTTTGATATTTCAGTATTAGATCCAGAATTTGAAATCACGGGAAATATTTTCATTTATTTATCTAATGATCTTGCAACTGTCGATACAAAAACGTATAGTTCTGCAGATAGCATTCGTATTGTTTCGTTTAGCAATTTAACATCAGAAACAGAATATACAATTGAAATACAAGTGACTGTTGGAAGAGATTCTTTAACAGTTTTAACAGAAACATTTACAACCCTTGCTCAAACAAATTTAGATATTGAAACCCCTGAAGATTTCTTTGCAATGTCAAATAATCGAAGTGGGAATTACGTATTAAAAAATGATATCGATTTTTCTGGTGTTGAATTTGTTACACCCTTTACATCCTCATTTATTGGATCGTTTGAAGGGAATGGATTCACATTATCAAATATCAATATTACTGAATCTAGATTATATAATGGTGTCTTTGGTTATATCTCATCAGGAACTGTAAAAAATGTAAATTTAGATCACGTCATGATCGGTTCAGAAGATGATCCAATTGAAACGTCATCATCTACAAAAACTGGGTTTTTAACAGGATATCAAGCAAGTAGCTTATCTGTTATTGAAAATGTGACGATTTCTAATGCTTCCATGTTCTTAACCACATCATCATCAACATATGTGTATGTCGGTGGTATTGCTGGTGAATCACGAGGACGCATTGAAAATGTCACCATTGAAAATTCAACGATATCTCTGCACACAACGTCCAATGCGATTGTAAGACTTGGTGGCGGTGTGGGATATGGTTATGAATCATCACAAGCCTCTCAACTCAATGTTGAGGTAGATTTAGAATATCGTTTAGAAGCAGAAATCTCAACACGTTCAGATCGTACATTTTCTATTTATATTGGTGGACTCATGGGAGATGTTGATCCTCAATCTACAAATTTAGGAATGTTAAAAGAAATGATGTATGAAGGTAATATCTCACTCACAAATGTTGATTATAATACGAATGAAAATGATGAAACAAACTACTCATTATTTGTAGGTGGTGCATTTGGAGTTGTCAATCGTAGTTTTGATATGATGTATATCGATGCAACAATTGATATCTCAATTGATGCAATTGATGTTGAAAATGATGTCAATCAAACACTAAGAGTTGGTGGATTTGCAGGCTTGGTTAATACATACAATTTATCATCTCAAATCGTATTAAAGGGTCAAAGTATCACACTTGATTTTGATTCTGAACAAATTCAAGCAAGAGTTGCAGCGTTTATTGGATTATCAAGATTAGCCGTGATAGAAGGTTATGTGCTAAATACAGTTTCCATTACTGGTGTAACCGTTGATACATCCCTTAATTTAACGACGTTAACGTCACTGGATAATTTCTTTGACTCAGTATACTTAAATGAACAACTCATAGGCGCATAATGTTTAAAGAATTAAAGATTTATAATACATTAACAAAATCACTAGAAACATTCGAACCGATACATCAAGGTTCTGTTTCTATGTATGTATGTGGTCCAACAGTATATGGTGATATCCATATTGGAAATGCAAGACCCGTCATATTTTTTGATGTTGTCAAAAGCGTTTTAGAACAATTTGGCTTTCAGGTAAAGTATGTTTCAAATATTACAGATGTTGACGATAAAATCATTGAAAAGGCGAAAGAAGAAGGAATATCAGAAACGCAATTAACGACACGATATATTGACGCATTTGAATCCATGGTTAAGTCTTTAGGAAGCGATTTACCTCATCTTATGCCAAAAGCAACAGAATATATTTCACAGATGATAGAATACATTAAAACTTTGATTGAGATGGGATACGCATATGAAACACATCAAGGTGTATACTTTAGAGTGAATCGCATCCATGCATATGGCGAACTAAGCAAACAAAAAAGAGACGCTTTAGAACAAGCAGTTAGAATTGATTTAGATCAAGAAAAAGAACATCCAAATGATTTTTCAATTTGGAAAAAAACAAACGATGGATTGAATTACACGTCCCCTTGGGGAGAAGGAAGACCTGGCTGGCATACAGAATGTGCAGTTATGAATCATGAAATTTTTAATGGTAAGATTGATATTCACGGTGGTGGTAGTGATTTAATGTTTCCACATCATGAAAATGAACGTGCACAAGCACTTGCACATGACCAACATGGTTTAGCAACATACTGGATGCATAATGCAAGGCTAGATATTGAAAATCAAAAGATGAGTAAATCGCTTGGGAATGTAATTTATGTTAAAGACTTGTCTGATATTCAAAAACAAGCATTTCGACTTCTTATTCTTGCACATCATTATCGACAACCCATACAATATTCTACGCAACTACTCGAACAATACGAAAAGAACTATCAAGCATTATCAAAAAAATTACGCTTGTCAAAATTAGAATTATTGTCATCTAATAGTATGCATCATCATCTAGACCTCTCATATCAAACACGTATTTTAAATGCACTTGCAAACGACTTCCATACTGCTGAAGTTGTCACCATTATGTTTGAAATGCAAAAAACATTAAATAAAACCTTAGATGTAAAAGAAAAATCAAGTATACTAAATACCTTTGAATGGCTACTTCCCATGATTGGACTCAATATTAATTTGAATGTTTCTGAAGATTTAAAACTGTATGTAGCATGGCAACAAGCAAGAACCTTAAAAAACTATCATGATGCAGACATCTATCGAAATCAACTTATGGAAAAAGGCTATATTTAATTATTTAAGACGTTTTACTTTATAAAAATATGTGCTATAATTAAAAAAGAGGTAATGAGATGGCAGAAGCAACAAAAAAATCTCAAGCGAATCCTAAAGACAAGCCTGAAATTCAAAAAGGGCCTAAAGTCGTGATTAAAGAAGATCTCATCCAAATGGATAGAGATCCTTTAACATTAGATTCTAGTATATCTGCCGATCTTGATTCATTCAACGAACAGCAAGTGATTAAGTCAAAAGACGATCTTGTTGTTGAACGATACAATCCAGATATCAAAAGTGGACTTACAAATGAAGATGTTGAGTCTCGCATCATGGCAGGATTATCGAATACGCTTGATACAGGAAGTTCAAAAAGTGTATCTTCGATTGTAATTGCTAATTTATTAACATTCTTTAACTTTTTAAATTTTGCGATTGCGATTTGGCTATTAAGCGTCGGTGCAGAGTTCGCTAACTTTTTCTTTCTAGGCACTGTAACAGCAAACATTGCAATCGGTATTACGCAAGAAATTCGTGCTAAAAAAATGATTGATAAATTATCATTATTATCTGCTCCAACAGCGAATGTTGTGAGAGATAAAGGCGATTATGAAATTTCTGTCTCAAATGTTGTGATTGATGATATTTTATATTTAAACTCAGGGAAACAAATTGCTGCGGATTGTGTTGTAAGAGAAGGAACGTTAGAAGTTAACGAATCTTTACTCACTGGAGAATCAGACCCTATCTTAAAAAGAAAAGGTGACACTTTATATTCTGGTAGTTATGTTGTTTCTGGGTCATGTTATGCTCAAGTAACAGCAATTGGAAAAGACATATACATTCAAAAACTAACATCACAAGCAAAAGTTTATCAAAAACCAAAATCTGATTTACTCGCATCACTCAAAATCATTATTCGTACAGTCGCTGGTATCATTATTCCACTTGCGGGATTACTATTTTATACAATGACCACAAATACGGATTTAGTGTATGAAGATATTGTCAAAGCAACAACTGGTGCTATGATCGGGATTATTCCTTCTGGACTCTTTTTACTTACAAGTATGGCGCTGGCAGTTGGTGTTATTAGACTTGCTCAAAATAATACACTTGTTCAAGAACTTTATTGTATTGAAATGCTCGCACGTGTCGATATGCTTTGTCTAGATAAAACCGGCACCATTACCGATGGTACAATGAGTGTTCATTCTACTGTTGAGTTGGAACCTTACGATAAATTAAGTATCAAAAACATTGTTTCAGCAATGATCAATGCGCTAAATGATACAAACTTAACCTCTCAAGCGTTATCCGATCGTTTTGGAACAGCGAAACGCATCAGACACAAAAATACGATACCATTTTCAAGTTCAAGAAAATTTTCAGCGGTTGAATTTGAACGTTATGGCACATTTTTAATCGGTGCGCCAGAATATGTCTTAAAAAATAACTATCCTGAGACAGTTAAAGTTCAAGTAAACCGATTCGCTGAAGAAGGATTTAGAGTGTTATGTATTGCAAGAACAGATGAAGTGATCACCGATGATTATACATTCCAATCATTAACACCTCTTTCATTAATTACGATCGAAGATACAGTTCGACCAGATGCAGAAGATACCATTCGTTACTTTAAAGAAAATCAAGTTGGTGTTAAAGTCATTTCAGGAGATAATCCTGTCACAGTATCAAAAATTGCACAACGTGTTGGTATTGTTGATGCAGACAAATATATTAGCTTAGAAGGTTTATCAGATAAAGATGTCGTGAGAGCAGCAGCCAGATATACGATATTTGGACGTGTTTCTCCAGGTCAAAAGAAATTACTGATCGAATCATTAAAAAACAATGGGCACACTGTTGCAATGACAGGGGATGGCGTCAATGACATTCTTGCCTTAAAAGAAGCAGATACTTCTATTGCAATGGCATCAGGTAGTGAAGCAGCAAGAAATGTTTCACACTTAGTATTATTAGATTCTAACTTTTCTTCAATGCCTAAAGTTGTATCTGAAGGTAGACGAGTCATTAATAACGTTCAAAAAGTCGCAGTCTTATTTTTAACTAAAAATATTTTCACACTGTTGTTAATTATTATTGCAATCGCAAGACGTGGCGTGTATCCGATACAGCCTAGTCAACTTATATTAATTGATTATTTAGTGATTGGTATCCCAGCATTAATCTTAGCTTTAGAGGCAAATAATAAACGTGTTGAAGGAAATTTCTTGTTAAATGTGATTAAAAAAGCACTTCCTGGAGCACTTGTAGTAATGATCAACAGTTTAATCGTATTTGGTCTTGCAACGGCACTTGGTATGAATCAACTTCAAACGTCTACGATTATTGTAATTTCAGCAACATTTACATCACTGCTTGTTTTATTAAGATTATCACTACCATTTAACCGTGTAAGGGGTACTGTATTTGTTTTAATGATCATTGCATTTATTGCATCCATCATTTTCTTGCCAAGTTTCTTTAGTTATGCGCCATTCTTTAATCAAGAATTTTATCCAGTTGATCCATTAACAATTCCACAAATATTATTATTACTATCAATTTCACAAGCCGCATTTCCGATGATGTATATCTTATCTAATGTGACACGATGGACAAAGGAAGTTGTTGCTTCAATGATTAATAAAATTTCTGAACTTCAATAAAAAAAGCGCATGAAGCGCTTTTTTTAAAAGGTTTGTTTCAAATATTTAACGGACTATGACATGAAAAATATTTATAATGAGGTTAATATGTTGATTTATAGTAAAAATGTAGTGTTAGAAGCACTTAAAGCACATCGTAAAATCCATAAAATTATGATTGAATTTCGATTTTCAGATAAAACAATCATGCAATATATCGAACAATCAAATATAACGTTGGAAAAAGTGGATAAAGGTCATTTGAATAATATATCAAATCATGCCGTACATCAAGGTATTGTTGCAGAAGTAGAACCATATTCTTATACGAAACTTGACGATGTCATTCATATCGAAAATGGAAAGTTTTTGATTTTGGATTCCATTGAAGATCCACACAATTTAGGGGCTATTATTCGAACCTCTGATGCCATGGGCATTACAGCGATTATTATGAGTCAAAAACAACAAGTTCCTTTAACATCAACCGTTGCTAAAGTTTCGACCGGAGCCATTGAATATGTTCCAATTGTAATCGTCCCACAATTATTTAAAGGTATCACGCAAATGAAAGAGGCTGGTATTAAGATTTTAGGGACTGACATGGTGAATGCAAAACATTATGAGTCTGTTTCTTATGAAGGGCGTGTCGGTCTTATTTTAGGTAATGAGGGTCGTGGTATAAGAACCTCAATTAAACCCCTTGTTGATGATATGATTATGATTCCAATGAAAGGACACGTACAATCATTAAATGTGAGTGTCGCTGCGGCACTATTAATGAATGCACTGACAAAATAACACAACATGTTTTACATGAATGATTATGAAATCATATATATGATTAAGTACAACAATGATGATGATGCATTTGCATTCATGTTAAAAAAATATGAGAAATTCATTTGGAAAAAAATTCATTCAATGTATGTTTACGACGAGGAAAAAATTGATTTTTTTCAAGAAAGTATGATATTACTCAACAAAGCAATTCGAACATTCGATGAATCGTATAACAAAACGTTTACGAGATATTTTGAATTAATCCTTATAAGAAAACTCGTGTCATTAAAAAAAGAAACGCAACAATACGTCTTACGAGAACCGTCATTCTTTTATCAATTAGCATCTCCAGAAACACAAAGAGAAACAATCCGTTTGAAATTTAAAGATGAAAAGAAACACATGGTGTACCAATATTATTTCGAAAATAAAAGGTCAATTGAGTATATTTCACAAACATTACAACTAACTAAAAAACAAGTCTATAACATCATTTATCAAATTAAACAAAACATTAAAAAAATGAATAACTAAAAAACATTTTAAAATGATTGACTCAAGTTAGATAACGTGTTAAAATACTCATACATTGACCACAGGAGTGGTTTTTTAATGCGTAAAAAAATTATTTTAATTTGTAGTGTTTGCTTACACAGAAACTACACAATAACTAAATCAGCGACAACGACTGATCGTATGTCAATCAGTAAGTATTGTACCTACTGTAATACACATACAATCCACAAAGAAACGAAATAGAGGTGTATATTTTATGGCGATTAAAGTAAAAAATACAGAAGAAAAATCTAAACTATTAGAGGTTCTCACCAAAGAATATAAGTGGGAAAATTTATTACTAGGCGTCCTTGCTACAATTTCTGCAGGACTCGCATTAATGATTATTAGTGGTAATCCACTACTTCAAATTAACCCAAACTTTCCAATTTTAGGGACCGAACCTAATGGGACGATTTTCTCATGGGTTTTACTCGTGATTTCAATGTTTGGACTCATTCTTGTGATCTATCCATTTTTTATTCCAGCAGTTCCGGAACTTAAAAAAATTGTGTGGCCAACACGTTCAAAGTTTATTGATCAATCAACAAGAACAGTGTTGTTTTTACTCATTTTGACACTTGTTATCTTATTATTTAACTTCTTGATTCTCAATTTATTAGGAGATCTCCTATGATCCAACAGCAACGTTGGTATATCATTCAAACATATTCTGGGTATGAAAATTCTGTAAAAGAAGACTTACTAAGACGTGTAGATTCCATGGGAATGAATGACTTTATCTTTAGTGTGATTGTTCCAGAAGAAACAATCATCGAAAAGAAAGAGAATGGAAAAGAAAAAGAAAAAATTAAACAACTTTATCCTGGATATGTATTTGTGGAAATGATCGTCACAGATGAATCTTGGTTTGTTGTAAGAAACACGCCGCGTGTAACCGGGTTTTTAGGGTCTTCAGGGGGAGGAACGAAACCAGTGCCACTAGCTGCTGAAGAGATTAAACAAATCTTGTTAAAAATTGGGGTCATTTCTAAACCGAAATATGATCAATTACTTGATAAATATGTTGAAATTCTTTCTGGCGCATATCAAGGGATCAAAGGAAAAGTTTCACAAGTTGATAACGATCAAGCACGCGTTGTTGTTGAAATTGACCTCTTCGGTCGTGCAACACCAACTGAAATTGATGCACACGAAGTGAAAGTCATTGAATCGTAACAATTTTCGTTGACAACCGCATGTATTCGTGATAATATTACTTCGCATGTTTTAAAACACACCATAGTGGGAGACAACGTCAAACCACATACTTATGCAAAAGAAGGAGGATGTGTTCATGGCTAAAAAAGTTGTAAAACAATTAAAGCTACAAATTCAAGCAGGAAAAGCAACCCCTGCGCCACCAGTAGGTCCAGCGCTAGGTCAAGCTCAAGTTAATATTCCAGCCTTTTGTTCTCAATTCAATGAAGCAACAAAAGATCAAATGGGATATATGATTCCTGTTGTCATCTCAGTATATGATGACCGTACATTTACGTTTGTAACAAAAACACCACCAGCAAGTGATCTGCTTAAAAAAGCAGCAAACATTACGAAAGGTGCACAAAACGCACTTAAAGAAAAAGTTGGGTCTGTTACAAAAGCACAACTACGTGAAATCGCTGAACTCAAAATGCGTGACTTAAATGCGTATGATGTAGAAGCAGCAATGAACATTATTGCAGGATCTGCCCGCAATATGGGTATTACAATAAAAGAATAATGGATCTAAATTGTGGGAGGATATCCCGCTAGACCACATTTGGAGGATAAGCATGAAAAGAGGTAAAAAATACCTTGAAGCCGTCAAACTTTACGACAAAAATAAATTATATGTCGCAGAAGAAGCATTAGGGCTCGTTAAAAAAACGTCAATTACAAAATTTGACGCATCTGTAGAAGTCGCAATTAGACTTAACCTTGACCCACGTCAAGCAGAACAAAATTTAAGAGGTGCCATCGTCTTACCACATGGTACAGGAAAAACACAACGTGTCGTTGTTATTGCTGATGGTGAAAAAATCAAAGAAGCTGAAGCTGCTGGTGCAGATCGTGCTGGAGATGATGAACTTATTGAAGAAATCAGCAAAGGCTGGTTAGACTTTGATGTATTAGTCTCAACACCATCAATGATGGGTAAATTAGGAAAACTTGGACGTGTCCTAGGACCTAAAGGATTAATGCCTAACCCTAAAACTGGTACAGTCACAATGGATGTCGCTAAAGCAGTTGAAGAAATCAAAAATGGTAAAATTGAATACCGTACAGACAAAGTCGGAAATATTCATGCACCCATTGGTAAAGTATCATTCGATGCTTCAAAACTCAATGAAAATTTAATCGCTTTATATCAACAACTTCTAAGAATTAAACCAAGTACTGTTAAAGGGTCATATGTAAAAAACATTACAGTATCATCTTCAATGGGACCTGGTATCAAAGTTTTAGAAGAATCAATCAAAGCATAACAATCACAACTTAATCAAAACCAAAGACAGTAGGTGCACATGCTTAAATATCCTACCGAGGCATACATAAAACAATTCGACTCTTTGGTTTTTAACGTTAAAAATCAAAGAGTTTTATTTATTCTATAAGGAGGAAAAGATGAAAGACATACTCGTAAAAAAACAACAATCCGTTGATACACTTGCAGAAAAAATGCAAACCGCCGTTTCAGTTGTTGCGTTTGATTATCCTGGTCTCACTGTTTCAGATTTTACTGAATTACGTATTCAGTTAAAAGATGCTGGATGTGATACAAAAGTATATAAAAACAACATTGCAAGACGTGCAGCTTTAAAAGCAGGATTCAACGAATTTTCAGAAATTTTTACAGGTCCTAAAGCAATCGCGATCAGTTATCAAGACGCAGTTGCTCCCGCAAAAATCTTAAATGATTTTGCAAAAACACATCCACAAGTTGTGTTAAATGCATCCGTGGTCGAAGGTGGTTTCTTTAATGAAACGGATACAAAAATGCTTGCAAATCTACCATCAAGAGAAGTATTACTTACACAAATTGCTGTTGGATTATTACAACCAATTAGAGAATTAGCCGTTGGTCTTAACATGATCAGCGAAGACGCAAAATAAAAAAATAAAAAGGAGACTATAAAAGTCATGGCAAAGTTAACAAAACAAGCGTTCGTAGACGCATTAAAAGAAATGTCGTTATTAGAAATTAAAGAATTAGTTGAAGGATTAAAAGAAGAATTTGGTATTGATCCAACTGCTGTTGCTGCTGCTCCAGCTGCTGGTGCAGGTGCTGAAGCTGCTGCAGAGAAGTCAGAATTCGATGTTATTTTAAAAACATTTGGATCAAACAAAATTGCAGTCATCAAAGTTGTTCGTACAGCAACTGGCTTAGGGTTAGCAGAAGCTAAAACATTAGCAGAAACTGCAGATGCAGTCATTAAACAAGGTCTTAAGAAAGAAGATGCAGACGCACTTAAAGCTGAACTAGAAGAAGCTGGTGCAACTGTTGAACTTAAATAAATTAAGTTAATATCAACAAACAAAAACCTAAGGCATTTGGTTGTCTTAGGTTTTTTGGCCGTTTAATTTATGTCGCATTATTATCAATTTGATGAAAAACTAAAGAGCCTAGAGAAGACAATAACGTATCATTTCAAAGGTCACGTGTTTACATTTATAACGGACCAAGGGGTCTTTTCAAAAGATCACGTTGACCCAGGTAGTGATGTCTTACTTCATGCAATTGAAGAAACACATGTATCAAGTATTCTAGATATAGGATGTGGATATGGTGTTTTAGGTTGCGTTTTAAAAACACGTCATCCAAACGCATTACTTACGATGTTTGATATTAATCCACGTGCAGTCGAATTGGCAAAAAAGAATGCAGGTCACTTGAACGATGTTCTTGTTCTTGAATCTCGTGAAGTGCCAGGTCAAGATTATGATTTGGCTGTCATTAATCCACCCATTCGAGCAGGCAAAAGTATGATCTTTTCATTGTATCAACAAGCGTTTCATGCACTTAAATCAAAAGGTGTTTTATATGTTGTCATTAGTAAAAGACATGGCGCACCATCAACAGTTACATTTTTAAAGACGATGTTTGATGACGTTTCTCGCGTAAACAAAGCAAAAGGTTACGATGTTTACAAAGCGATAAAATATTGACAATTTGCATCATTTTATGATAATATTATATAATGCGAAAACTTGTTTTCTACCACGATTCATCAATTAAATTTATATTTTTTTAGGAGAGTGACCCTATGGGATATCGCGTAGTTCAATACGGTAAAAAAGCTTCAAGAAGAAATTATTCAAGAATGCGTTATGATATCGATCTACCGAATTTGATCGAGATTCAAACCAACTCGTTTGAATGGTTCTTGAAAGACGGTATTAAAGAATTACTCCAAGATATATCACCAATTGAAGCACACAACGGTGATATGAAACTTCATTTTGAAGAACACGAGCTCACAGAACCGAAATATAACGTTCAAGATGCTAAAAAACGAGACATTAACTATGCAAAACAATTATCTGTTAAAGTCAAATTAGAAAACGTATTAACAGGTGAAGTAAGAGAAAATAAAGTCTTAATGGCTGAAATCCCGGTGATGACACCAACGGGAACTTTTGTTATTAACGGCGCTGAACGCGTTGTTGTTTCTCAGATTATACGTTCAGCCGGCGCATATTATACAAGCTCAATTGATAAAAAATTAAACCAATTACGATACACAGCTCAAATCATTCCTACACGTGGTGCGTGGTTAGAAATGGAAATGGGTTCTAAAGATATCTTATATACGAAATTAGACCGTTCTAAAAAAGTTCCAATGACAACGTTTATGCGTGCCATTGGTTTAGGTAAGAAAAAAGATATTTCTGATGTCTTTGGAAAATCAGATTATTTAGATTCTACTTTTGAAAAAGACGATACAAAAAATAGTGATGAAGCAATCATCGAAGTCTATGCAAAATTAAGACAAGGTGAAAAAGTACCAGCTGATGCTGCACGTGAATTCGTTCGTATGCGTTTATTTGATCGTAGACGTTATGATCTTGCTGCTGTTGGACGCTATAAATTCAATAAAAAACTTGATGTCTTATCTAGGTTACTCGATGCAACGCTAGCGCAAGATGTTGTGGATCCTAAAACTGGAAAAGTTTTAGTAAAAGAAAACACAGTGATTACAAAAGATGTTATCGCGTTATTAAAAGAAAACAGACATGCCTTTAGAAAAGAAATTATCACGAAAGAATATTCACTTCAAAACGAACTTCCTGATGAAATATTAGCAGAACGTCTACCTGACGGTGGCGATATTTTATATACAAAAGAAAAAATAACAAACCTTAGAACAGGTGAAGTTTTAGTTGAAAAAAATACCCCTGTTACTGAAGATGTCATTGGTATTTTAAGAAGAAATAGACAATCACTCGATGAGAAAGTCATTAAGTTCTTTTTAGGTCGTGATATTTATGAAAAAGAAACAGATCGTCAAGGTGTTGTTGTTGAAATGCTTGATGTGTTTGTAAGAGTCGACGATACAGATAAACTAAAAGTAGTTCGTGCAGTTGGTAGCAATCAAGATGAATTCGTAGAACACATTACAATTTCTGATATGATTGCATCACTCAGTTATTATTTAAATCTTTACGATGGTTTAGGCGACATCGATGATATCGATCATTTAGGAAATCGTCGTTTAAGATTGATTGGTGAATTACTTAAAAACCAATTCAGAATTGGACTTGCAAGAGCGGAAAAAAACATTAAAGATAAAATGTCGACAACGGTCTTTAGTGAAGCGACACCAGCTCAAATCATTAATATGACACCACTTGCTGGTGCAATTAAAACGTTTTATGGCTCATCACAATTGTCACAATTCATGGATCAAATTAACCCACTTGCAGAACTCACTCAAAAACGACGTGTTTCAGCACTTGGTACAGGTGGTCTTGCACGTGATCGTGCAGGTGTTGAAGTACGTGACGTTCACAACTCTCACTACGGTAGAATTTGTCCAATTGAAACGCCAGAAGGTCCTTCAATCGGTCTTATATCTTCACTTGCAACGTACGGGCGTGTCGACCAATATGGGTTTATCCAAACACCGTATTTAACTGTTGAACACAAAAAAGATGGTATTTATGTCTCCAGTGAATTCAAATATTTAACTGCAGATGAAGAGTATCACGAAGTCATTGCATCAGCTGCTTCTAAACTTGATGATCAAGGTAGATTTTCTGATGACAAAGTGATCGGACGTTATCGTGGTGAAACATCCATGTTTGAAGTTGATCAAGTAACATTTATGGACGTTTCTCCGAAACAAATTGTTTCTGTCGCAACCTCAACGATACCGTTTTTGGAACATGATGATGCCTCACGTGCACTCATGGGAGCCAACATGCAACGTCAAGCAGTGCCATTACTCATTCCTGAAGCACCAGTTGTTGGTACAGGTATTGAATACCGTGCAGCGAAAGACTCAGGTGCAGTTGTTGTTTCAAAAACATCAGGTTTTGTCACATATGCTGACTCTAAACATATTAAAATTACACCAGAACCTGAAGATACCGTGAAAGTCGGTCGCACTGTTTTATATACCAAAGGTGAACCGTTTACTTTAGACATTGCAAATAAACTCGTCGAAAAAGGTGTTGATAACACTCCAGATCATAAACTCATTCGCTTCTTTAGATCAAATCAAGATACGATGATTCTACAAAAACCCATTGTTAAAACTGGTGAATTTGTTGATGCAGGCGATATTCTTGCGGATGGACCTTCCACCTATAAAGGGGAACTTGCACTTGGACGTAATGTTAAAATTGCCTTCATGACATGGGAAGGGTATAACTATGAGGATGCGATTATCTTATCTGAAGATTTAGTTTCTGAAGATGTGTATACATCCATTCATATTAGTGAATATGAAATTGAAACACGTGAACTTAAAACAGGTTCAGGTAAAGAAGAATTTACAAGAGAAGTACCAAACGTTGGACTTGATGCACTTCGTAACTTAGATGAACGCGGCATTATTGTGCCTGGTTCTGAAGTGAAAGAAGGCGATATTTTAGTAGGTAAAATCACACCTAAAGGTATGTTTGAACCAAGTCCTTCTGAAAAATTAATCCATGCCGTTATCGGTGAAAAATCAAGAGAATATAGAGATTCATCCCTACGTGTGCCACACGGTGGTGGTGGTATTGTTCAAAGTGTTCAAATCTTAACGAAAAAAGACGGTGTCTTACCTTCTGGCGTGACTGAAAACATACGTGTGTATGTGGTTCAAAAACGTAAGATTTCTGAAGGGGATAAAATGGCTGGACGTCATGGTAACAAAGGGGTTATTTCCCGTATTTTACCAAGAGAAGATATGCCATATATGGAAGATGGAACACCAGTTGACATCATGCTTAACCCACTTGGGGTACCATCACGTATGAACATCGGTCAAGTTTTAGAAATTCACTTAGGACTTGCTGCTAAAAAATTAGGCGTCAATATCGCAACCCCAGTCTTTGATGGTGTTGATGATGAAGACTTGAATGCAATTATCGCTGAAGCTGGTCTAGAGGCAGATGGTAAAACACAACTTTATGACGGACGTACTGGACAACCTTTTGAAAACAGAATTTCAGTAGGGGTCATGTATATGATCAAACTTTCACACATGGTTGAAGATAAACTCCATGCAAGAAGTGTTGGACCATATACTCTTGTCACACAACAACCAATGGGTGGTAAAGCTCAAAATGGTGGACAACGTTTTGGTGAAATGGAAGTGTGGGCACTTTATGCATATGGTGCCGCACATACCTTACAAGAAATGTTAACAGTCAAATCCGATGATATGATTGGTCGTAACCGCGTGTATTCAGCGATTACACACGATAAACCAATTCCTGAAGCATCCATTCCAGAATCATTTAGAGTCCTTACAAGAGAACTTCAAGCACTTGGTTTATATGTTGAACTCATTGATGAGCAAACAGGAGAAAACGAAGCGGTTAAATCACTTGTTGATCTTGGCGCAGGACAAAAACCTAAAGGAGGCTTCCGTTAATGGCAAAAGAAAAATTAACGTTAAAAGTTGAATCACTTAAACTGTCAGAAGAAGCGCTCACGCAGCTTAAGCTCTCAGGGATTGATCAACTTGAAGATTTTAATACCTTCTCAATTAAAGAATTAAAATTATTACTTGCGGATGCATTTGAAGAAGTAACGTCTGTTTTAAGACGTTACTCTTTACCACGTCCACTTGAAAATATGGGCGTTTCAGGTGAAACCGTTGACCGATTAAGAGGTCAAGGTCTAGAAGATCTTATTGATGTTTTAGAATATGATCGTCATATTTTATACCACGTATTTGAAGATGACGCGATTTTACGTGAAGAAATGAACAGTGTTTTAAAGTTTTATGGATATGATGCACTTCACGAACATCATCACGAAGCAAGCGATGTTGAGGATGTTGAAATTGAATCATTAAAAGATTTAGTTCAAACGCCTGTTGATCCAGTTAAAATGATTGATGTTCAAGCACGCATCAATCAAGGTAGAAAATCACCTAAAGAATATGGATCTAAAACGTATTCACACTTAAAAATTCGTATTGCATCTCCAGATGAAATTAGACAATGGTCTTATGGAGAAGTTAAAACGCATGAAACCATCAACTATAGAACGTCTAAACCTGAAGAAGGTGGTTTGTTTTGTGAGCGCATTTTTGGACCAACACGTGATTATCAATGTGCATGTGGAAAAAAACAAAGTGGCAATAAAGGACAAGTATGTTCAAAATGTGGCATTGAAATCACGGAGTCTAAAGTACGTCGTGAACGTATGGGACACATTGAACTTGAAGCACCCATTGTCCATACATGGTATTTAAAAAATTCACCTTCAAGACTTGCAATCTTACTCGGAATTAAAGCAAAACAACTTGAAGAGGTTGTTTACCATGCATCCTATATCGTCACCGATCCAGGAACAGCACCTCTATCTAAAAAGCAAATTTTATCTGAGCAAGATTTCTCACGTTTAAGTGAAGAATACTATAATAAATTTACTGCATTAACTGGTGCAGAAGCTGTTAAAATCTTACTTCAAGAACTTGATTTAGACAGAGAAGTTCGCATTTTAAGACGTAAATTAAAAACAGCATCAAAACAAAAACGTGACAAAATCATTAAACGTTTAGAAGTTGTAGAAGCATTCAATAATTCTGATAACAAACCAGAATGGATGGTGATGGATGTCATTCCGGTGATTCCACCAGATCTTCGTCCAATGGTCCCACTTGATGGTGGTCGTTTTGCAACAACCGACTTAAATGATTTATATCGTCGTATTCTTAACCGTAACAACCGACTCAAAAAACAAAAAGAACAAATGGCACCAAGACTGATTACGAAAAACGAAAAACGGATGCTTCAGGAAGCTGCTGATGCATTATTTGATAATGCAAAACGTGGTAAAAAAGCAGCTGTTGAACGTAATCGTCACTTAAAATCACTTTCAGATTTATTACGTGGTAAACAAGGTCGTTTCCGTCAAAACTTACTAGGAAAACGTGTGGATTACTCTGGACGTTCTGTTATCATTGTAGGACCAGACTTAGAAATGTATCAATGTGGGATTCCACGTGAAATGGCCATTACATTATTTAAACCATTTGTATTAAGAGAACTTCAAAAATTATCGGGTGATGATGCGAATGCAAAGAAAAATGCAAACTCTAAATACGAACGTATGGATGATGATGTATGGACAGCACTCGAAAAAGTCGTTAAAGAACATCCAGTCTTATTAAACCGTGCACCAACACTTCACAGACTTGGTATTCAAGCATTTGAACCAAAACTGATTGATGGAAAAGCGATTCGCCTACATCCACTTGTTACCCCTGCATTTAACGCGGACTTTGACGGTGACCAAATGGCGGTTCACGTCCCCCTATCGAATGAAGCTCAAGCTGAAGCACGTTTACTCATGCTTGCATCCAACAACATCTTAAACCCTAAAGATGGTAAACCTGTTGTGACGCCTTCTCAAGACATGGTTTTAGGAAACTATTACTTAACGATAGAAGAAACAAAAGATAAACCATTTACTGGGTTAAAAGCAGAAGAGAAAAAAGAAGCACATCTTGAAAAACATAAGTATGAAGGGCATTTCTTCTCAAATTTTGAAGAAGTTCAACTCGCTTATGAAGATGGATTTATTCAGTTGCATACTCGAATTATCATCGATCCTAAATCAATGGATCAAATGTTTAAATCTGAACAAAAACAACAATATTTAGTCACAACATTTGGAAAATTGATTTTTAACCAAATCTTACCTCCAAATTTCCCATACTTAAATGAACCGTCTGATAACAACTTAGAAAATGGAACACCTGATATTTATTTCATTAAAAAAGGTGTGAATCCTAAAGATGTCTTACATGATATTCCAGTACCAGGACCATTTACTAAAAAATTCTTATCTAAAATTATTGCGCAAGTATTTAAGAAATTACACATTAGTGAAACGTCTAAAATGCTAGACAGACTGAAAGATTTAGGATTTAAATATTCGACAGTTTCAGGGATTACGGTATCTTTTGCAGACATTAACGTGTTTTCAAAAAAAGAAGAGATGCTCGTTGATGCAAGACAAACCATTGACCAAGTTCTAGAATGGCATGATGACGGTTTACTTACGAGTGAAGAACGTCGTAAACTCATCATTCAAACTTGGGAAAAAGCACTTAAAACCATTCAAGATAACGTCATGGATGAGTTTGATAACGACAACAATTTATTTATGATGAGTGATTCAGGTGCACGTGGTAGTTTAAATAACTTCGTCCAACTTGTTGGGATGCGTGGTCTGATGAACAACCCGAAAGGGGAAACCATTGAAGTTCCTGTTCAAGCATCATTTAGAGAAGGACTTACCGTTTCTGAATTCTTTATTTCAACACACGGTGCACGTAAAGGGTCAACCGATACTGCGTTAAAAACTGCAGAGTCCGGTTACTTAACAAGACGTTTAGTTGACGTGTCTCAAGATGTCATTGTTGTTGATGATGACTGTGGTACGGAACGCGGTATTGTGATGCGTCCAATTACCTCAGAAAAAGATGATACAAAAATTATCGTCCCTTTATATGATCGTATTGTTGGTCGTTATGCAAGTAAAGATGTTGCAAAACCTAAAGGTAAAGGACTCCTCGTCGCTAAAAACCAACTCATCACAGATGAACTTGCAACAGAAATCTATGAAGCTGGTGTTGAAGAAGTTGAGATTCGTTCAAACCTTACATGTCATTCAGAAAATGGTGTATGTGCAAAATGTTATGGACGTAACTTAGCATCCAATATGCCTGTAGAAGTAGGAGAAGCTGTTGGTGTTATTGCAGCACAATCGATTGGTGAACCTGGAACTCAGCTTACCATGAGAACCTTCCATACCGGAGGTGTGGCATCTGCATCTGATATTACCCAAGGGTTACCTCGTATTCAAGAATTATTTGAAGCACGTAATCCAAAAGGTAAGGCTGTTATTAGTGAAGTCGAAGGTAAAGTTCATGCGATTGATCGCTTAAGAAGTGGTTTTTCAACTGTGACTGTACTCGATAAAAATGAAAAAGAACACAAGTATACGATCGATCCTAGTATTGATGTCTTAGTACGTAAAAATCAAGTTGTTAGACCTGGTCAAAGACTCACCTTAGGGTCAATTCATCCTAAAGAGTTACTACGTATCGTTTCAACAGAAGCATCCGCAAAATATATTTTAGAAGAAGTTCAAAAAGTATATCGTGCACAAAATGTTGAAATTTCAGATAAGCATATCGAGTTGATCGTTCGACAAATGTTAAGACGTATTTATGTTGTCACTGAAGGTGAAACAAGCTTATTACCAGGTGTTGAAGTTTCTGTTTCTGAATTTAGTCAAGCAAATATGCAAGCATTCAAAGAAGGAAAACAACTTGCTGTTGGACGTCCATTATTATTAGGCATTACACGTGCGTCCTTACGAAGTGATTCATTCTTATCCGCAGCATCTTTCCAAGAAACAACACGTATCTTAACGGATGCAGCGATTAAAGGTAAAGTTGATAGATTGCATGGTCTTAAAGAAAATGTCATTATCGGTGGACTGATTCCAGCTGGAACAGGGATACTTAAAGAATCAAGATTTTCATATGATTCAAGTTACACGACCGAAAAAGAAGAAGAAGATATTGAATAAAAGTAGCGAAAGCTACTTTTTTCTTATATAATCTACTTATGAATAAAAACATCACGGTGATTGGCGGCATGAATGTTGATCTTCTTGCGACTGCCTATCAAACATTTCAATCTTTTGATTCCAATCCAGGGACACATATGATGGATTCTGGAGGCGTAGGATTTAATATTGCGTATGATCTAAGGTTACTTCATTATCAAGTGACATTTTTCACGGTGGTTGGAGAAGATCAATTCGGATCTTTTTTAAAAGAAGCCTGTCTTTCTCAAGACATTAAAATGTATTCACCAGTTTCAGAAAAATCGTCACTATATTTATCGTTATTTGATCAACATGGAGAAATGCAAGGTGCCATTGCATCCATGGATGCCATGATGCATCTCAATGTAGATTTTATAAGAAAATACGAATCTGAGATCGTAAAAGCAGATGCAATTATTTGTGATACGAATGTATCCATTGAAGTATTAACTTATATTGCCAACTTAAAGCATCCTTTTAAAGTGATTGAGCTTGTCTCAAAGGAAAAATCGATTAAGATCAAGGATATTAAAAATGGGTTTCATCTCATCAAAGGCAATCAAAAGGAAATTCATCATCTATTTGGTGATGATATCCAACGTTCTATTCAAGCGCATCAAACTGTCGTTGTAACAAATCAAGCGCAACATGCACGTCTGATTAAAAAAGACCACATGATGGTATATGAAATTGAAGAAACATCAAATATTATCAATACATCAGGAGCAGGTGATGCATTTTTAGTTGGATGTATCGATGGTTTTTTTAAACAAACGGACATGTTAAAACAAGGACACCGCATGTCAAAGTGTGCTTTAAAAAGTAAACATTCAAAAATGTTAAAGGAGTGTATCGATGCATATAATAATCAGTGAAGACGTAAAAAACGCATTAAAAACGCATCAAAAAGTAGTGGCTTTAGAGTCCACCATTATTAGTCATGGATTACCTTATCCTGATAATATTGAAGTTGCTAAAACATTAGAGACCATCATTCGAAATGAAGGTGCAATTCCAGCAACCATTGCGATTATTCATGGTGAAATTAAAGTTGGACTTGATGAAAAAGATTTAGAAATTCTTGCAAAAGAAGAAGTTGTTAAAGTAAGTAAAAGAGATTTTGGATATGTGATATCACAAAAAAAACATGGTGCAACGACTGTTTCAGCGACCATGCTTGTTGCATCTCGAGTTGGCATTCAAGTGTTTGCAACAGGAGGCATTGGTGGGGTTCATCGTTATGCAGAACAAACCATGGATATCTCTAGAGATTTAGAAGAACTGGCTGAACATTCAGTATGTGTTGTGTGCGCAGGTGCAAAATCTATTTTAGACTTAGGGTTAACATTAGAATATTTAGAAACAAAAGGTGTTGAGATCATTGGATATCAAACGGATACACTCCCTAGTTTTTACTCAAGAACGTCTCCATTTCAAGTGACGCATCGTTTAGAAACCCCAAAAGATATTGCACACCTTTTTCATGCAAAAAAATCTTTTCCACTGACAGGAGGCATCGTGGTTGCCAATCCGATACCTGAGGCTCATGCAATGGCACCAGAAGTCATTGAATCATATATCGAGCAAGCATTGATCCTCGCAAAAGAAAAAAATATCACGGGAAAAGAAACCACACCATTTTTACTTTCAACAATTAAAGAGTTAACAAAAGGTGCATCTTTAGAGGCAAACAAAGCACTTGTTTATCACAATGCAAAACTTGCAGCTAAAATTGCAATCGAACTTTCAATGATCAATAAGAAAAAAATCGCTTTTTAAGACTTTTTTAAAAATTTTAGTATAATAGTCATAGTTATAAAGGATTCGCAATAAAGGAGCAATGCATGGATATCTTTAAAAAGTGTGATGACTACATCACTGCAGATATTGCCAAAGAACAAGGATACTATCCATATTTTCATGAACTCACGTCAAAACAAGATACTGAAGTTGTCATGGAAGGTAGACATGTCGTGATGATTGGATCGAATAATTATTTAGGATTAACATCACATAAAGACGTAGTCAAAGCCTCGTTAAACGCAACAAAAAAATATGGATCAGGTGTTTCTGGATCTCGTTTTTTAAATGGTACATTAAATTTACATGTTGAATTAGAAAAACAGCTTGCAGCATTTGTTGGCATGGAAGATGCAACAATTTTTGCATCTGGATTTCAAAGTAATTTAGGGATCATTTCAGCAATTGCTGGACGTAACGATATTATTTTTTCAGATAAAGAAAATCATGCGTCAATTTATGACGGGATTAAACTATCATATGCTGAAGTTGTGCGATATAACCATAATGACATGGCGGATTTAGAAGCTAAAATCATCAAAACAAAAGCGCAACTTGCTGAAAAAAATATTCAAAAAGGGATGATCATCATCACAGATGGTGTCTTTTCAATGACGGGTGATCTATGCGATCTACCGAAAATCATTGAACTTAAGAAAAAATATGATGTTCGCGTGATGGTAGATGATGCGCATGGTTTTGGTGTCATGGGTGCAACCGGTAAAGGGACACCTGAACACTTCAATTTAATGAAAGATGTCGATATTGTCATGGGGACATTTTCTAAGTCACTTGCAAGTTTAGGTGGTTATGTCGCGTCTTCTAATCGTGTCATTAATTTTATTCGTCACAATTCAAGACCCTATATCTTTTCTGCAGCAATCCCACCTGCAAACACAGCAGCAGCGCTTGCCGCACTAAAAATCTTAAAAAAAGAGCCACAACGCGTCAAAAATCTAAGAGACATCACGAACTATATGCGTCAAGCATTAAAAAAACATGGTGTAGACTTTAAAGAAACAAACGATCAAACACCAATTATACCTATTTATACGTATTTACCTAAGCGTACAATGGTTGCTTGTAATATGCTTTTTGAACGTGGCGTATATGTAAACCCAGTATTACCCCCTGCAACACCGATGGGCGAATGTTTAATACGTACAAGTTATACAGCAACCCATACAAAAAAACAAATTGATTATGCGGTAGGTATTATTGCTGAAGTGCTTGAACAATTGAAAGATCTTCAAGAGTAATGGTTGTTATTGTTACAGGCGCTTCTTCAGGAATTGGTAAAGCGATTTGTGATTTATTAGGATCTAAAGGACATCTTGTTTACGGTCTTTCAAGAAGAAAAGTTCATGAGTCAACCTTTACGAGTATGCAAGTCGATATCACCAATAAAGATGACATCATCAAAGCATTTGAAACAATTTATGAAAAAGAACAAGCCATTGATGTCATCATTAACAACGCAGGTATGGGGATTTCAGGCAGTATTGAAGATACTGAGCTCATCGATGCAAAAGCCATGTTTGATGTGAACTTTTTTGGTTCTTTTGAAGTCACTCAAGTTGCCTTACCGTATTTAAGAAAACAAAAAACATCAAAAATCATAAATATTACGTCACTTGCTGGCGTTTATCCAATCCCATTTCAAGCCTTTTATTCAGCATCCAAAGCTGCGCTCAATAATTTCTCATGGGCACTTCAAAACGAAGTCAAACCATTTGGAATTTCAGTATGTGCACTGATGCCTGGAGATGTTAAAACAGGCTTCACATCGCAACGAAAGAAAAATGTTCAAACTACCATTGAATATGGTGGACGCGTTAAGAAATCAGTTTCTGCGATGGAAAAAGATGAACAAAACGGCATGCCTCCAATGGACATTGCTAAAAAAGTGTACACGTTAATCAAGAAGAAACGGATGCCAATTCAAGTGACCGTTGGGTTTAAATATCAAGTCTTGCTTTTCATCAAACGTTTATTTTCAGCAACATTTGCGAATAAAATTTTAGGATCAATGTACGGTTTTTTTAAACTTAAGTAAGTTTCATACTTGACTTATTGTAGCACCTATATTAAAATAACAATGCTGTGCAAAAAACACAACAAAATTTTAAAAATATTTGGCTCTATTAAAGCCAAATATTATTTTGAAACAAAAAATGGAACACATGGATATGTGTAAAGAAAGGAGATCCAATGCCTACAATCGCTCAACTCGTACGCAGTGGACGCACCAATAAAACCTATAAATCGAAGTCTCCAGCACTTGGATACGGATTTAATGCGTTGAAAAAAACTGAACGTGACTATAGTTCACCTCAAAAACGTGGTGTTTGTACCCGTGTTACAACGATGACACCAAAAAAACCGAACTCTGCATTAAGAAAATATGCACGTGTGCGTTTATCAAATGGAACAGAAGTAACTGCATACATTCCAGGAATCGGACATACACTACAAGAACACAGTGTTGTTTTAATTCGTGGTGGTCGTGTCAAAGACTTACCTGGTGTACGTTACCACATCATACGTGGAACTTTAGATGCAACTGGTGTTCAAAACCGTAATCAAGCACGTAGTAAATATGGCGCGAAACGCCCTAAACAAAAATAAAAATATAGATTAGAAATCATAAGAAAGATGGTGATGATATGCCTCGTAAAGGCCATATCGCTAGACGTGATGTGTTACCTGATCCAATTTATCAATCAAAATTGGTCACAAGAATCGTAAACACAATCATGCTAGATGGTAAAAAAGGAACTGCCCAAAGTATCTTATATGGTGCGTTTAATCGTGTCAAAGAAGCAACAGGTAGAGAACCTATTGAAGTATTTAATGAAGCTTTAAATAATATTTCACCGGTCATTGAAGTACGTTCAAGACGTGTCGGTGGACAAAATTATCAAGTGCCAGTTGAAGTAAGAGCAACGCGTAAGCAAACGCTAGGATTACGTTGGTTAATTCAATATGCACGTTTAAGAAATGAAAAAACGATGGAAGAACGTTTAGCAAAAGAAATCCTAGATGCATCTCAAGGTTTAGGCGCTGCTGTTAAAAAACGTGATGATATTCATCGTATGGCAGAAGCGAATAAAGCTTTTGCACATTACCGTTGGTAAAAGGAGCATACAATGTCTCGACAATATCCACTAGAACGTACTCGTAATATTGGTATTATGGCACACATTGATGCCGG
>CBFHPN010000002.1:2080-78683 GCA_965657915.1 Acholeplasmataceae bacterium | reverse complement strand
GGTTGAATTTTTCCCAGTCATTTGTGGAACATCGTTTAAAAACAAAGGTGTGAAAAAAATGATTGATGCTGTGATTGATTACTTACCATCTCCAATCGATGTTGAGTCGGTCGTCGGTATGAATTCAAATGGAGAAGAAGTCAAACGTAAACCAAGTGATAGTGAACCTTTCTCTGCGCTTGCATTTAAAGTCATGACAGACCCTTTCGTTGGACGTTTAACATTCTTTAGAGTGTATTCTGGACATTTATCTTCTGGATCATATGTCTTAAATTCAACAAAAGATAAAAAAGAACGTTTTGGACGTATCTTACAAATGCACGCAAACTCACGTGAAGAAATCACAGATGTGTATGCAGGAGATATTGCAGCTGTTGTTGGATTAAAAGATACAACAACTGGTGATACACTTGTCTTAGAAAAAGATGATCTTATCTTAGAATCGATGGTATTCCCAGAACCCGTTATAAATGTTGCAATTGAACCTAAAACAAAACAAGATCAAGATAGAATGGCAACTGCCCTTCAAAAATTATCAGAAGAAGATCCAACATTTAGAACATTCACCGACCAAGAAACAAGTCAAACGATTATTGCAGGGATGGGTGAACTTCACTTAGAAATTATTGTGGACCGTATGCGTCGCGAATTTAAAGTAGAAGCAAACGTCGCTCAACCTCAAGTTTCATATCGTGAAACGATTACATCTGATGCGGATATCGAAGGAAAATTCGTTAGACAGTCAGGTGGACGTGGACAATATGGACATGTTCAAATCAAATTTGAACCAAATCCAGGAAAAGGGTTTGAATTCGTTGATAAAATTGTTGGTGGTGTGATTCCAAGAGAATATATCCCAGCAGTCTTAAAAGGATTAGAAGAATCACTGCCAAATGGTATTGTAGCTGGATATCCAGCAATTGATATTAAAGCAACATTACATTATGGTTCATATCATGATGTCGACTCTTCTGAAATGGCATTTAAAGTTGCTGCATCTATGGCACTTAAAAAAACAAGAGAACTTGCACAACCCGTACTTTTAGAACCAATCATGGATGTTGAAGTTATCGTTCCAAACGATTATGTAGGAAATGTCATTGGTGACATCACCTCAAGACGTGGACGACTAGAAAAACAAGAACCACGTGGTAATGCGGTTGTTGTACGCGCAAGTGTACCACTATCAGAGATGTTTGGATATGCAACATCCTTGCGTTCAAACACACAAGGACGTGCAAACTTCGTGATGCAATTTAAGCAATACGAAAAATGTCCTAAGTCCATTCAAGAAGAGATTATTAAAAAACGCGGAATGAACTAATAAAACTTGCAAAAAGTAAATAAATCAATTAAAATATGCATGATAAGCATGCAATAAAAAATTAGGAGGATAACCAGAAATGGCGAAACAAAAATTCGAAAGAACCAAACCACACGTCAATATCGGTACAATTGGCCACGTTGACCATGGTAAAACAACTTTAACTGCTGCAATTACAACTGTATTATCTAAAAAAGGATACGCAGATGTTAAAGATTATGCATCTATTGATTCTGCACCAGAAGAAAAAGAACGTGGTATTACAATTAATACTGCACACGTTGAGTATCAAACAGACACACGTCACTATGCACATGTTGACTGCCCAGGTCACGCAGACTATGTTAAAAACATGATTACAGGTGCTGCTCAAATGGACGGCGCAATCTTAGTTGTATCAGGTGCTGACGGCCCAATGCCTCAAACACGTGAACACATCTTACTTTCACGTCAAGTAGGGGTACCAAAGCTTGTTGTATTCTTAAACAAAGCAGACATGGTTGACGATGATGAATTACTTGATTTAGTCGAAATGGAAGTACGTGAATTACTTTCAGAATATGACTTCCCAGGTGATGATATTCCAATCATCCGTGGATCAGCATTAGGCGCTTTAAATGGCGACGCTAAATGGGAAGAAAAAGTTAACGAATTGATGGAAGCAGTTGATACGTATATCGACCAACCTGTTCGTGAAACTGACAAACCATTCTTAATGCCAGTTGAAGACGTCTTTACAATTACAGGACGTGGTACAGTTGCAACAGGACGTGTTGAACGTGGACAAGTTAAAGTCGGTGATGAAATCGAAATTATCGGAATTCGTGATACACAAAAAACAGTTGTTACTGGTGTTGAAATGTTTAGAAAATTACTTGACTATGCAGAAGCTGGAGATAACATTGGTGCCTTATTACGTGGTGTACAACGTGATCAAGTTGAACGTGGACAAGTTTTAGCTAAACCAAAATCAGTGAATCCACATAGCTTATTCGAAGCACAAGTATACGTGCTTTCAAAAGAAGAAGGTGGACGTCATACAGCATTTTTCTCAAACTACCGCCCACAATTCTATTTCCGTACAACTGATATTACAGGTGTGATTACACTTCAAGAAGGTACAGAAATGGTCATGCCTGGAGATAACACAGTCATGACAGTTGAACTTATTCACCCAATTGCAATTGAAGAAGGAACTAAATTCTCAATTCGTGAAGGTGGACGTACCGTTGGTGCAGGTTCAGTAACTAAAATTATTAAATAATTTCAAATTCAAAAACATGAAAGTTAACTTTCATGTTTTTTTTATGTAAAAATATCAAGTTCATGGTTATCAAGTGAAAGCATGGCTGAGATATGATACAATATAATACATGATGAAATAAGGAGTTTACTATGATTGACACACATGTTCACTTAAATTTTGAAGATTATATTGACGACTTAGAAACTGTGATCTTAGATGCTGAAAAAGCAGGTGTATCCCACATGGTTGTCATTGGAATTGATGAAGGATCATCAAGACTTGCGATCGAATTATCTAAACAATATCCATCATTATATGCCTCTGTTGGTGTCCACCCAAGTGAATCAGAAAACATGTTTGAAATGCAAGCCACATCCACACAATTTATTGAAGCAATGTTAAAAGATGAAAAAGTGGTTGCCATTGGTGAATGTGGGATTGATTTATATCATGAAGATTACAATTTAGAATACCAACAACACGTATTTAAAGAGCAAATTGAACTTGCAAAAACGTATCAAAAGCCACTCATTATTCATTCAAGATCAGGAGTTCGTGCATGCATTGATATGTTAAAACCTTATCAAGGACACGTCAAAGGTGTGTTTCATTGTTTCAATGGGACACAAGAAGAAGCCGATGAAATTTTAGAACTTGGATTTTATATTGGTGTGAACGGACCGATTACCTTTAAAAATGCAAAAGATGCAAAAGACATTGCAATGCATGTTCCAATTGAAAGATTACTGATCGAAACAGATGGTCCGTATTTATCACCAGAACCATATCGTGGAAGAAGAAATCAACCTGCAAATGTGAAGTATATTTTAAAAACACTCGCACAACTAAAAAATATGTCAGAGGCAGAGGTTGATGACATTACCACTCAAAATGCAAAGAATTTATTTTTGTTGCCTTAAGGAGGCATTATGAAAAAAATCATTAGATTATTTATCATGGTCATCACACTCAGTGTTCTGACGGGATGTTTTGATACACGCTCCACTGTGCCATATGAATCGCCATCAACGTATGAATCGATGCGTATTGAAATGATTGCTGAAGTTTCACCTTCAGTCATTGTTGTTAAAACGGAATCGGGTCATGGATCAGGATTGATCTATAAACAAGAAGGTAATGTCTATTATGCAATCACCAATCAACATGTTGTTGAAGATGGTGGTGAAATGTCAATTTATTTTGGTGGAAACAGAGATGAAATCGCGGTGACAAAAGTTGCTTCAAATGCATTACTCGATGTTGCAGTGGTTCAATTTGAAACGGAAGATCAACTTGTTGTGTATGAATCAAGAGCAGTGAATGGTGAAAAAATAGAAATCATTCGTGGTCAAGATGTTTATGCAATTGGTACACCTGAAAATTTAAACAAATTTAATTATGTGACGCAAGGTGTGATTGCAATGGCTTCTTTTCCATATAATGGGATTGAAGATTTAGCCATTATGCATGATGCTGAATTAAATCCTGGAAATAGTGGTGGACCCTTATTTAATTTAAACGGAGAATTTATTGGTATTAATGTCGCTAAAATCCCATCCATCGCAACTGAAACAGGTTCGATTGCTGCGGAAGGTCTTAACTATTCTTTGAATATAAATGAGATATATTTTAGATTTTTATCGTCACTCGATGAAACTGATTTTACTTTAATCGAAAGACGACCACGTCTAGGTGTGACTGTTCAAGATGCTACTGTATTTTTAGAAAACCCAGAAAATGATGCGACAGCTATTCCTGAGAATACACCAGGTGTCGTGATTATTGGTTTAGATGAAACAAGAGATGCAATCAATTACTTAGAAATTAATGATTTAATTATCAAAATGAATGGTAATACGATCTCAACGATTGCAGATATTGGTGCAGAGTTAAGTGATGCTGAATTTGGGGATACACATACAGTGACTGTGTTACGAAAAGTCAACGGCGAATTTGTAGAGCTCACCTTCACGATTACCTTATCTTAAACATGTCATTGATCGAACAATTAAAAAAGCAAGATCTTACCATTAGTTTTGCTGAAAGTATGACAGGTGGTGCACTTGCATCGTATATCACAAGCATGCAAGGCGCATCCAATGTTTTTAAAGGTAGTTTGGTGTGTTATGATACAAAAATTAAAACACGTGTTTTAGGTATTTCTAAAGCTTTGATGGATACGTATCAAGTTGTTTCAAAAGAAGTTTGTCTCGCAATGGCAGAAGCATGTCAAGCACTGTTTAAAACACATCTTGCAATTAGTGTCACAGGATATGCGGATGGGAAAGAAAACGATATCTATATAGGGATTAAAGAGACTGAAACAACCATATATCATCTTGTAAGAAAAGAACAAACACGTCAAGAAATGATTCAAGAAGTCGTTCACTTTGTTTATGATAAAATCCAAGAAAGATTGTTGATTGTATAACTTATATATTTATGTTATAATTACATTTGCGTAGAAACGCTGCGCCACCTTGTCACTTTTTGTGACCAAAAGACCAGAAGGAGGAAAAAAAATGAAGAAATATGAAGTGATGTACATCATACGTCCTAATGTTGAAGCTGAACAAGTTAAAGCGCTTGTTAACCAATTTTCAGAATTGTTTCTAAGCAACAACAGTCAAGTTTTAGAACTCAAAGAAATGGGTTTGAAAGACTTAGCGTATGAAATTAATCATCATAAAAAAGGATACTATGTATGGTTAAAAGTTGATGCAACGAATGAAGCTGTTGCAGAATTTAACCGTGTTGTACGTATTACTGAAGATATTATTCGATTTATTGTTGTGAAAGAAGGCGAATAGTATGATGAATCGTGTGATTTTAGTTGGTCGTATTACGAAAGACCCTGAAATTAAAAAAACTGCTCAAGACATTGCGGTTGTCAATTTTACACTTGCAGTAAACAGAAACTATACGGACCAACAAGGCGAAAAACAAGCGGACTTTATTTCATGCGTTGTATGGAGAAAACAAGCAGAAAATGTCGCTAAGTATGTCACAAAAGGGATGTTACTTGGCGTAGAAGGACGCATACAAACGCGTCAATATGAATCTGAGACTGGTATGAAGTATATTACCGAAGTCTTATGTGATTCTGTGCAATTTTTAGAAAATAAATCTTCAAACACTCAAAGTTTTGAAGAAAACAAACCTACGAAGTCACAAAGTGATGAGTTTTATGAAACATCTAAAAAACTCGCTGCTGAAGATGACTTACCATTTTAAGGAGAACGTAATACATGAAACCTAGAGATTTTAAAGATCGTGGTGGATTCAAACGTCGTAAAAAAGTATGTTACTTTACACAAAACAAAGTAACAAATATTGATTTTAAAGACGTTGAACTCTTAAAACGATTCATTACTGAACGTGGTAAAATCTTACCAAGACGTGTCACTGGAACAACTGCAAAATGGCAACGTCCACTTGCAATCGCAATTAAGCGTGCGCGTCACATGGCATTATTACCATTTGTTAAAGAATAATTATAAAACCTCATTACATGAGGTTTTTTTTAATATCGATATTAAAACAAAAAAAACATGATATACCATCAATCATTTGATATAATATTGAATAGAGGATGACATGAAAAAAATTGTGTTTGCATTATTAGCGATCATATTTACGGGTCTTGCAATTTATCTTGCGTTAGACATCATACCAAATATTGATGCCAACCAATATCTTGTTTTAGGTATTGGTGTTTTATCATTATTGATCGCTTCAATCATGATTTTTTCGTTTTTTTCTAATCAAATGGCTGAAAAAATTAAACGGCTCAATCACCGAATTGAATTATGGAGCCGTGTTTCATATCATGTGAATCAAGTAGGCGATGAATTATTTAATCAACTTCCAATTGCAATGATCGCCTTAGATGATAATTTTGATATTCGTTGGGCAAGTGTTTTTGCAAAAGAGAAATTGTCACAACGTATGCTTAACAAACCTTTAAATGAGATTTCTGAATTTTTATATGAACAAGTGACCAATCAAGTATTAGAATTTAGGTTCGAATATAACGATATGATCTTTGATGCATTTTATAAACCAGAATTTAAATTTATTTATATGTTTTTAGCAACGGATCTTGTTTTATTAGAACAAAAGTATCAAGATCACTTACCTGTCATGCTCTTGATGACCCTTGATTATATTGATGAATCTTTGGCAAGCTTACCAGTTTCAGAACAATCGAATCTGAAAGGTCAATACTTAGGCACCATTGCGGATTGGGCAAACCAATATGAAGCGTATCTTCAACAATTATCAGATGATCGTATCATTGCATTTACAACACGAGAAAAATTATCAGAAATGATGCAACATCAATTTAAGATATTAGATGATGTTAGAAAAATTTCAGAGAAACACGATGTACGTGTCACGTTATCAATGGGAGTTGCTTCTTGGGATACACCGTTTGAAACGTTAGGGGTATATGCTCAAAACGCAATAGAACTTGCTGAAAAGCGAGGCGGAGATCAAGCCGTTATTAACATACAAAATCAAAAAATCGCTTATTTTGGCGCAACAAAAGAGTCAGTTTCAAGCAATAGCCGAGTGAATGCACGTATACAAGCTCAAACAATGAAACAACTTTTTGAATCAAGTGATGCCGTGTATATCACAGGGCATAAACGTGCAGATTTAGATGCACTTGGTGCGATGCTAGGCACGTATCAAATGGCAAAGTCTGTTCAAAATAAATCATATCTTATTGCGCCAGATGATGAACTTGACCAAACTGCTTTTAAAGTCTTTAATGAACTTTTAAAAACGCATGAAGACCCGCGCATGTCAACGGATCAATTAAATTTAACAAACAAAAGTGTCTTAGTGATTGTCGATACACAATCTAAACAGTTACTCATTGATCCAAATATGGTCGATCATGTCGGTCATATCATTATGATTGACCATCACCGTGCAAGTGATGATGCTGTCACATCTGACAATAGTTATATTGAACCATATGCTTCATCAACCGTTGAACTTGTGATTGACATTTGGGCATTTTTTGAAAATTTAGTTCCGATGACATTCGATCCATTATTTGCAAGTATCATGTATGGTGGGATGGTCGTTGATACCAATCAATTCACACTACGAACTGGTCCAAGAACATTTGAAGTTGCTGCAAAATTAAAAGAACTTGGTGCAGATTTATCAAAAGTTCACACATGGCTAAAAAAAGATTTTAATAAAACGAAACATATCTATGATCTCATTTCAAAAGCTGAAATTATTGAATCACATTTCATGATTTTAAAAGACACCTCACAATTTGTCGACCGAATCTTACTTGCTCAAGCTTCTGAAGCTGCTTTAGATATTGAACATATTGATGCTGTTTTTTCAGTTGGATATGTCAAAGAAGGTATCGTGGGTGTTTCAGCAAGATCAACAGGTCAAGTGAATGTTCAAGTCATCATGGAATTTTTTGGAGGTGGCGGACATCTGACAAGTGCAGCTGTTCAAAAAGAAGTCGAGATTGATGATATGATTGAAGCAATTAAACAAAAAATTTATTTAGAATATGGAGGTCAAGATCAACCTATGAAAGTGATATTATTAGAAGACGTAAAAGGTCGTGGGAAAAAAGATGAAGTGATTGAAGTTGCTGGTGGATACGGACAATTTTTATTAACACAAAAGAAAGCTATTCTTGCCAATGATGATAATATTAAAACACTACACGATCGTCAAGAAAAAGAATTTGAAGCTCAGCAAAAACATATTGAACTCATGAAAACACTCAAACAAGAAATTGACCACAAACATATTAAACTCACCATTCAAGTTGGAAAAGATGGCAAACTATTTGGTGCAATCACAACCAAACATATTGTTGAGACATTCGAACACGTCCACGGGATCACACTTGATAAGAAAAAAGTAGAACTCTCTTCAGACATTAATTCCATTGGTATTTATACCGTGACGGTCCACTTACATAAGGGTGTTGATGCTCAATTTGAAGTTCACATTGAAGAAGAGAAAAAGGATTAATTATGGCTGCTAAAACATTACCGCATCATTTGGATGCGGAGCAACGTGTACTAGGGATATTATTTTTAGATCCTAAAAAAATGGCAACAGTTTCAGATTTACTTAAAACCACTGATTTTTTTGACCAACATCATCAACACATTTTTGATGCGATGAAACAACTTGATTCACAATCAAAAACAATTGATTATGTAAGTATTGGTGCGATTTTAAGAGCGCAACGTGTTCTTGAAACATCAGGTGGGTTAGAATATTTATATAGTCTTGCTGAAATGATTCCATCAACATCGCATTTAGATACCTATGTTGATATGATTAAAGAAGCGTCATTAAAAAGAGATATCATAGATTTTGCTTCTCAAGTGATTGAGCATGGATACGGAAAAGACATGGAAGTTTCTGAGTATGTGGATTATGCTGAAAGTGGCATTTTTGAGATTTCAAAAAGAAGAAAAGCATCTTCATTTGCGTCGTTATCTGAAATCACGAAAGAAGTTAAAGAGGTTTCAGAACGTAATGCCAATAAACAAGGGATTACAGGACTCATGACAGGGTATAAAAATCTAGATGAATTATCTGCTGGACTCCAACCTGAAGAGCTCATCATATTAGCGGCTCGACCATCGATGGGAAAAAGTGCATTTGCTATGAATGTTGCCATGAATGTCGCGAAAAGAAACAAAGAAGGAAAAGCAAACGTTGCGATCTTTAGTTTAGAGATGAGTAATACACAACTTGTATCTCGAATGTTATCCACAGAAGCAAACTTAAAAAACACACGTTTAAAAACAGGAAACTTATCGACAAAAGAATGGCAGTATTTTGAAAGTGGGATGCAATCACTGAATCAATTGAACATTCATTTTGATGACTCAGGCTCTGTTTCAGTATTAGATATTCGTGCAAAATGTCGTAAACTCGCGCAAGAAAAAGGGTTAGATTTTGTTGTGATTGATTACTTACAATTGATCAAATCAGATTCACGCAGTGGAAATCGACAAGAAGAAGTTGCCAATATTTCAAGAAGCTTAAAACAAATGGCAAGAGAATTAAAGATTCCTGTCATGGCCCTTTCTCAGTTATCACGAGAAGTAGAAAAACGAGAAGATAAAAAACCGATACTCGCCGACTTAAGAGAATCAGGTAGTATTGAGCAAGATGCTGATATTGTCATGTTTTTATTTAGACCAGATTACTATAAAAAAACAGATGATCAAAACACTGGTGAAGTCGAATTGATTATTGCGAAAAATAGACAAGGGATTGCAGGTGTTTCAAGATTCTTTAGATTTGATACCGAATATTCACGATTTGTTGCTCAAGAAAATAGATCTGAAGAATATAAAGCGAATGAATAATGAACGATAACAAAAGTAGAAACGATTATTTTCGTTTCTACTTTTTTATAAGTTAACGCTTTGTTTTATGTTTAACATTGGCAAAATAACACCAAAATCATGATACAATAATAATGGTGATGATATGTATGATAGACTTGATTTAATTAAAAAACAATATGATGAAATTCTCATCAAACTTCAAGCTTCTTCCATCGATATGAAAGAGATGAAAGAACTATTAAAAAAACAAAGTGACTATGCTAAAATTGTTGAAGTTTATGATGAATACGTAACAATTTCTAATCAACTAAAACAAACTGAAGAGATGATGAAACTTGAAAAAGATAAAGATATGCTAGATATGGCAGAAATCGAATCTCAAGCGTTAAATGATCAGTTAATTCAATTAGAAGATACATTAAAGATTTTACTTTTACCTAAAGATCCAAATGATGATAAAAACATCATCATCGAGATTAAAGGCGCCGCTGGCGGGGACGAAGGTAATATTTTTGCTGGTGACTTATATCGTTTATATTCTAAATATGCAGAAGCAAAAGGCTTTAAAATAGAACTGTTAAATGCCATGGAAGGTGCAATGGGTGGCTATACATCGATTGAATTCATGGTATCGGGTAAAGGTGTGTATTCCCAATTAAAATATGAATCAGGAACACATCGTGTCCAACGCGTACCTGAAACAGAGTCTCAAGGACGCATCCATACCTCAACGGCAGTTGTTTTAGTCATGCCTGAAGCAGAAGAAATTGAAATTGATGTCAAATGGGATGACATACGTGTGGATACATTTACTTCAAGTGGTCCTGGTGGACAATCTGTCAATACAACAAAGAGTGCTGTACGTCTCACACATATTCCAACGAATATTGCAGTCGCATGTCAAGAAGGTAAATCTCAACATGAAAATAAAGATAAAGCATTTAAATTACTCAAGGCACGCATCTATGACTCAATTTTACAAGAACAGCTTTCAAAAGAAGAACAAGCGCGTAAAGAACTCATTGGTCGAGGCGATCGATCTGAAAAAATAAGAACGTATAATTATCCTCAAAATCGAGTAACAGATCATCGTATTGGTCTGACGCTTCAACGTTTAGACGCCATTATGGAAGGAAAATTAGACCTCATTATTGAACCCCTCATTCATGAAATTCAAAAGCGACAAATCGCTGGTGAAGCATGACCTTTAAACAACTCATTGATCATTATGAAACCATGTGTTTAAATTTAAATAAATCTGAGTTTGTTGTCAAGTATATGACCATGGAACTTTCACAATTAGAGCCACACATGTTTTACATGAACCTCAATGAGGAAGTTGATGCGCTGTTGCTCAAGAAAATAGAACACGCAATGCATCAATATATGAATGAACATATACCAGTAGACTATATATTAGGATATCGATATTTTTTCGGATATCCATTCATGGTGAATGAACATGTCTTAATTCCAAGAAATGAAACGGAAGAACTTGTAGAACATGTGCTTATGTACATGGATAACATGAAAAAACCACTTAAATTATTAGACTTAGGAACAGGTTCAGGTTGTATTGGGTTAACATCAAAAAAAGAAATGATTGATCTCGATGTGACCTTAGCAGATATTAGTCCTGAAGCGATAGAAGTCGCAAAGAAAAATGCAGATTCATTACATATTGACGTGACATATATCGTTTCAAATTGGTTTTCTAACATCGACGATCAATACGATATTATTGTATGTAACCCACCGTATATTCCAGAAGATGAAGCGATTGGCGATACTGTTGATAAAGAACCGTCTTTAGCCCTTTATGGTGGTCAAAATGGATTTAAACATTATGAAGAAGTGTTATCGCAAGCTCCAACGTATTTAAATCGTGATGGATTGATGGCATTTGAACATGGTTATAATCAAAAAGAAGGGATTCATGTGCTTATCAAAAAATATTTTAAAGATGCAACCATCTTAACGATTAAAGATCTTCAAGATAAAGAACGGATGACTTTTTTTAGTCCAAACAATGCTTCATTAATCAAAGAGGTATCATATGAAAATCGCAATAGGTAATGACCATGCTGGTAAACAACTTAAAGAGACAACACGCATCTATTTACAACAACATCATATCGAAGTTGTTGATGTTGGCACGAATACAGAAGATGCTGTTGATTATCCTGATTATGCTTTGAAAGTTGCTGATCTTGTCTCAAATCAAACCGTAGATTTAGGGATCTTAATTTGTGGTACAGGCATTGGGATGAGTATTGCTGCCAATAAAGTAAAAGGGATTCGTGCTGCAAACATTTATGATGAACAAACAGCGATGTTAGCGAAAAAACATAATTTAGCAAACGTCATTACATTTGGCGCAAGAACACATACAAAAGAACAAGTATCTCATTTATTAGAGACGTTCTTACATACTGAATTTGAACCTAGACACTTAAAAAGAATCAATAAAATTAAAGAAATCGAGGAATAATGATGTCTAAAGTAACCGTATTAAATCATCCACTCATTGATCACAAAATGTCACAAGTAAGAGATAAACATACAAATACAAAAGCATTCCGCGAAACTGTTTCTGAAATTGGTGCGCTCATTACATATGAAATCACACGTGATTTTAAAACAACGCCAAAAACAATTGAAACCCCAATGGCAGTCATGACAGCACATGAACTTGAAAAACCAGTCGTCATTGTCCCAATATTACGTGCTGGATTAGGGATGGTGGATGGTATCCATAATATCATTCCTAATGCAAAAATTGGACACATCGGATTGTATCGTGATGAAGAGACATTAGAACCAAAAGCATATTACCAAAAGTTCCCTAAATCGATCACAAACAGTGTTGTTTTAGTTGTTGACCCAATGCTTGCAACAGGTGGTTCAGCTTCTTACGCAATAGACATCTTAAAAAAACAAGGTGTTTTAGATATTCGGTATGTTGGACTTGTTGGATGTCCTGAAGGCATTCAAAGATTACAAAAAGACCATCCAGATGTTAGTATTTATTTGGCTGCACTTGATGAAAAACTTGATGAAAATGGATATATTGTACCTGGATTAGGTGATTGTGGGGATCGTTTATTTGGGACAAAATAAACTCAAGGCTGGATTGACGATTTATGTGTTAGTGATTCAGCTATTTATGACCATCATTGGACTTTCTTTTTTAGGTGTCTATGTGGGATCAAAAATTGATCCAGAGGGATCAGGAATGATTGTATATGGTGCAATCGGTTTATTTGTAGGGATTTTTTTGAGTTTCATCACATTATTACAATTTGTTAAAAGTGAGGCTAAACGTGAAAGACGAACATAAAATTGCATTTATCGGTATCGGATATGGGGCTTTGTTATCTTTGATCGTATTTATTTTTTATCGTGAATATGCACAATGGGCACTGCTTGGTGCGCTCACATCATTATTCAATCATAGCCAAATGTTACAAATCACCAAAGGTAATCGTGTGAAAATAAATCAATTAGCAACACATTTAGTGACACGGTTTTTGTTATATGTTATTATAATTGTAATCGTTTTCTTTCAACTTCGTGAGTCACAAGATGCATTGATTACTGCGTATATTATCTTGCTTTTAGGGTTTTCATCAATTAAGGTAAGTACGTGGATTTATGCATTACCATTTTTCAAAAAAACTGAGCCATCTCACAAGGAATAAGCATGATAGACTACATTCTTAGTTTACCTGGATATTTTTATACATCATTAGGAATCATGGCTGGAATTGCCATTGTTTTGTCTTATGTTGGACATAAAGTTTCAAGGTTAGAACCTGGTTCGATTCCTAATCGAGGTCTTACGCTTTTCATATCATTTGTCAAAATGTTTAATGAGATGGTGAAAGGTTATGTTGGGAAAAACTGGAAAATTTTATCGCCACTTGTCTTAACATTAGCCATTTATGTATTCGTGTCCAATGTCTCGGGTATGTTTGCATTAGATGCACCGACTAAATATACCGCGATCACATTTAGCTTATCAATCTTTGCGTTCTTAATCATCCAGATTACCGGTATCATTAGTTCGAGGTGGGGTCACTTACTAGGATTATTAAAACCATTTGCACCAATGCTTCCATTAAACTTAATTGGAGAAGTCACACCGATCATTTCGATTGCATTACGTTTATTTGGAAATATCATCTCAGGTGCTGTTTTCTTAGTTTTAATTTACCGATTTACAGGATGGTTATCTGTATTCATTGCACCAGCATTCCACTTAGTATTTGATGTTGGTTTTGGTTTGATTCAAGCACTTGTTTATGTGTTATTAACAGTCATTTTTACATCTTCAAAAATTGATGAAAAAGATTTTTTATAAAAAAAGGAGAATACAATGTTAGATTCAATCTTTAATGTATTGGTACCAATCTTAGATGTCGTACCAAACGAATTATATGCAAAAGCATTTGCATACATCGGTGCGGGAATTGCCGTGCTCACAGGTTTAGGGACCGGTATCGGTCAAGGTATTGCGGCTGCAAAAGCAGTTGAGGCGGTTGGTCGTCAACCTGAAGCATCTGGTAAGATTTTAACAACGATGATCATTGGTCAAGCGGTTGCTGAAACCACTGGTTTATACGGGTTGTTAATTGCATTTATCTTAATTAACGTTCAACCTTAAGGGTTATCGTGCAAGAAATATTTGAAGAAGTTTCACGCATCATTGATGCGGGACTCAACTCTGTCATTACCAACCCTGACATAGTGTTATTAAATATCGTCGCACTTATTGTTACGGCACTTGTCGTCCGTAAGTTTTTTTGGGCTAAAATTACAGCGTTTTTAGACAAACAACAACACGCACTAACAGAAGCCCTTCAAGAAGCGGAAGCTCAAAAACAAGAAGCGATTAAACTTCAAGAAAATGCCAAAGCAGACTATCACAAGATGCGAGAAGAAACGCAAGGATTAAAACAAAAGCTTGAAAAAGAAGCAAAACTTCAAGCAGAAGCGCTTCTAAAACAAGCTGAACTCGATGCAACTAAAAAAGTAGAACATGCAGAAAAACAAATTGCATTTGAGGTTGCTCAAGCTCAAGAAGAGATCAAACAATCGATCAAATCGGTTGCGTTTAGTGCTGCAAGAAAAATCGTTTCAAAAGAGATTGATGAAGAAACGCATCAACATCTCATTGATGAAGCAATCAACGAAGGACTCAAGCATGAAAGTTAAACATGCTGTTTCAGCGTTGTATCAACTCGCTTTAGAAAACGATGCAATCCATGATGTTTTAACATCATTTGAGACCATCCATGAACAACTTACTGAAAATGTCATTTCTTATTTGGATGCACCGACAGTGGACATCCAACAAAAATTTGATGTTGTAACTGAAATGAATCTTGATATGTACACAAAGGGTTTCTTTCACACACTTATTAAAAGAAGAGAAGTGTATGAATTTGAAAACATCTATCAAGGGATGCTTTCGTATATGAGAGAACTTGATAAAGTTTATATCATTGATGTTTATGTTGCTAAGGATTTATCGAATCAGCAAAAAAAAGTTTTAGAGAAACAACTTATCCATTATTTTCAAGCATCAAAAGTGATTTTAAAAGAACACCATGATAAAGATGTTATTGGTGGGTTAAAGATCATGTATCAAAAACAATCACTTGATCAAACTGTGATTCAACAGTTTCATCAAATGGAAATGATGATTTAGGAGAATAACATGGCAAATTTAAAAATAAAAGATATGACAGAAGTCATTAAAAAACAAATTGAAGCGTATACGAAAGACACGAAACTTGAAAGTATCGGATCAGTTTTAAGTGTCGGAGATGGTATTGCAATTGTCTATGGCCTAAAAGATGCGATGATGGGTGAACTTTTAGTGTTCCCTAAAGATGTCACAGGTCTTGTTTTTAACTTAGAAGAAGATGCTGTTGGTGTTATTTTATTAGGTCAATCTCACTTTATTAAAGAAGGCGATCTTGTAAAAACAACAGGTAAAATTTTTGAAGTGCCTGTTGGTGAAGCATTGTTAGGTCGTGTTGTCAATCCACTCGGACAACCTTTAGATGGAAAAGGTGTCATTGATACGAAAAAAACACTTCCAGTAGAAAAAAGAGCATTCGGTGTCATGCAACGTCAAGCCGTTGATACGCCGATGGAAACAGGAATCAAAGTAATTGATGCACTTGTTCCAATTGGACGCGGACAACGAGAACTTATCATTGGTGACCGCCAAACAGGAAAAACAACACTTGCAATTGATACCATTATTAATCAGCAAGGTAAAGATGTGATTTGTGTTTATGTTGCGATTGGTCAAAAAGAATCTACCGTTTCTGCACTCGTTCAAGAATTAGAAGAACATAATGCATTAAGTTATACCATTGTTGTGAACGCTGGTGCGTCTCAAGAAGGGACACTTCTATATTTAGCACCTTTTGCTGGTGTTACCATGGCCGAATATTTCATGGAATTAGGCAAAGATGTGTTGATTGTTTATGATGACTTATCTAAACACGCGGTTGCTTACCGTGAATTATCATTACTGCTTAGACGTCCACCAGGTAGAGAAGCATATCCTGGAGATGTTTTTTACCTCCATTCAAGATTATTAGAGCGGGCAGCGAGACTTTCACCTGAATTAGGTGGAGGGTCAATTACCGCGCTTCCAATCATTGAAACAAAAGCAGGTGACATCTCAGCATATATTCCAACAAATGTTATCTCGATTACAGATGGTCAAATCTTTTTGGAATCAGAATTATTTTATTCAGGAATCAGACCAGCAATTAATGCCGGTTTATCAGTTTCCCGAGTTGGTGGTGCTGCACAGTGGAAAGGTATGAAAAAAGTTGCCGGTACGATCCGAATTAATTTAGCGAATTACCGTGAATTAGAATCCTTTGCGCAGTTCGGGAGTGATTTAGATCCAACTGCAAAAAGACGTTTAGAACGTGGACGTAAAACAGTGGAACTATTAAAACAAGATGTTCATGAAATCATTGACATGCCAACACAAATATTATCTATTTATGCGTTATCTAATGGTTATTTAGATGATGTTCATATGGATGATGTCAAGAAATTTGAAACAGAGTTAAGACTTGGCTTACAAAGTGATCCACTTGGACAACGTATTTATCAAACATTAAATGATACCAAGTCATTACCAAAACAAGAAGATTTACAATCATTTATTGAAGCTCGCAAGAAGGTAATCTAGTGAATTTAAAAGAAATAAAAGGTCGCATTAAAGCTGTAAGAAAAACAGGAAACATCACCAAAGCAATGGAAAGTATTGCCTTATCAAAGCTAAAAGGTGCAACCACTGTTTTTGAAAATGCGACCAGTTATGATCAACAATTTAAACATGTCTTTAAACATTTTGCCTCTCATAATGAAGATGCCTCTATCTTTACGGATTTGCCAAGAGGCAATAAAAAATTATTTATCATGATCACAAGTGATCGCGGACTTGCTGGACCCTATCATAATCATATTTTTAAACGTTTGGAACAAGATTTAAATCCTAAAACTGATTATATTTTACCAATTGGAAAAAAAGGATTTCAATATGTGAATAAACGTGGTCATCAAAATATACTTAAAGATATGGTTTTAAATCGCGATAATATTAAAACATTTGATTATAATCGGCTTGCAACACTTATCATTGAGTTGTTTCAAGAAGGTGCATTTGATAGTGTATGGCTTGTGTATAACAAACATGAATCCATTTCAATGCATGACTCATCGGTAGAAATGATTTTACCAGTGGATGTCAGTGATATTCATCAAAATGAAACACATATTATAGAAACTGAAGATGCTTCAATCATGATGAAATTAATGATCAACTATGTGCAATCCATGATTTTACAAGGACTCGCAAACGCAAAACTATCTGAACATGCATCACGCATGATTGCAATGAAAAATGCATCAGATAATGCAAAAGATATTGCTTCAAAATTAGAAATTGTGTACCACCGTGCAAGACAACAATCAATTACAAGTGAACTCATTGATGTCATCAATGGGTCCAATGTATAGGAGGACGACATGAAAGGGAAAGTCGTACAAGTTATAGGACCAGTAGTCGACGTACATTTTGATAAAGAGTTGCCTCAAATTTATGATGCACTCATTGCGACACTGAATAAAGAAAAAACAATTACATTAGAAGTTGCACTTCATCTTGGTGATCATGTTGTACGTACCATTGCATTAGAACCAACAGAAGGTTTGAAAAGAGATGCAGAAGTCAAAGCAACTGGTGCTCCAATCGAAGTACCTGTAGGAGACGCGATATTAGGGCGTATGTTTAATGTTTTAGGTGAACCGATTGATGACTTACCACTTGATACAAAAAACATTGAAAGATCAGCGATACACCGTGAAGCACCTAAATTTGATACCTTATCCTCTAATGTTGAAATATTAGAAACTGGGATTAAAGTCATTGACTTATTAGCACCTTATATTAAAGGTGGTAAAATCGGTCTTTTTGGTGGTGCCGGTGTTGGTAAAACCGTACTTATTCAAGAACTCATTCACAATATTGCTCAAGAGTATGATGGTATTTCTGTGTTTGCAGGTGTGGGTGAGCGTACACGTGAAGGTAATGATTTATACGTAGAAATGAAAGACTCAGGTGTATTAAAAAATACAGCACTCGTCTTTGGTCAAATGAATGAGCCACCAGGGGCACGTATGCGTGTTGGGTTAACTGGACTTACCATGGCAGAACACTTTAGAGATAAAAAGAAACAAGATGTATTATTATTCGTTGATAATATTTTCCGTTTCATTCAAGCGGGTAGTGAAGTGTCTGCGTTATTAGGGAGAATGCCTTCAGCTGTTGGTTATCAACCAACACTTGCAACAGATATGGGTCGATTACAAGAACGTATTACATCCACGAAAGATGGATCGATTACATCCATTCAAGCAGTATATGTTCCAGCTGATGACTATACCGATCCAGCACCTGCGACCGTCTTCTCTCATTTAGATGCAACCACCAATCTTTCTCGTAAACTTACTGAAATTGGTATTTATCCAGCCGTTGATCCACTTGCATCAACATCGCGTGCACTTGCACCCCATATTGTTGGTGAAGAACACTATGACACGGCACGTAAAGTTCAAAAAATGATTCAACGTTATCAAGAACTTCTTGATATCATTGCCATTTTAGGGATGGATGAATTAACAGATGAAGATAAACTTACCGTGCACCGTGCACGTCGTTTACAAATCTTCTTATCACAAAATATGCACGTTGCAGCACAGTTTACAAATGTTGCAGGGGTGTTTGTACCTCTAAAAGAAACCATTCGTGGATTTAAAGAAATTATTGAAGGTAAACATGATGATTTACCTGAAGAAGCTTTCCAAATGGTAGGTACCATTGATGAAGCGATTGAAAAAGCTAAAAAACTACAAGCGGAGTCTTAATTGAAAGTAGATATTAAATCGGTCTTTGGAGACCACATCCATCAAGATGTTGATTATGTGGTTATTACATATCAAGACGGTGAAATTGCCATTTTAAAAGATCATATTCCAATCCTTTTATCGATTGAAGAAGGCTATATTCGTCTGCAATCTGAAGCAGAGGTTTTCATTTGTTATGTACTTCAAGGATTTTTAGAATTTTCAAATAATACACTTACAATTGCTGCATATGATATTAGTGTGTCTAAAACATTAGACGAAGCGAAAGAAGCATTGCTTGCAGATAAAAATGTCCGTGAGCAACAAGCGAAAGAAGAAAATGTTGACTTTTCTAAATTAGAACGTGACTTGTATAATTATTTAAAAGCAACAAAAGCCGGTAAACTATGATTGACTATGTCATTTATATGTCAAGTTTACTCATTTTCTTTTTTATCAATTTAAAAATTTTGAATGCACTTCATATTGAAAAGAAATTTGAAAAAATGAAACTCTGGGAAATTAAAGCAGCATACTTTATCATCGCACTCACGGTTGCGCATGTATTAAGTGAGATGATGCTTAAGATTACTTCTATGACTCAATTCATATAAAAAAAGCCAATAAAGGCTTTTTTTTATGCATATACTTGTTGTAACAAATGAATTTTCTTATAGCCATATAATAACATTTTAATCGTTTTTACATCATATGTTGTTTGTAGTGTGATGACGACGGATTCTAAAAATAGCTCACGTGTAATGATACCAAGTTTTTCAAGATCTGACTTCTTTTTTTGGTAGAGGTCATAAGGAAATTCGATTTCATAAAGATCATGTAATGTTAGTGTTTCAAAAACAGTCTGTTCAATGGTTTGATAGGTTGTATCTCGGTATGCTTTGGTAAGACCTGATGCACCTAACATCACACCACCATAGTACCTGATGACAACACATAATGTATGGGTTAAGTGAGATTTCAATAATGCTTCAAGAATCGGTTTACCAGCAGTATGTTTAGGTTCACCATTGTCATCACTACCTTGATGCGTTTCATCGATGATATAGCCATAACAAAAATGACTTGCTTTAGGATGTAATTTTTTTAAATCATGTAAAATAAGTTCAATATCATGCTTATGACTAATGTCAAAACATTGGCCAATAAACTTAGATTTTGAAATGATCAGTTCAAATGGGGGATTGTCTTTCATACGAATCATAGACACCTCTATAAATCTATGATATCATAGGAAAGGACGTTATGAATACATGAATTAACGTGGATGAAGGAAATCGACATGGGAACCATGAATCACGCAAATCAAATCATCAAAAAATTAAAAGCTGAAGGTCATGAAGCATATATCGTTGGTGGCGCAGTAAGAGATCATCTTCTAGGATTAAAACCTGTTGATTTTGACCTTACAACAAGTGCAAAACCAAATCAAGTGATGAAACTATTTGAATCTCGTGCAACAGGGTTTAAATATGGTACCATCACGGTACTTATGGATCAATTCACTTATGAAGTGACGACATATCGAACGGATGGGCCTTCAGAAGATCAACGACATCCTGATTATGTATTTTTTGGGTCATCTGTAGAAGAAGACGTTTTACGTCGAGACTTTACGATGAATGGTATGTTGATGGATGAGCATGGTATGATCACGGATTATGTTTTAGGGAAAGAAGATCTTGAAAACAAACGCATTAAAACAATTGGTGATCCATATTTAAGATTTTCAGAAGATGCATTACGTATATTAAGAGCAGTGTATTTTCAAGGAAAACTAAATTTCACAATTGAACCTGAAACTCAAGATGCCATGAAAAAAATGGCTGGATTACTTGCAACACTTTCGAATGAACGACTTATTGTAGAACTTACAAAAATTCTTAAATCTGATCATCAATTAAAAGCGATGGATACACTTCATGATCTAAAATTGCATCATCATATTTTAGGGATGAAAGAAGCAATAGAAGTCGTGGTTAAAAAGAAAAAATCAATCACACCAGAAACGTTTTTTACAGTGGCTTATTTTTATGATGAAACCAACATGTCTTCATGGACATTTTCAAACAAACTCAAACATAAATATCTTACGGCAGCGCAACTGTCAAAAGAGCACGTCAAACTATCAGCGCAACACTTATTTGATTATGGACTTGAAATCGTAAAACTTGCAGCACGTACACAGTCATACTTATATGATATGAGTTATGCAATGAATAAGCTCGAGTACATGTATGAACATTTACCGATTAAAAGTGCGGTAGATTTAAAAATGAAGTCAACAGAAATGATGGCACTCACCCACAAAAAAGCAGGCGCATGGATTAAAGAAGTTCAAGATGATATGGTAAAAAAAATATTAAGTCATGAGTTAAAAAATGATCGTACGGACCTCTTCCTTTATTTTAGAGAAACGTACATGAAAGGATTAAAAAATGAGTGAACACGATATGCAACACATTCCCTATATTGGAAAAATAGATAATTTAAATCGAGGGGAACATTTTAAAAATGTCACACTCAAGTTAGAAGATCAAAAACTGATCAATATTAAACTTGATCTTGTTGATGAATCTAAACTTGTAATGGGACGTATTTACCAATTTGTTGTCTCAACCGAATTCAAAAACGAAACCGATACTTTTTTACAATGTCAATCCTTTCATGCCATTGAAGACATGTTTGATCCTCAAGAAATCGATCGATTATACGATATATTTTATGAGGTCGCACCCAAAAAAACTTCTGAAATTAAAAAAGGGATTGAATCATTTATCACACGTATTCAAAAACCTTCAATTAAACAAATCGTTGAACATATTTATCATAAATTTCAACATCCTTTTTATACACATCCAGCAGCAACAAAATTTCATCATGCATATGTAGGAGGGTTGAGTTATCATACCCTTACCATGCTAGAAATTGCAGAAAAATTCTTTGATATCTATCCGTATTTAGATCAAGATTTGATGATTGCAGGAACATTATTACACGACATGTCAAAAATTGATGAAATGACAGGCGTTGATGGAGAATATACGACAGAAGGACTTTTAATTGGACATCTTGTGATGCAAGCGATCGATATTGATAAAACAGCAGATCAACTCAACATAAAAGATGATGAATCCGTGATGTTACTCAAACATATGATGCTATCGCATCATGGTTTACCAAATTTTGGTGCAGCAAAGAAACCTCAAATTCCTGAAGCCTTATTACTATGGTATATTGACACGATTGATTCTAAGTTTACTGTCTTAGGAGAAGAATTAGTAAAAACGAAAAACGGTCATTGGACCAATGCACTGAATGTCTTAGACAAAATGAGATTTTATAAAAAGAAATAAAAAAAACATCCTATCATTTAGGATGTTTTTTTTATTGTTATTGTTCGAGTAAGTCAAACCATGTTGCATAGAGTGCTTCATAGTTTTCATCAAAGTAAGCAACGTCTGAAAGTAAATATTCATTGAGTTGATTGTAATTGATGTTTCTAATGATATCAAAACGAACATTATTTGCTTCGCTTGCAAAGTTTAGACCATCTTCTAGTAATCTAAAGATAATTTCACGTTGCATAAACGTATTTTGATATCTTGATAAAACGGGTGATAAGTAGTTGGTAATTGCTGTTGAAACAGCACTTGGAACAGATGGACCTTCATCAGTTAAACTTTGACGTACATAATACTCAACTTGGTTCAGTGTAAGTGCATCTGAGCCACCATTGTCTGGACCTTCGTTATAAACATTGTACGTAACACCATCTAATTCAAATGTGTAACGTTCATCTGCATCTGAAGTTGCTTCATATACAGCAGAAGGTGCATCAGTAACGGATGTCGTCACAATGAAATGCCATCCAAAGCTTGATTGTACATCATCTAATTGAGTTGCAATGTCTAATGCATTGAATGTAAAATCATCATACATATCAATATAAGGAAGTTCAACTTGATCTTCAATGCCATCACCAACGATGAAATCATGAAGTTGAATGGCACGGTCATAGAAGACTTGATCTAATGTCGATGAGTTTGTAATGAAGTTTGACTTATTTGTAATTGCTGATGAAATATTTTCATATTTTAAATAAAATCCAAGTTGACGATATTTTGCATAATCTAATTCGATTTGTAAATCATAGGGTGCTGTATTAGAACCACGTTCAATACGACCAGATGAATTAAATAATTCTGCTAATGTCGTGAACGCTTCAGCTTCACTTCTAAAATCTCCTACTTGTGCGTAAATATCAGCAACAAGTTCAGCAAGTCCTTCTTTAATATCAGTGACAGTTGCTGCATCTAGTGTATCTAAATACTCTTGAGGGTTATCAGGAGAACCATCGCCATCTTGATCAAAATAAACAAGTAAGTGTGAAACACGTGTTGATTTATATGCTTCATATTGAAGTGCTGCTAAATCTGTAAATGCCTGATAAATATTTGTGAAATGTGCTTCGTAATCTTCTAAATATTGCGCACGTAATTCTGGATAGACATAAAGTTCTTTAACTGCTTGCGCATTCGATGTCACGCCGAATGCCAACATTAAGAACTCTTCACGACCCATAGATGCTGGGAAACCATTTGAAACAAATTGATCTGCCGAGAATTGACGAATGATTTCTTCAAATTGTTCTTCAAAATCAGCAAATTCTTCATCTGTAATCACATAGGTATCTTGTGCATCAAAATATTTATTGATCACAATGTCTAATGATAAATTAACACCGAAACGATCTGATAATCTTTTGAATAGATCATCTACGAGAATATCTGAATCCGCTAGTACATCAGTAGAATCTTGAATTGTTGCAACGACATCACCATCTTGGTTACTATCGCTACCGTTGTAATTAAAAGTTTGATCAAAGAATGCACGAATGACTGGATCAAAAATATCAATGGTTAATTCTTCATAACGCGCTTCAACTTGATTTGTAACATAAGTATTCGTAAGTTTATTATCAATGATTTCTGCTCGTAACTCTTCATATAGAGCAGTTGCAGTTTCGTTAAAGATTTCATCTTCATCTTCAGTTTCAGGATCATCCACTAAAATATCTTCTTGTGAATCACCGTCATCACTTAATTTATAGATTAAATAACGAGAAGAACCAAATGTTTGAACTCTTGCTGAATAAGGATTATTCGCATCTTCTTCATCTTGACGATCTTCAGAAGTTAGTGTTGTATAAACATGAGATCTTAATGTTGTATTTAATTCATTGAGTTCATCATACGTGAATGTGGTATCGAACTCTGTTGTGATACCTGAAATGGTGCCGTCATTGTTCACTTGAATTTGAGTTGCGGGATTTAATAAATTATAAATTTCAACGAATTTTGCTTTTACATTACTATCTGGTAATGCAACATCTGATGCGCCTGAAGTTCTCGTTGTAGAGATAGAATAACGTGCATAGTAGTCAGCAAATTCTTGAGAACTTAATAAATTTTCTGAAGCATTTCTAGATGCGATGACATCGTCTAATAAATCTAAGTCAGTTAAGATATCAACAACATGTTGATACCCTTCAGAAGAAGTATCATCTAAATCAACATAACCTGCGTTATTTGGATCAACAATTCGTACATCTGGAACTTGATACCAATTTCCACGCGCATCTGATTTTAACCCAACTTCATAGAGTGCTGCATTCGCTTCATTTAAATTAATAAAACGAACAACTAATACCTCAACATCATAACGACCTTCGTTGTTTGATTTGTAGTATGCAACAACATCTGATTCTTCAACAAATTGAGTAGAGTCTTCATCTTCAACTTCTAAAAGTAATGTATTATAAGCATAATATCTTTGACCAGCACGTAAGACATAACGATCTAACAATTCTGGTATCGATGCATAGTTTTCAAACATAGGATTCATGTTGACGATATCTTGATACAAAGCATCGACATCAACCGAAGGATCGATTAAATAAAGTGAATCAACATATTGTTCAACACTTCTAAGCACACGTGCTTCGCTATTATCTAATAAGCTATTTAAAGCGTCTAAATCCGTTTGTTGAAAAATAGCATTATTAATGGTTTCATCAAGAAACTCATTATAAAAAACATCACCATCAATAATTAATTGACGAACTTCAGTCATTGCTTCTGCAAAAACCACTTCATCAATCATGGTTGATAAAAGATCAGCAGATTGGAATCTTAATTTATCATATAATTCTTTTTCAGAAACAGTAACATCACCAAACGTAACATAGGCATCATCTGAAACACTTCCGTATGGAACTGCGTTTTGATTGCCACAAGCAACCAAGGTGAATGTGAGCCCTAAAATAAAAATAAGAGTCATCACTCGCTTTATATTTTTGTTATGATTTATCATTGTTTTATACACTCCTTCAATCTCAATACAAGCACGTATAATATAGCATGATTTCAGTTCATATGCAACCACTTTCATCTGATAAGTTTAAATCACATAATAGTATGCTAAAATACATACAGGTGATTTCATGAATATTTACAGTTTAGCAAGTGGATCTAAAGGCAACATGACACTTATAGAAAGCCAAAAAGTGCTTTTATGTGTAGATGTTGGAATTTCAAAAAATAAGATGCAAGACAAATTAAATTCTTTAAATTATTCATTCCAATCGATTCAACATTTACTAATTACGCATGAGCACAGTGATCATACAGTAGGACTCAAGAAATTCATTGAAAAACAATTACCAAACCTATACATGACACAAGGCACATATGAGCATTTAGATGATGACATCAAACATGTCATCAAACCTAAACTTCATATCATTCAATCTGAAATCCCTTTTTATATCGATCACATAAAAGTCACACCTTTTTTATTATCGCACGATGCAAAAGAACCCATTGGATTTGTTATTGAAAATCAAGATTATAAAATTGTACATGGTGCAGATACAGGATATATCGACCAATCGTATCACGAACTATTAAAACATGCACATGTTTATATCATAGAGTCAAATCATCATCCAGAGAAATTACTTCAATCTCCTAGACCCATGCATTTAAAAAGACGAATTTTAGGGGAAAAAGGGCATCTATCTAATGAAGATGCAGCAAAACTCATTAATTCATGGATGGGTCCATTTAAAACACGTTGGATGATCACACACATCTCAGAAGATTGTAATTCTTATCTAGATATCGAAAAAGCACTTGTTAAATATATCGACCGACCACTTGATTTAGACATCATTTATGCACTCCAACATGAAATCGTTGAGGTGAATTTATGAAAATCATCGCCGTTGGTAAACTTCAAACCGCAGGCATAAAAGAGAGTTTTCAACATTATCATAAACAACTTAAGCATATCGAAGTGATTGAAATCAAAGAATCGACATTAGAAAAAGAATCTTCTGAAATCATGAAATATTTAAAAGATGAAAAACACATCATGGCTTGTGTGATTGAAACTGAAGTGTTAGATACGCATTCATTTTGTAAACTATACGAAGACCACATGCAAACTGTGTTTGTGATTGGTGGGTCTCACGGATTAGATCAACAAATTAAAAATATGGCACATCAACACATCTCTTTTTCTAAAATGACGTTTCCACATCAACTTGCAAGATTAATTTTAATTGAACAAATCTTTAGATGTGAAAAAATAAAACAAAACCATCCCTACCATAAATAAGCAAATCATATTGTAATTCAAACATGATTATGATAAGATTTATACAAACACCATATGAGGTTGTTTCAATGTCAACAAAACAAACATATTATTACGTATATTTTATGTAAGGAATTGTCTATATTAGGCAATCCTTTTATGTTGATAATTAAGGGACGCCAAAAATGACAATAAATTCTTGGATGTTCCAGGAATTTTTTTATATAAAAAAGGAGAAAAACAATGATTATTCAGTTAAAACAAGGTGCAACTAAAGAACAATACAATAAAATCACGCAAGACTTGATTAAAAAAGGATATGAAATAAAGGACGTGTCCTCTGATAAAGTCATTGTATTTGGGGTCATTGGTGATACTGCAATTTTAGATGAGCGTGACATGTATGCGTATGACGGCGTATATAATGTGACACGTGTTCAAACACCCTTTAAAAAAGCAAGTAGAAGCTTTAAAAAAGAAGATACGATTATTGATTTAGGTGATGGCATTTTAATTGGTGGCGGTCATTTTCAAATGATGGCTGGACCGTGTTCTGTTGAAACCGAACCGCTACTCCTTCAAACAGCAATTGCAGTTAAAGAAGGCGGTGGAACAATTTTAAGAGGTGGCGCATTTAAACCTCGTACATCACCATATAGCTTTCAAGGACACGGTCTAGAGGGGCTTAAAATGCTGAGACGCGTTGCAGATCAAGTTGGCTTAAAAGTTGTCAGTGAGATCATGTCTTCAGAAGATTTAGATGATTTTGAAACATATGTTGACATCATTCAAGTTGGTGCGCGAAACATGCAAAACTTTCAATTACTTAAAGCGCTTGGTAAATCAAAAAAACCTGTTTTATTAAAAAGAGGATTATCATCAACAATCGAAGAATGGCTAATGTCTGCTGAATACATTATGGCTGGTGGTAATGAATCGGTGATTTTATGTGAACGCGGGATTCGTACCTTTGAAAAATACACGAGAAACACATTAGATATTAGTGCTGTTCTTGCAGTAAAAGAACTCTCACATTTACCCATCATTATTGACCCATCACATGCTGCTGGTAAATATTCAATGATCGAAGATTTATCGCTTGCAAGTGTTGCAGTTGGATCGGATGGTTTAATTGTTGAGGTGCATCCGCAACCTGAAATTGCATATAGTGATGGTGCTCAATCTCTAAAACTTGATAAATATCTTTCCATGATGCATAAAATTCATCAACTAAAAAAAGTGATGGATACATTAAAATAATGAAAATATTCATTGTTGGGTTAGGTTTAATGGGGGCATCATATGCTGAAAAATTATCATTACAAGGTCATCAAGTGTATGGCTATGATGTCAATAAATCAAACGTACTTCAAGCTGAAAAAGACGGTGTTATCTTAGAAACATCTAATTTGTCACAATTAGCTTTGGCTGATGTCGTTATTTTAGCGATGTATCCTAAACAAAATATTTCATTTGTTAAAGACCACCTTCATCTTTTTAAAAAAGGTGTACTTTTAACTGATATTTCAGGGGTTAAAGAAACGATCGTTTCTGAAATTGAAGCGTTAATTAGTGAAGACCTTCATTTTGTTTCTCATCATCCGATGGCAGGTCGTGCAAAAAAAGGATATGACGCTAGAGATCCCCATATGTTTTTAAATAATCATTTCCTCATTATTGAATCCACCAAAGCAACACTTTCAGACTATGAACTTTTAGAAATTATCGGGAAACAATTAGGATTTAAAACCATTACTAAAATATCTGCAGAAAAACATGATCAAATGATCGCATATACCTCACAATTAACCCATGTGATTGCGGTAAGTTTAATGCTTGGCCATGAACATGTTGATCGTGTATTCACTGGAGATTCATTTAGAGATTTAACACGGATTGCGCACATTAATGAAACCCTTTGGACAGAACTTTTTTTAAGCAATCAACCACATTTATTAGACGCGATTCAACAATTTAAAGATCAGCTTTCAAACATTGAAAACGCAATTATTAACCAAGATGCTGAAACATTAATGGCATTACTTCAAACATCTCGTGAAAAAAGAAAGGCATTTGACCATGATCCTTCGTGATTTAAATTACGACATCCATATTTCTAATGGAGATTTTTTACCTCTCTATGAACGATTGCGTGAATATGCACGGATTTTTGTGGTAACCGATCAGACTGTTTATGATTATTATGGTGATGTCTTTCATGATTTAAAAAAAGCATTTGATACAGTGATTCACATCATCCATCCAGGAGAAACATCTAAATCCATTGAAACGTATGAAATGATTTGTACTGATTTTTTAAATCAACACATTAAAAGAGATGATGTGATTCTTGCTTTTGGAGGCGGTGTTGTTGGAGATCTTACAGGATTTGTTGCAGCTACCTTACTACGTGGTATCGATTTGATTCAAGTACCGACCACACTGCTTTCTATGGTTGATAGTTCAATCGGTTCTAAAGTTGGAATTAATACAAAACAAGGTAAAAATTTGATTGGTCAATTTTATGAACCAACGTTTGTTTTTATTCAGTTACAATTTCTAAAAACATTATCAAAAAGAGAATTAAATAATGGGTATGCAGAAATGATTAAAGCTGGATTAATAGGGGATCCATCATTATTCGAATTATTAAAACAACATGATCACGATCTTATGACTGTGATTTATAAAGCCTTAAAAGTTAAGATGGATCTTGTAAAAAAAGATCCTTTTGAAAATAATGAACGCATGTATTTGAATTTTGGACATACGTTAGGGCATGCCATTGAAAAACACATGGGCTATGAAGGAATTAAACACGGTGAAGCCATTAGTCATGGCATGATGTATGCGATTGAAAAGGGTATCGAAAAAAATATTACACCATTACCTATCAAAGATGTTGTGTTACAAGTCCTGCATCAATATCAGTTATTAGAAATTCACATTGAAGATGTGAACGTATATGAACACCATATCTTTTTAGATAAAAAACAAAGGAAAGATGGGTTACGATTTGTATGCATAAAAGATATTGGAATCCCTGTGATTGTGACGTTATGAACACACTTGTTTTTATACCAACACCACTTGAAGGTGAACTTGATATCATTACATCCAAATCATATGCGCACCGAGCGCTGATCGTTTCAAGTCTTGCGAAAGGTCGGTCAGAAATAGTTAATTTGCCTTTTTCCGAAGATGTTGTCGCCACACAAGAAGCTTTAAAACAATTTGGTGTCAACATAAATAAAAATGTTATTGAGTCTAAAGATTTTGTTTATGATGGAAAACCAATACATTGTTTTGCATCGGGATCAACACTCCGGATGTTAATTCCAGTCGCAATGGCTTTATTTGACCGAGTTATATTTAGTGGGATTCCTAGGTTATTTGAACGTCCATTAGACGTTTATGAAACACTGTTCGAAAATAAAATTAAGCGCCTCAATAAAGAACAAATAGAAGTTCATGGACCTATCACCAATCACGTTTTTCATGTCGATGGATCGAAAAGTTCACAATTTATTTCAGGATTGTTGATGATGAGTCCATTGTTAAACAGAAACGTTGAAATTAACATGATGCACGACATCACCTCAGCATCTTATATCGACATGACGATGGAAGTCATGAACCATTTCGGTGTTCAACTCCATAGGAAAAATAATCGGATTTATATTGATCAAAACCAAACCTATCAAGCAAGATCAATCACGATTGAAGGCGATTACTCACAAGCTGCATTTTTCTTAGTGGCAGGTCTCATTGGAAACCCTATCCATGTAAAAGGTATTCTTCCCCACTCTAAACAAGGTGATAAAAAGATCATTGATATTCTGATCGAAATGGGTGGGAATCTAACTTGGACTGAAGCAGGTGTGTTGTCATCTCCATCAGTGACAAAAGGTATTCAAATTGATTTAAAAGATATTCCCGATTTAGGACCTATTCTTATGATACTTGCCTCATTATCAAAAGGAAAAACTGTGTTTTTAAATGTAGACAGACTTCAATATAAAGAATCGGATCGATTACATACGATGATTCATATCTTAGATCAATTAGGCGTCATCTCGTACTATATCGAGAACACATTAACCATTGAAGGTGTTGTTTCATTTAAAGGAAATGTAACCCTTTCATCTGAAGATGATCACCGCATCGCAATGGCGATTGCGATTGCGTCCATCCGATCGGAAGGAAATATTACGTTAACACAAGCAGAAGCAGTAAAAAAATCTTATCCAGAATTTTATGATGTATTTCAATCCCTAGGAGGACACATCCATGAATCTTGAGACTTTAAGATCAACAATTGATAAAATTGATGATCAAATCATTGCACTTTTTGAATCACGTATGGCAATCGTCAAAGACATTGGCAATATAAAAAAACAATCCAATGCTAACATCCTAGATTCAAATAGAGAAGCCGTTGTCTTATCGCGTGTTAAAAATCAACTAAAAAATCAAACACTTGAGCCTTATGTGATTGAACTATTTGAAACGTTGATGCGTGTTTCCAAGGCGTATCAAAAATGAAATTCGGGTTGTTAGGTAAAGAGATTAGTTACAGCAAGTCACCTGCGATTTTCAAACACATCAAAGAACATATGGAGATGACGTTGACCTATGATCTTTTTGATATAGAAAAAGATGAGATCAAAGACTATATCGAACACCTGAGAAAAGGAAATCTTGATGGATTACAAGTAACAAAACCATTTAAAGAAGTGGTCATCCAACATTGTGATAAACTCACTGAAACGGCAAAAAAAATTGGGTCAGTGAATACCATTTATTACAGAGATAATGTAGTCATTGGTGATAATACCGATGCATATGGCTTTCAACAATTACTCCATCAATATGCGATTGATTTAAATCATAAGTATGTTTGTATTTTTGGGAATGGCGGCGCATCTAAAGCGGTATATCACGTATGTGAAAATCATCAAGTGACACCAACCATCTTTAAAAGACCGAATTCATTAAAAGAACAGATTTCACCTTTAGAATCTCATTATGAAGATGATATAATCCTTAAATGTGAGGTCATCATTCAAGCAACAAGTCATAATTTCAATGAAACCTTCATTCAGCGTTTAAAAGACCTGGGGTGTCAACCTGAGACAATCATTGATTTGATGTATCATCAAAAAACAAATGTGATGTCACTAGGTAAACAAGCATATGATGGAAAACTCATGTTAATGTATCAAGCAATACGAAGTTTCGAGTTGTTTACCAATCAAAAAATGAATCATATCAACTCCCTTGTTGAAAAGATGAAAGGAGTATTATAAATGAATACTTTCGGAAAAATATTTCAAGTAACATTATATGGCGAATCTCATCAAGATGCGATTGGCGTTGTGATTGATGGCGTGATACCTGGTACTAAAATTGATGAAACGCGTATTCAAGAAGATTTAACTTTAAGACGTCCTGGTGCCATTGGAACAACTGCCAGACAAGAAAAAGATGAATTTAAAATTACGTCTGGTGTATTTTTAGAGCATGCAACTGGGTCGCCAGTTCATATCATGATAGAAAATAAAGATGTTATCTCAAAAGATTACGAACATTTAAAGACACATCCAAGACCTGGACATGCAGATTTTGTTGCGATGAAAAAATATCATGGATTTCATGATTATAGAGGTGGTGGTCGTTTTTCTGGACGATTAACTGCTGCCCTTGTTGCTGCTGGTTCTATTGCCAAAATGATGATACCTTTTACCATGACACATGAACTCATTTCATTAGGAACTTGTCATGATCCAAAAAAGTTTGATGACTATTTAACAACAATTGGAGAAGCAGGCGATTCAGTTGGTGGCATGATTAAACTTACCATCAATGACGTTCCTGTAGGACTTGGAGAACCGATGTTTTACAAATTAGATGCCACCATCACACAACTTCTCATGTCAATTCCAGCAGTGAAACTTGTGAGTTTTGGAGATACGCTTGAATTATTAGAATCGAAAGGAAGCACATTTAACGATGTGATCATTAATGATTCAGGAACAACAAAAACCAACCATAGCGGTGGTGTGACGGGTGGTATTTCAAATGGAAACCCAATCGTCATATATGTCTTTGTAAAACCGACATCATCGATTCAAAAATCTCAAGACACCTTTCAGTTTCAAGAAGGGTCGATCGCACCATTAAAAGCAAAGGGAAGACACGATGTTGCGATTGCTAGACGTGCAGGCATCGTCATAGAAAATACAGTTGCATGTGTGCTTGCAGATATGTATTTACTTCACAGGATGTATGACAATAAACATTAAAGACATCCAAGGGGTTGGACCTAAAACTTTAGAATCACTCCAGCATCTTGGTATTTCTACAAAAGAGCATATCCTACAATTGTTTCCTAAAAGATACGTGAGCTATTTTTTAGATGATATTGAAAATATTAAAAAGGGGAAGCTAATCCATCCACCTGTTTTATCACGACATCACGTATTCAAAGCAAGTTTTAAACTTGATGTGAATGGCGTGATTATATCGTGTGTTGCGTATCAACAACCATATTTAAAGCACGTATTAGACGTGGGTGCTTTTTATATCGTAAAAGGAAAATTTGACACGAAAAAAAAGATTTTTATTGTATCCCAACTCAAACCAATTCGACTAGAAAATCAAATGGTTGCGGATTATGATTTGAAGGATATCCCAAATTATAGAATTCAAAAGATTTTAAAAACACTCTTACAAACAAAAATAAAAGAAACCATATCTGAAGATATGTTAGAAAAGCTTCACGTGATTCCGATAGATCAGGCCTATCAAGGTATTCATTTTCCGAAAAACGAAAATGAAGTTGAAGAAGCTTTAAAGAGATTTAAACTTCAAGAATTACTTCATCTATTTGAAGGTGTTTCAAAACAAAAGAAAAGACAATTTCTTACGTTTGATCAACCATTCTCAATTGAAGAAAAGACAAAGTCACTGCCATTTAAACTAACAAAAGATCAAGAAAATATTGTGTTAAATATCATCAAAGATTCAAAAGAAGATGTTCCCTTGAAACATCTGATTCAAGGTGATGTTGGTTCAGGAAAAACAATCATTGCATTAATCATTGCATCTTATTTTATCGCGCAGGGATATCAAGTTGCATTGATGGTTCCAACAGAAATTTTAGCGAGACAACATGTGGAAACTGTTCAATCGTTGTTTAAACATATTAACGTTTCATTACTTACCTCAACCATTGATTTTAAAGATGACATCATGCATGATATTCATCAAGGAAATGTTGAACTGATTATCGGAACACATATCTTGGCATCATCTTCACTTTCATTTCATCAATTAGGACTCGTGATGATTGATGAACAACAAAAGTTTGGTGTAGAAATTAGAAAAAGTCTCATTGAAAAAGCACGTGATCAAGATGTCATATATTTAACGGCAACACCCATTCCAAGAACATTACTTAGAAGTATTTTAGGCGATGCAAAAATCTACACTTTACATACGATGCCTATCGGAAAACAGCCCATTAAAACCATTAGTGTTTCATATGATGCGCTCAATAAGATCATGGATCAACTGCAACGCGCACTTGAAAATCACCAACATATATTTGTTGTTGTGCCTGCAATCGATAGTGATCGTGTGACATACAACGTCATGCATACGTATCATGTGTTTAAACAAAGATTTCAACAAGATATTTTTGTATTGCATGGTCAAATGCCAAAACATGAACAACAACGTGTCATGGATGCATTTAGAAAACAAAAGCAAGGCATCCTCATCTCAACGCAAATGATTGAAGTAGGCGTTGATATTAAAACGGCAACGTTTATGCTTATTTTAGAAGCTGAATATTTTGGATTATCTCAACTGCATCAACTAAGAGGTCGTCTTGGTAGAGGTCAATTAAAAGGTGTTTGTTATCTTATTTCTAATCAACCTAACGACGAACGTTTCACTATCCTTGAACAGACAACAAGTGGGTTTGAAATTAGTGAGCAGGATTTATATACAAGAGGTCCTGGCGATATGTTAGGATTGATACAAAGTGGACGTCCACCGTTTAAACATATTGACTTTATTGAAGATGGACCGTTTATACAAAAAGCGTATGACGTTTATTTGGATTTAAAAAACAAAGATACACATGTTTGAAAAGTGTTGTATGTTATAATTAAAAAAGAAAGCAGGTGATAGATATGATAAGAATTTCAGTTGATGGTATGGGTGGAGATGATGCGCCAAAACCTATATGTGAAGGTGTCATGCAAGCACTTCATGAATATGATAATATTGAAATTACCATTTTTGGTGATCAACAAAAAATGGCACCATATTTAAAACCACATGATCGATTAACAATTATTCATACACCACATGCACTAGAAATGTCTGAAAAAGATGTTATTAAAGTCTATCGAACGAACAAAGAGATGTCGATGTTCATGGCAATGCAATTTGTTAAAGATGGTCATGCAGATGGATTTGTATCTGCTGGTCCAACACAAGCCATTGTTGTTGGCGGTCATTTTATTATTCGTCGAATGAAACACATGAAACGCGTTGCAATTGCACCTATTATTCCTTCTTATGATCAAAAGGGACGCATTTTACTAGATGGCGGTGCGAATACTGATTTCAAACCTGAGCATTTGGTAGAATTTGCGATGTATGCATCTGTTGTGGTCAAAGAAGTACTGAAAAGAGACACACCAACAGTTGCACTTATCAATATTGGAACAGAAGATAAAAAAGGTCGTGAATTTGATGTGGAAGTTCATGAATTATTAAAAAATCATCCAACATTAAATTTTTACGGAAACATGGAACCCAAAGATGTTGTCACCTCTGAAGCCGATATATTTTTAACAGACGGATTTACAGGAAACATCGTCATGAAAACCATGGAAGGTACCGCAAAAGGTATGTCGATGGTGTTAAAACGTGAAATTAAGTCAAGTATATTTTCTATAATCGGTGCAATTTTTATGAAAAAAGCATTGAAAAATCTTAAACGTTCCATGGATGCTTCTGAGATTGGTGGCGCACTATTAATGGGATTTGATCATATTGTGATTAAAGCACATGGATCTTCAGATAGTTTTGCATTTAAAAACGCAATTCGCCAGGCTAAAGAAATGGCAGAAGCACACGTGATTCAGAAAGTGAAAGATGCACTTGATGCATACCAAGATAACAATGAAAGCATTATTTGACACATTAAATATTCAACCTAAAAATCTTGAACTATATGAACGTGCACTGACACATTCATCTTATGCAAATGAACACAATACGAAAAAAAATGAACGACTTGAATTTTTAGGAGATGCTGTTTTAGGCATCCTTATGACGCATTATTTATTTCATCAATTGGATGAAAGTGAAGGCGAGATGTCTAAGCGAAAAGCAAAAGCAGTTTCGGAAGAAGCACTTGTTTTATATGCCACGCACATCAACTTAAAAGCTTTTATGCGTCTTGGTAAAGGTGAAATGCAAAAAGGTGCAAATGATGCGATGATTGCAGATGCTTTTGAAGCATTACTTGCAGCAATATATTTGGATTTAGGTTTTTCCGAAGTTGAAAATGTCTTTTCTCGTATCGTGATACCACACATTAAAGAAACACATATCCTTAAAGATTACAAATCCATGCTTCAAGAACTCATTCAAAGTGGAGATAAACGTAATATCAGCTATCATGTTTTAGAAGAAAGTGGTCCAGCACATCAAAAACATTTCCGAGTTTCTGTAAAGTTAGATCGTATGATTAATTTAGGATACGGAGAAGGTTCTACAAAAAAAGAAGCTGAACAATTTGCAGCTAAAGATGCTTTAGAAAAAGGAAATTATGAAATTAAAGAAACTGTTTGAAACACAAGCAATTGTTTTTGAACCACTCATTTATGCGAATCATAAAGAACTTGACATCACGTCAGATGAGATGATGGTGATTTTTGGTTTGCTTGATATTTATAAAAAAAGAAATTCTTTTTCTTTAAGTGCGTTACAAAAACGTATTACGATTGTTCAAAAAGATTTAGGTTCAATCATTGATGCACTCATAAAAAAATCATACGTACATACATATTTAGACGAACACGCACATGCTAAAGCGAAAGAATTATTTCATTTAGATGGTTTATTTTCAAAACTTGAACATCTTATTGATACGAAAGAACTCATCAAAACAAAATCAAATGATGATGGATTAAAGAAAATTATTATTTTGTTAGAACAAAAACTTAATCGTCTGTTGACCTCAAAAGAACTTCAAACGTTAAGACACTTAATCGACACACATCAAGTATCTCTTGAATCCTTAACAGATATTATCGAACAACTTAACGATCGTGTTTCAATCAAAAATATTGAAAAAATGATGATGATCTCTAAAAATATGCCAAAAGTCGTTGTTGATGAAAAAATAGACAAAGCATTAGATGATTTATACAAGGCGATGAAATGAGTAAAATTGATCTTATTTTATCGACATTAGATACGATGTTTCCGGATGCACATGTTGAATTAGATCATCAAAGTCATTTTCAATTACTTGTTGCTGTTGCACTAAGTGCTCAAACAACGGATAAAGCAGTTAACAAAGTGACACCGGCATTATTTAACCAATTTCCTGATGCACATGCACTTTCAAAAGCAACCATAGAAGAAGTAACACCGTTTATACAATCGATTGGGTTATATCACAATAAAGCAAAAAATATCATTGCACTTTCAAAAGAACTGGTAGATAAGTTTCAAGGAGAAGTACCCTCAGATCGTGCATCCTTAGAGGCATTACCAGGCGTTGGAAGAAAAACAGCAAATGTCGTATTAAGTAATGCATTTAATATACCTGCGCTCGCTGTAGACACGCATGTAGATCGTGTTTCTAAAAGATTGAGACTTGCAAAAAAAACCGATAGTGTGCTTATTGTAGAACAAAAGTTAATGAAAAAGTTTCCTAAAAAACATTGGACAAAGCTACATCATCAATTCATTTTTTTTGGAAGATATCATTGTACTGCTAAACATCCTCAGTGTGATGCATGTCCACTTTATGACATGTGCGTTTATCCAAACAAGACGAAAAATTAAAAAAAAGTTCATTTGAGAAAAAAATTGATGGATTTTAATTGGATACCCTTTATAAAATAGTAATAAAAAATAAAGGAGTATTCAAAATGGAATTCAATGTTTTTACAATGAAGCATTTCATCAAACAAAGAAAACATTTGATGGAATCAAAGTATCAATCTTTTGGTGCTGCAATCAAAAGAAAAAGAATCGAACGTAACATGACGCTAGAGGAAAGTGCAGAAGATATTTGCAGCATCTCTTACTTATCAAAAATTGAAAATAATTTATTAGAGCCATCTCCTAAATATTTTCATTTACTCAAAGAAAGATTTGATCTTAACGAAGAGTTAACAGTGATTGATACATTCAACGATCATGTTCAAACATGTTTGAAGTATTTGATTTTTCGAGATGAAAAAGAGTTAACGTTGATACAATCATTTAAAACATATCCTGATCATATGGGGTTGTGGAACGAATTATTTCATCATGTTTTTATTTCAGAAATTAAAGATTTTGAAATGCAATCATTATTCACATTTTTTGATTTATATGATGATATTGCCTTTTTTATTGTATTGTATGCTTATGCCATCAACGCCATTAAACTCGGGTATTATCAAGAAGCATACGATATGGTTGTCCCAACGTTACAAACCCTCATTCACAATGACCTACAACACGTTTTATTACATGAATTATTTGTAGAAATTGGCGTGCATACGCATAAAGATTACTTACTCATGCATCATAGTGAAAAAGTGTATGAACTTTCACTAACCATAGGAATTTATGATAAAATTAAAAAGGTTAAAAATTACGTAGACAGAAGACAACAGATGACATCAATAGAGTTTGATCAAAAATCATTGGATGTTATTTCAAGTCAATATGTCAGTTATTATTTTCAATCATATCGTTTTAAACCACTTGAAAAAACGAAAGATATTATTTCAGTCATCCTCGCTTATTTGAAAAAAGATGATGCATTTCAAGCATTACAGTCCTCTTTTTTCAATCAAAATCATATCGTCATTCAATATTTTAAAATTTTAGCGTTAGATGATCTCTCGATGACAGAAGATTTCTTTAAAACCTATGTTTTAAAACAATCGCTCATGAAATATGATTATCTCACGATGCATTTCTTGCATCAAGAAGCATATCAGTTTTTTAATAAATTGAATTATTATAAGGATGCTGCAAGAACATATAAACAACTCTATTTGTATACGCAACAAATGCAACGTAGTTAAGTTTTTAAAATGGTAAAGACGATTACATAGGACAAAAACATGAGATTAAAACAATTAATTATATTAGGCAAAGGATTATATCATTACATTCTCCTTGCCATCGTCTTACTCATATTTAGTAGAATCACGTATTCCATGATTCCACTTTTTACACAGTATGTTTTAAAAAGACTATTAGAACAACCAGGTATTGGGTCTGTTACAGAGGTTTATAATCAAGTCAATTTACCGGAAGTATTTATCCGGTTTTTTGAGTCTGCAAATTCATTTCTAAACGAAATTTTATATGTTGCGGTTGTTTTAATGCTACTTCAAGTCATACGATTTTTATTTAGATTTATAGAGTTATCCATACGTGGATTTGTACGTCATACAATGGGACAAAACTTAAGACTTAAAATGTATGAACACATTCAAAAATTACCTTATAAATTTCATAATAATACAGATTCTGGAGATCTGATTCAACGTTCAACCTCGGATATAGAAACATCTGTTAACTTTTTATCACGAACACTCATGGATATGATTTTTTTAGCATCCACGTTAGTGTTCGGTGCATATCAACTTTACATTTTAAATGGTACCCTCACAATGATCTTACTCTTAATCATTCCTTTTGTTGGTATTGCATCTGTTATTTATTTTAGAAAAAACGATAAAATGTATCATGACGTTGAAGAAGCAGAATCAAACATGATGACAGTCATTCAAGAAAATTTATCAAGTGCGCGTATTGTTCGTGCATTTGGAAATGAAGCATATGAAATAGAGAAAATGCGCATTAAAAATGATCATCACCGAAACATGCGCTTAAAAACAGGAAAAATCGTTTCTAAATATTGGGGTACGATGGATTTTATTGGAATTTCTCAATATATCCTCGTGATTGGTCTAGGCATTTATTTTATGAATCAAAATCAAATGGATGCTGCTCAAATCGCTGCAGCTTTAGGACTCGTTGGAATGCTTATTTGGCCAATTCGAGGGTTAGGTCATATTTTAAATGATTATGCGAAAGCACTCGCAGCATCTAAACGTATTTATGAAATTCTAAATTTAGAAACAGAATATGTCAAAAATGGAACGCTCACACCAGACATAAAAGGCCACCTTGTGTTTGAACAGGTTCGCTTTAAATTTGATGATACCGAAAATATATTATTCAAAGATTTAAGTTTCGAAATTTTACCTGGAGAAACAGTTGCCTTTATTGGACGAACAGGTAGTGGGAAATCTACCCTTATGAATATGTTAATGCGAATGTATGAATATCAATCGGGTCATATATATTTAGATGGCGTTGAATTAAGAGAGATTGAAAAAACACATTTACGCTCACACTTAGGTGTTGTTTTACAAGAACCATTTTTATTTTCTAAAACTGTTTATGATAATATTGCGATTGCAAATCGAAAAGCAGATCGCTCTAAAATCATGATGGCAGCACAAGCAGCATCATTAGAAAAAGACATTAAAACATTCCAGCAAGGCTATGATACACTTGTTGGAGAAAAAGGAACAACATTATCTGGTGGTCAAAAACAACGTGTTGCAATCGCACGTGTCTTAGTCTCAGAAAAGCCAGTTTTAATATTTGATGATGCACTTTCAGCAGTTGATACTCAAACCGATCTTATGATTCGTGAAGCATTATCTAAAATGAATAAAAAACAAACCACACTCATCATTACACACCGCATGACGACTGCAAAAGAAGCAGATAAAATTATTGTGATTGACCAAGGTGTTGTTCAAGCTGTGGGTAATCACGAAACATTATCTAAACAAGCTGGACTTTATCAAGAACTTTGGAAAATACAAGGTAAACTTGAAGAAGACTTCCTTAAAACTTTAGAGGGAGGTAATGATGATGCAAGATGAATTTGACGGATTAAAAAAAGTCCAACTTTCTACATGGAGACGCGTCATTGATATTGTCTTTCAAAATAAATCACATCTCGTCAAGTTAGGTTTATTTATGGCTGGGATTACGGTCTTAGACATTATTTTCCCGCAGCTCAATCGATATGCAATTGATGTTTTTTTCATCGAAAAGAACATGGAAACATTGATTCCATTTATCATCATCAGTGTACTTGTCGCATGTGGGTTTGGTATTCTTGTATGGGCGTTTATTAAACAAGCCATTTTAATTGAAGCAACGGTTTCTCATGAGTTAAGAAGACAAGCATTTGACAACTTGCAACGATTATCCTTTAGTTATTTTGATAAAACACCTCAAGGTTGGGTGATGGCGCGTATGACATCAGACGCTTCAAGGTTATCTGAAGTGATTTCATGGGGTTTATTAGATATGCTATGGGCATTCTTTTCGATGATATTGATTACGGTTGCTTTACTCGCAACAAATATTCGATTAGGACTTATCATCGTGACGATTATTCCAATTATGTTTTTAATTTCTCAATTTTTTAGAAAAAGAATTCTTACGCAAGAGCGTTTATCAAAAAAACATAATTCGCACGTGACGGCACAGTTTAGTGAGGCATTTTTAGGTGCGAAAACAACAAAAAGTTTAGTGATTGAAACAGAAAACTTTACTGATTTTTATCAGTCAACGGGGAATTTAAAACGTGCAGGCATTAAATCTATTATGCTTTCAGCAGTATACACATCACTATTACTCGTGATTGCATATGTTGCTGTTTCAGTGACCATGGTTACCGGAAGTATTGCGGTACTTGATCAAATCATTACGGTGGGAACACTTCAGCTTATGATTGCATATACCATTAACTTTTTTGAACCCATGCTCGTGATTTCAGAAAAAATCGCCGATTTACAAAATGCACAAGCATCTGCAGAAAGAATCGTTGAACTGATTGAAACACAACCAGAAATTGTGGATACAAAAGAAGTTGAATCAACCTATGGAACTTTACTTCATCCTAAAAAAGATCAATGGGAAACGATTCAAGGACACGTTGCGTTTAAAGATTTAACCTTTTATTATAAACAAGATGAAGTGATATTAGATCACTTTAATTTAGATGTAAAAAAAGGTCAAAGTGTTGCCTTAGTTGGACATACTGGATCAGGTAAAACAACCCTTATTAATCTTTTATCTAGATTTTATGAACCAAAAAATGGACGTATCGAGATTGATGGCATCGATTATAGAGAAAGAAGTTTACAATGGTTACATCAACAACTCGGATATGTCCTTCAAAGTCCACAGTTATTTTCAACAAGTATCAAAGAAAATATTTTATACGGTCGACTTGATGCTACTGATGAAGACGTCATAGAGGCATCAAAAGCGATTGGACTTCATCCATTTATTATGACCCTTGAAAAGGGATATGACAGCGAAGTGGGAGAAGGTGGGAACTTATTGTCGATTGGACAAAAACAATTAATCTCCTTTGCAAGAGCATTGATTGCAAACCCACGTATTTTGATTTTAGATGAAGCAACATCTTCGATTGATTCAGAATCAGAAATTATTATTCAAGAAGCAACCAAGACCGTCTTAAAAGATCGAACGAGCTTTATTGTTGCGCATCGATTATCTACAATTGTAGAAGCAGATATCATTGTGATGCTTGAAATGGGTAAAATCATTGAAAAAGGCACGCATGAAGAGCTCATTGCTAAAAAAGGTCATTATTATCAACTCTATAAAAATCAATTTTTTAGTCAAAAAGGACTCATTGAAGATTGGTTAAAAACTTAAGTAAAAAACATGATGTTCTCTAATATATGTTAAGGAGGCATCATGTTTTTTTTATTTATAGGATTATTATTTGGATCAAGTCAAGAGGTGTCGATTGAGTTTTATAATACTGTCATTGAGATGCCACTAGGCGCAAACCCATATGATTATGTCGAGATTCCTTACGCAGTTGTCATGAAAGATGATCAGCCAATTGAAGATGCACGTATCATCTATGAACGTGGCGTTGAACGCACATTCTTATCCGTGTTACATACAAAAGAGGTCAAATCGTTTTACATCAAATATCGAGCACATGCACCAGATTATCATGTCCATCAAACAGTCACGATTACATTTAAAGTATATGATGATATTCCGCCAGTCATTACACTCAATTATGATCTTATTTTTGAAGTTCGTGAAAACGTTCAATTTTTAGATGCATTTAAGTTTAACGATAATTATGATGATGTCCAATCACTTTACATCTATATCGTTGCATCTGAAGTCAATTTAGATCGTGTTGGTTTGTATCCATTGGTTGTTGTTGTCAAAGACACCTCACTCAATGAAACAAAACAAACGTTTTATGTTGAAGTGTTGGATTTTGAACCACCTGAGATATCCCTTATCAAAGACATCGTCATTGAAATTCATACACCCATTCACATCCATCATTTTATAAAGACCAAAGATAATCATGATCAAAATTTAAATATAGAGTTAAATACTGATGCTGTTGATTTTGAGACATTAGGGACCTATGTGATAACCATATGTGTTCTGGATCAAAGCTTAAATGAAACATGTCTTAATACGACACTCACGTTTGTGGATACAACGCCTCCTGAACTAGTTTTGATCTCTTATATGCCTGTATTAGAAGTTCACACACCACCATATCTCATGGATTTATATGCTTATGTCGTAGAAGTATCCGATAATTATGACACGTTATTATTATCAGATGTGTTGATTCAAAGTGATTTACGCATTGATACCTTAGGACAATATAACATTACGTACACCATAAAAGATCAGTCAAATAACATCACGACAAAAAGCATTAACGTGATGGTCAAAGACACACAACCTCCACTGGTGATGATATCTAAACCATTGATATTTGAAGTATTTAAAGCGATGGATCCATTGGAAATGTATTTTTACATAGAAGATTTACATGATGATGTTATTCATTTAGACATAAAATATGAACATCAACTCAATTTAGAAAAACTAGGCACATATACAATTGAAGTCATTGTTAAAGATCGTTCTAAAAATCAAGCAATATATTTATTTTTTGCTAAAGTGGTTGATTTAACGCCACCAGAAATCGAAATTTTAGATGCCATTATTGTGAGTGATTTTAAACAACCCAATTATATTGAAAGAATAAAAATTAATGATAACTATGCAACATTTCAAACATTAGACATCATCATAGAAGATGATCATATTGACTATGAAAACATCGGGATGTACAAGATACAAGTCATCGTCATTGATCCTAGTGAAAATATCATTAAAAAAGATATTGATGTCATGATTGTTGATATCATTCCACCAGAAATCACATTAAAAACATACTCGATCATCATAGACACAAATGTGCAAGCATTAGAGTTAAGATCATATATAGAAAATGTTGATGATAACGTCACACCAATCGTCAAAGAAGATGTCATCATCACACATGATATTGAATTTGGAAAAGTTGGGAAATATCATGTTTATTATCATGTTGCGGATTCATCTCTAACATCTACAACGGTTTTATTAGAAATCTATATTGATGTTTTATATGAACCTACAGTTCGTGTGAATCATCTAAATTATATGATTGGAGAACCCATCAATTTACAGGATGCACTAGAGATATCTTCATTAAATGTACAAGAAATTCAAGTATATTATGATGAACAACTCCATCAAACACCTGGTATGTATGAAGTCATGTTTATTATTTATGACCTCTCAGGAAATCATCAAATATTTACATCGTTTGTAACCATAGAAAAGCCTAAATTACAACACACATTACAACAATATTTACCTATCATCTCAACAATGATTTTTGGACTTATTATCAGTTTTATTTTAAAGAAATATTTCTCAGTTGACCGCTTTGACAAACATCAACAATTCATTTATAATGATTCTAGCGAACACAAAGAGGAGAATTAAATCATGGCAGATGTATTATTAGTTTATTGGACCGGAACAGGTAATACTGAAATGATGGCTGAAAAGATTAAAGAAGGCTTGGAAAATCAAAACATAGATGTCGAAATGGCGATGGTTGATGAAATTGATCCTTTAGAGGTTTCCAACTACGATAAAATTTTATTGGGATGCCCATCCATGGGTGAAGAAGAATTAGAGGATACAGAATTTGAACCTTTTTTTGAAGAGATCGCACCCTTATTATCCGGTAAACAAGTTGGCTTGTTTGGTTCATATGGTTGGGGTGAAGGTGAGTGGATGACATTGTGGGAAAACCGTGTCAAAGAGACAGGTGCAACTTTGTTCCAAGAAGGATTAAAAGTGAACTATACCCCAACAGAAGAAGATGATGATCTATGTGTCAGTTTTGGTGAAGCTTTTGCAAAATTATAATAAAGTGCACATGCACTTTTTTGTTATGGAGTGGGTGTCTTGAGTTATTTGGGAATTCAAAGTGTCTTTTCATTTCTAAAAAGTACACTTACAATTGAAACCATCATTAAAGAAATAAAAAATAGACAATTTGAAACCGTGATTTTGGCAGATGAAAATCTTCATGGAATGTTGTCCTTTTTTGAAACGGCAAAAAAATCTAATCTACACGCAATTTTAACCCAACATATCAGTATAGTTCATGAAGATTTAGAGTTTGATGTTTTTATTGGAGTCATGAATCAAACAGGCTATCTAAATTTGATTTTACTTAACCAACTGTCTCAAGAACAAAAGGTAACACTAGAAACATTAAAGGAACATCAAGATGGATTAAGCGTCACCTTATATCGTTTAAAAAATATTTATGATGAAGCCCATTATGAAGAGCTCGTCATGCTTTTTATAAAGACTTTGAAGTATGCATTGATCGGCGTTTCATTTCAAACGGAAGAAGATGATGCATTGTATAAAGCGTTACATTTAAAAATGAGTGAGAAACACAACATACCAGCAATTTTAATCCATCTCAGTCATCACGTCGATGATCATGATTTATCTATGTCTAAACATCTATTTCAAATTGGGAATCATCCGGTGAAAGAAGGTCAATTTCAACTCCTTGAAAAGCTCGACTTAGAGGGTATTTATCAAAACTACCCAAATCTTAAACACCATATGAAAAAGTTCATGAAGGATCATCAATTTCATTTAAAATTTCCTAAATTTAAATTACCTCAAATTCCTTTAGAAGAAGGGGTAACATCTAAAGAATACTTGACATCACTCGCGTTTGTTGGACTTGAAAAACGATTAAAAAATAAAAAGATGATACTTGATGACAAATATAAAACGAGATTGACGTATGAATTATCTGTCATTTTTTCATTAGGATTTGAAGATTATTTTCTAGTGGTATATGACATCATTAAATATGCCAAAACACATGATATTTATGTAGGGCCGGGGCGAGGAAGTGTTGCCGGATCCTTGGTTGCGTATGTTTTAGGAATCACAGAAGTTGATCCGATACAATATGATCTACTTTTTGAAAGGTTTTTAAATCCAGAACGCGCATCCATGCCAGATATTGATATGGATTTCCCCGATGATAAAAGAGATGATGTTATTTTATATGCACAATCTAGGTTTGGCAATCAACATATCGCATCCATTGTGACCTATCAAACATTTGGTAAAAAGTCGGCCATTCGTGATCTTTCAAAAATATTTGGATTATCCGCACCACGTATCAAAGTCTTTACAGAAGCCATTATGAAAGATGACATCGATGCTTTAGATCATGAAATGGTGATGCTATATCAAGCCGTGAAACAAATTGAAGGACTCCCTAGACAAACAGGAACGCATGCTGCTGGTGTGATTTTATCAAAAGAACCTTTGAATCATTATATCCCTTTAACAAAAGGACCATATCCATTTTATCAAACACAATTTGAAGCAAAAGAATTAGAATCCATTGGGTTACTTAAAATGGATTTTTTAGGCATTCGAAATTTAAAAATTATTGATGATGTAAAAAAAGAAATTCAAAAAAAGATGCCTCATTTCTCTCTATCAACAATTCCTGATGATGATTTAAAAACATACAGTTTACTATCTGAGGCAAAAACAGATGGTATTTTCCAATTAGAATCACACGGGATGCGTCAAGTGTTAAGACAATTAAAACCGTCTCACTTTGAGGATGTTGTTGCATTACTCGCGTTATACAGACCTGGACCTATGGCCTTTATTGAGACGTATGTAGAGAGAAGGCACGGGAAACAATATGAACATATGCATCCTTCTTTTATTCCATTTTTAACATCGACCTATGGCATCATTATTTATCAAGAACAAATCATGCAAATTGCTCAAGCATTTGCAGGTTATAGTCTAGCAGAAGCAGATTTATTAAGACGTGGTATTTCTAAAAAAGATGAAGCACTTTTAAAAAGTGAAGCATCGCGCTTTATTTCAAAAGCCATACAACACGGACAAAATGAACAAGACGCAACCGATGTTTATGATTTGATTGTTCGTTTTTCTGATTACGGATTCAATCGAAGTCATAGTGTTTCATATGCCATGGTCGCATATCAAATGGCCTATTTAAAAGCAAATCATTATATTTATTTTATGCAAGCACTTCTTAATTCAGTTATTGGTAGTGAGACTTCAGTGAATGAGTATATGAAAGATTTAAAAAAGCAAGGGATTACATTGCTGCCACCCAATATAAAATCAAGTACAGACGTGTTTCAAATCATTGATGAACACCATATGTTAGCACCACTTACCATTGTGAAATCTATTGGTCATAAAACAGTATTAAATATCTTAAATCATCGTCATGAACATGATCTTACATCATGGATGAAACTCAAAACATGGTTAAAAGATCATATATCTGAACGTCAATTAATTCAAATGATACATGCTGGATGTTTTGATGATATTGGACATACGAGACGCACGCTTATCGAAAACATGAGTTTAAGTGATGTAGAATATATGCTTTATTTAGATCAAGTCAAAATGAAAGAATACGATGAATTTGATGTCGAAACTCTCGCACAATTAGAGCGAGATGCATTAGGATTCCAAATACTTTATGATCCAAACACTTATCTTCAAAATATACAAAAGACTTATGTCAGTGAAATCACGTCAACCCAAGACATTTATGTACGCATTGTTTCAATGAAAAATATCAAAACAAAAAATAATGAAGATATGGCTTTTTTAAGCTGTCATGATGGGAAAGAAGCTTTTGAAATGACGGTCTTTCCAAAGACGTTAGAAGCATATAAAAATACCATTAAAATTGGACTATTTAAAGTGCGCATTTCAAAGCAAATTTATAAAGAAAAAACATCCTATGTTGCACAATCATTTTTAGGTGTTGAAAAAAAACGTAAAATTTTAGACAAAGATTAAAAAAAATGAACTAAAATCATATCAAAAATATAAAAATATGTTAAAATTAAATACGATTAACATTTGCGTAATAAAAGACGCGCACACATGCGCGATGAAAGGTAGGCGTTTATGCAATTATTTCAGTGGGGTGTGATTATCCTATTTGTATTACTACATTTTGCACTTGGATATTTTAGAGGAGCTGCAAAATCAGGATATTTTACACTCGTTAATATTATCTTATCATTTATCATTTTATGGATTGTATCAGGCGTTTCTGTTGCAAATTCATTACCGCAAGCAGATTTGATTGCTCAAATTGAAGCAAACTTATCAGGTTCTGTATCAGCAGAATTGCTTGCATACTTAACAAGAACAGAAGTGATTACATTACTTTACGGACTTGTTGATGTCTTTGTAAGAATTGCAACATTCTTAGTGTTATATACAGTTGTACGTTGGTTTATTTCCTTCGTCGGTTTTGGACTACTTTACAAGTATGTGTTAGAAAAACATGTACAAAAAGTATTCAAAGTTGAGAAAGTTACGTTTACGACTGAAAAAGACAAAGAAAATGATGGGGCTGAAACGATTAAAGACCCAGTCATTCATGCGAAAGTCATTAAAAAATCTACGGATCGTTTAATTGGTGGCGCATTTGGTGCTGTCCGTGGATTCATTACTGCCATTTTCTTATTGTTACCGCTCGTTGTTTTAGCATCAACAACCAATAATTTAAATTTCGAAGATGGTGGCGATGTTTTTGGTGAAGCAGACGCATATGAACTTATTGAACCACTACAAGTGACGCCAGTTTTTGCTGGACTTCAAAATGGTTTATTTGATTGGGCATTCGAAACAGAGTTAACAGAAACTCAAAACTTCAATTTGCGTGATGAACTTAATGTTGTCACTGCAATTGTACAACGCGCTTATGAGGCTGGTTATTTATCTGAAGACTTTGATGTCAATACTTTAGGTAGTGCCGATGTAGCGGCTGTTCAAGATATTTTAGGACTTGTTGGTGATTCAGGTGTCCTCATTTCTTTCTTAGAAGTAGGATCTGATTTAGCAGCAGACGGTTTACTCGAAGAGCTTACTGGCTTAGAATTATCTGATGGCGCAGCAACACAAGCAGCACTTGCTGAACTTGCTGATATTGATTGGAAATTAGAACTTGCATCACTTGGACTCATTTTTGAAAAAGTTGTTGCAGTTGGAGACTTAGAAGACGTCTTAGCACTTACTGAAGATACACAAGCAATCGCGGATTTAACGAATGCACAAGCGACTGCACTTGCTGATGTCTTAAGAGCACTTGCTGACTTACAACTCATTAAAGTTGCAAATGTCGGATTAGAATATGTTTTAGAACTTGAAGATGTTCAAGCAAATATCGAATGGTTACCAGTTGCTGAACGTGAAGCTTACTTAAAAGACGCACTTGCAGAAGTTTTAAATGATACAGAATTCTTCTATGGAGAAAACGGTGATCTTTATAATATTGCAGACTTATTAGAAGTTGTTTTATCTCAGTATGGCACATTTAGTGTTGCGCAACTTCTTGAAGAAGATGCACTTGATGCATTACTCACTGAAGATGGTGAAGATTTCTTAAATGCAACGTTAGATGAAGTCACACAAGTTGAAATTGTGTCAGCATTACTTCCTACAGCAGTTGACTTTGCATTATACAGTGCATTTGACGCTGATGTTGCCGCTGAACTTGATGAAGCTTTAAATGACACACTTGCTGATTTAGACTTCGATGCTGAATTTGATACATTTGGACAGATCTTTGGTGCACTTGTGACGTTAACAGCAAATGAATTACTTGCTGGTAACGAAGATGTCATTGCATTTGTAGACCGTGTCGCTCAAAATAACTTACCAACAGTTCGCCTACTTGTTGGCTATGTATTTGACGATTCAGTTTTAGTGAATGCAGCACTTAATGAAGCAGCACCCGTATTACTTGATGCCTTTGTTGAAGATCAAGACACAAAAGATTTATTAGATACATTATTATTTGATGAAAATGGATTGACCATTGATTTAGGTCAAGAACTTAATACGTTACTCGATGTTTTAGAAGATGTTTATGGTTTTGCAACACTTCAAGATGTCTTAGATCTCACATCAGGAGAAACAGATGCAGTTGCGTTCTTAGACGGTGCTCTTGCAAATGAAGCAGATCTTGCAGCATTAAGAAGCGCACTTAACACGTTACTTTCTGAGTCTCAGCTCATTGAACAAGTTGGAAACAATTTTGAAGATGTTCTACCTTTCGTTGTTGAAGACGCAGATACTCAAGCGCTACTATTAACACTACTTGCTGATAACAACGGTGCTCTTGCACTTGATCTTGCAGCTGAAGTGGATACATTATTTGATATTCTTGTTGTGACTTCTGAATTTACAACATTAGAAGGACTCCTAGGCGCAACTGAAGGATTAGACTTAAGAGGATCAGCAAACCTTGGTTATGCATTTGGGTCATTAACACCAACTGAATTTGGAACCCTTGTTGCTGCATTTAAAGACTTACAACTTTTAGGAGCACTTGATCAAGCAAACACAGAAAGTCTTCTTGCTTTCTTAGGTGTTGAAAATGTGTATATCCCTGCAAGTTTTGATGCCGCACTTGAAGTTGAATTCTTATTTAACTTAGTCTATGGATTGTCTGTATACTTACATGAAAATATGGAACCAGGATTAACACCAATTGAAGATGTTGATTTTACAGAGTTATTATTAAGTGATGCACTTGCTGGCTTATTACTTGTTCAAGAAGGTACATTAAACTCACAATTACTTGTTCCAAATTTAGCATACTCTATTGAATCTGCACTTATTGAAGCAGGCTTAGATCAAACGATTATTGTTCCTGAAGTATTACTTGCATCAAACCCTGAAAGTGCAGCATGGGCTGCTGAATATAATGTACTTGTGACATTATTACTAACAGTTGCTGAACTTGCAGCAGACTATTATGAGTTATCATTCTGGGGACTTGAAGATGCACTCGCATCTACAGGTGGAGAACTAGTTGACACACTCGCTTTAGTAGATGGTATTTTAGGACCTAACGTTGGTACGCTAAAACTTGTGGTTGGTGGTATTGTTGCAAACTCACAAATTTTAGTGGCAACTGCAGATCACACATTAAATACACTTGTTGAGCCTATTTTAGGAACTGAAGTAAGTATTAATGTCATTCAAGAAATCTTAACGTTACTCGATGTTGTTGAAGTAGGTTATAAATTTACATCACTTGAAGGACTATATACCATTTCTCAAGATTTAAGCTTAGATAATTTAGCTGCAGCAGGGAATGCTTTTGGTAGCTTATCAGCTGCTGATGCAACAACTGTTGTACAAAGATTAACATCATTACAACTCGTTCAAGCGTTAGATCGTTCATTGATGTTAGAAGCACTTAATAACTTAGGTGCAGCAAATGTCGTTGTTCCACAAGATTTTAATGCAGCGTATGAATTAGGTGTTGTCTTAAACCTTGTGTATGCAACTTCTCATTATTTACATGAAGAAACAAATGAAGTGTTAGGCGTTAAAGGATTAGATATTGGACCTCTCTTAACAAGCGCTGCATTTGAAAACTTCATGGTTGCTGAAGAAGGCAATACATACTCTAAATTACTTGTCGCAAACTTCAAACAACTCATGTTGATGCTTGAAGATATGCCTGCACTAAGATTATATTTTGATGTTCCAACATCACTTGAAGTTCAATTTGCAAGTAGTGCTGCGTGGACAGCTGAATATAACAGACTTGTGAAGTTTGTCATTGCTTTTGCTGGTGCACTCAATGAAAATGTTGAATTATCAAATGTTGCATTAACTAGTTTAATAGAAAATAATTTTAGAGAATTATCACTTGATGTCATTGATCCATTTAACGATCCAGTCGTATTTAATCAAACTTTTGGTGTCTTAGATGATTCTGAAATCTTTAGAGCATCCGCATTAAAATTGTTTGAACTTGGACAGTTAGTCTCTGAAAATGTTTATGGTTACGAATTAGAATTGCCTTTAAATGTCATTGAAAATGGAGCATTAAAAAATAATGCACTTCAAGCTCTCTTTAGACCGCTTGTCTCTATTCTTGTAGATGTTAAAGATGCTTCAGGCTTAAATATAGTAAGAGATTTATTACTTCAAAGAACGGCTGAAGAAACCTTAGAATTTTTAGGATTGTTAAAAGCAATTAATAGAGATGATGTTGTTTTATTAGGACAATCAGAAATATTGAATGGTATATTGTCTAACTTCTTAACGAATTCAAACAATCAAGATTTATTTTCAACAACATTACTAGAACTTGCTGCTAATTATGCGGGTATTCAAAGTGATTTAATATCAAATATTCCATTTAGTTCAGACTTCTTCACAATAAATCCTTCTGCTTTAGATGGAAATGGAAATCTAACTTCAAATGAAATTGTAATTATGTTCGATCTAGCAAATGCAGTTACAACAACAACTGGATTATTTGAATTTAATACGTTAGATGATGTTTATGCAAACGGATTACTAGAAAGTTTATTTGACTCTAATATCTTAATGAGTTATGCATCAAATGCTATTCAAAATGAAGCCTTACAAGCATATTTAATTGAAGTTGCTAATGATCGTCAAGATATCGCAACCGTGCCTTCAACATTTGTTGAACTTGATGCTGCGTTATTAGATGCGAATGGATTTGTTTTAGTTTCTGAACTTGAAGCACTTGCAGATGTGATGTATGTGTTAGGACTTATGGATATTGATACGGTAAGACAAATGATGGCTGATTTAGTCGAATCGCCAAGCATTGCAACAGCACTTGGACTATTAAGAGGTTATGCAGTCACAGACGATTTTGATAATCAACGTATAGATGTCATCTTAGGTTCAAACATTGTTTACACAGTGATTGCACAATACTTAGATAATGAAAACTTAGATAATATCATTCTACCTTTCTTACCAGAAGCACTTGTAGATTTATTTGGTAATGTTGATTTAGGTGTTCCAAGTGATCTTAAAGCTGACGAAGGATTCTCTGTTGAATATATTACAAGAGCAGAACTTAAAGCATTATTAACTGCCGTAACTTATGTACCTGTAGATCCAACTGCACTTGATGGCAATGTCTTTAATTTCATCACGGATTTAATTGGTGAAAATGTCAATGCAGATACTAATGAAGATGATTTAGATCGTTTCTTAGCATCAGGTTACTTAAGAGAAAAACTTTCAAGACTTTTCTTATCTGAAGCAGTATTAGGCTTATTTGATGAAACACCAGAATCATTTAACTTACCTTCAGATAGCTTTGTTGTTGTGGATGGACAAAGAAGATTAACAGCTGAAGAATTAAGAAATCTTGTTGAAGCGTTTGCAGTTCTAGAAATTACAACCATTGATGAACTTGATTTCTCATTTGAAGTCTTTACTGCTTTAACACCTGCTGAAAGAGAAACAGTCTTAGCATCAGCATACTTATACGCTGTTGTTGATGGTCTCATTCAAAATCAACAATCTGTTGCAATTCCGGAAGAAGTATTAGCTGTCACTGGTGAAATTACTCAAGAAGAAATTTTAGCAGTAATAGAAGCAGTTGAATTACTTGATATTACAGATGTGACAAGTCTACAAGCAGTAATATCCGGTCTTGATCAAAATGATGTGAATGATGCAGCTATTCTACAATTACTTGAAGATTTAGATTCTGGTATTATTGATAGTTTACTTGCTTTATTACCTTAATCAGTAAAACAAAACACCTCAGCAATGAGGTGTTTTTTTATAAAAAAATAATCACATAAGATATGTGATTATTTTTTTGTTACTCTTATTTTTTTAAGTTTTGCAAATCTTGGAAGACCATCTTCTAGTTTTGCTTTTTCATCACCTTGTATTAAAGGTAACGCATAATCAATATACGCTTGAGTGAGTCCAGTATTATCTTCTTTAATCCAATGTAGAGGAACTTTTTGTTCTTCATTTGCTGCTTTTTGAAGTGGAATTCTTACATACTTAATTTTATAAGGATTGGATGATACTCGTTTAAATCCGATCATTTTATCAGTCGCACCTGCAACGGCAGCTTTTACTGCTTTACGACCTGCATTAAACGCTTCAGTAACATCCACTTTTGAGGCAAGGTGTGCGGCACTACGTTGCATCAATGAAAATTCAATCGCGCGAAGTTTGACATTGAACCTGTTTCCTAGTTCAGAAACAAGTGCTTGTGCAGTTCCGCCTAATTGTGCATGTCCAAACGCGTCTTTTTTAAGTTCTTGATACAGTTCAGGAACATATTTACCATCTTTGGTTTTAATACCTTCAGACACTGCAACAATGACTTTTCCTTTTTGTTTTAAGACACGATCAACATCACGAAAGAAAACCTCTGGGTCAAATGTTTTTTCTGGCAAATACATTAAATCTGGTCCTTGGCCTTTATATTGCGCAAGCGCTGCTGCAGCCGTTAACCATCCAGCATTACGACCCATCACTTCAACAACCGTAATCATGGGTTGATCATAAACAGTCGCATCATGAAATAATTCCATAAACGTTGTGGCGACATATTTTGCGGCACTCCCATACCCTGGTGAGTGATCCGTGACATTTAAGTCATTATCGATGGTTTTAGGAACCCCCATGACATTACAATCAAAGCCTTCTTTTTTAAAGAATTTAGAAATTTTATTACATGTGTCCATCGAGTCATTACCCCCGTTATAAAAGAAATAACGGATATTATATTTTCTAAAAACTTCAAGTAAACGTCTGTATTCACTATCATCTTTTTTAGGATCTTTTAATTTATAGCGGACACTTCCAATGGATGAAGAAGGGGTGTTTTTAAGACGTTTTAATTCCTCTAAATCTTCTTTAGAAATATCAATAAAATCTTCTTCTAAAATCCCTTTTATTCCGTGAACTGCTCCAAAAACACCGGTGATGTTTTCTTGGGTGAGTGCTTCAATAAAAACACCAGCAGCACTGGCATTAATGACTGAAGTTGGACCTCCGGATTGTCCTAATAATGCATTTCCAACTAAATTTTTCATCGTTGACATCTCTTTCGTTTTTCTTTTATTTTATCATAAATGAGATATCTTGAGTAAAAAGATAAAAATTTAAGGGTTTTACGTGTGTGCAAAGTGAATATATGTTATAATATTTAAGGTATTTTGTATTGAAAGGAACACTATGAATATTGCTGTTTTAACCTCTGGTGGTGATGCACCAGGCATGAATGCAGCTGTACGTGCAGTCGTACGTTCAGCAGAATCTTTAGGACACCATGTATACGGTGTGAAAGATGGTTATAAAGGTCTGATTGAAGATGATATGGTGTTATTAGACCATCAAAGTGTCTCAGGGATGTTAAGTTCTGGAGGAACATTTTTAGGAACAGCAAGAGTCCCTGAATTTCATGATGTCACCTATCAAAAACAAGCCATTGAAAATATGAAAAAAAGAAATATTGAAGCGTTGATTGCGATCGGTGGGGATGGTACCTATCGTGGTGCAATGGATTTATCGAAGCTAGGATTTAAAGTCATTGGACTTCCTGGCACAATCGATAATGATATTGCAGGCACCGATTATACGATTGGGTTCTCAACAGCTGTAGAGACAATTGTAGATGCCATTGATAAATTAAGAGATACCTCACAATCTCACCAACGTTGTTCCATTGTTGAAGTCATGGGAAGAAGTTGTGGTGATCTTGCATTATTTGCAGGAATATGTGGTGGTGCAGAATTTATTGTGACACCTGAAAATCCTGTCAAAAAAGAAGATATTATCGAAACGTTAAAGAAACACAAAGAAAAAGGCAGAAGACATGCCATCATTGTTGTTACGGAACATGTCTTTGATGTTCATGAACTTGCTAAAGAAATTACTGAAGTATCAGGATTTGCATCACGAGCGACAGTTCTAGGCTATATTCAACGTGGTGGTCATCCAGATAGTGAAGATAGAATTTTGGCATCTCGCATGGGAACATACGCAACTGAATTACTTCATGATGGTATTCATGGTGTATGTGTCGGCATACGTGACTCTCAAATGATTCATATGCCATTTGCCAATGTCGTAGGATTTCCTCGACCTAAAAACCCACTTTATAAATTATATAAAAAAATAGCTTAATAAAAGAAAGGAAATAAATATGAGTAAATACGTATACTTATTTAAAGAAGGCGATCAAACCATGCGTAACCTCCTTGGAGGTAAAGGTGCAAACTTAGCAGAAATGTCACGCCTAGGATTACCAGTACCACAAGGGTTTACCGTTACAACAGAAGCATGTAACGCTTATTACGATGCAGGAAAAACAATTTCTCAAGACATCATTGATCAAATTTTTGAAGCACTTGCTGCAACTGAAAAAGAAAGTGGTAAAACATTTGGTGATGCGAATGAACCATTCTTAGTTTCTGTACGTTCAGGATCTCGTGCATCGATGCCAGGGATGATGGATACCATTTTGAACTTAGGATTAAATGATATATCTGTTGAAGGACTTGCTAAAAAAACAAACAATCCACGGTTTGCTTACGACTCATATCGTCGTTTTATTCAAATGTTTAGTGATGTCGTGATGGACATTCCTAAATCAAATTATGAACATTTATTAGAAAAAATGAAAGAAGCAAAAGGCGTTGAAGCAGATACAGACTTAGATGCAAATGACTTAAAAGAACTTGTTTCACAATTTTTAGTTAAATACGAACAATTAAAAGGTCAACCTTTCCCACAAGATCCAAAAGAACAACTCATTGAATCTATCACAGCGGTTTTCCGTTCATGGGATAACCCACGTGCGAATACATACCGTCGTTTAAATCAAATCCCTTATAACTGGGGAACTGCTGTTAACGTACAAGGTATGGTCTTTGGTAACATGGGGGAAACGTCAGGAACAGGGGTTGCATTTTCTAGAAACCCATCAACTGGTGAAAAAGAATTATATGGTGAGTACTTATTTAATGCACAAGGTGAAGACGTTGTTGCTGGTATTCGTACACCAAAACCAATAGCTGAACTCGCAACGGATAACCCATCTGTGTATAACGAATTTGTGAGACTTGTTGATATTTTAGAAGCACACTATAAAGATATGCAAGATATGGAATTTACCATCGAACAAGGTAAACTTTATTTCTTACAAACACGTAATGGTAAACGTACGTCTCAAGCAGCACTACAAATTGCCATTGATTTAGTCAACGAAGGTTTATTAACAAAAGAACAAGCATTACTCAAAGTAGAACCAAACCAATTAGACACATTATTACACCCACAATTTGATGCTGAAGACTTAGCAAACGCAGAAGTGTTAACAACAGGTCTGAATGCGTCTCCAGGAGCAGCAACAGGTCGTGTTGCATTTGATGCTGATCGTGCTAGAGCAATGGTTGCAGAAACAAAACAACCTGTGATCTTAGTTCGCGTTGAAACATCACCTGAAGATATCGAAGGCATGATTGTCGCATCTGGTATTTTAACAGCACGTGGGGGGATGACATCTCACGCTGCGGTTGTTGCACGTGGTATGGGTAAATGTTGTGTTTCTGGTGCATCTCAATTACGTATTGATGAACACAATAAAACATTTACAGTGAATGGTCAAACCTTTAAAGAAGGCGACTGGATTTCATTAGATGGTTCAACTGGTAAAGTGTATAACAAACAAGTTAAAACTGTCGATGCTACCGTATCAGGAAACTTTGGTGTGATCATGGGATGGGCAGATGAGATTCGTAAACTTGATGTCCGTGCCAATGCAGACAATCCACATGACGCAGCTGTTGCCTACGAATTTGGCGCACAAGGTATTGGATTATGTCGAACTGAACACATGTTCTTCGAAGAATCAAGAATTGCTGCAATGCGTGAAATGATCGTTGCACCAAATGTTGAAGCAAGAGAAAAAGCACTTGCAAAATTACTACCAATGCAAAGAGAAGATTTCAAAGGATTATATAAAGCAATGAAAGGTTATGCCGTCACCATTCGTTACTTGGATCCACCTCTACACGAATTCTTACCAACTCAAAAAGACGACATTGAAGCACTCGCTAAAGAAATGAAGATGTCATTTAAAGACTTACAACAGGTGATTGATTCCTTACATGAAACCAACCCAATGTTAGGACACCGTGGCGTACGTTTATCTGTGACGTATCCTGAAATTGCACGTATGCAAACGCAAGCAGTCATTGAAGCTGCGATTGAAGTGACAAAAGAAGGACTGACCGTTGTCCCTGAAATTATGATTCCACTTGTTGGTGAAGTACGTGAGTTAAAGACAATTAAAAAAGTAGTCGTTGAGACTGCAGATGCAATTATTAAGGCATCAGGTGTTGATCTTAAGTATTTAGTCGGAACGATGATTGAAATTCCTCGTGCGGCATTACTTGCAGATGAAATTGCAAAAGAAGCTGAGTTCTTCAGTTTCGGAACGAATGACTTAACGCAAATGACCTTTGGATTCTCTCGTGATGATGCTGCTACATTCTTAGGCGATTACTATGAACAAAAAATATTTGAAGAAGATCCTTTCCAACACGTTGATCAAAGAGGTGTTGGTAAACTTATGAAAATGGCATCGACGTTAGGTAAAGAAGCACGTCCAAATCTTAAATTAGGAATTTGTGGTGAACACGGTGGAGATCCATCTTCAGTTGAATTCTGCCATGACATTGGGTTATCATATGTCTCATGTTCTCCATTTAGAGTACCGATTGCAAGACTTGCAGCGGCACATGCTCAAATCAAAAACCCAAGATAACACATAAAACGCCGATATTCGGCGTTTTTTCATTCTCTTGATATAATAGAAGTGGTGATGAAATGATATTTAACTTACAAGCCCCTTTTGAACCACGTGGTGATCAAATAGAGGCAATTCAAACACTCGTTCAAAATTTTAATACACATAAACAGCAAGTCTTACTTGGTGCCACTGGAACTGGTAAAACCTACACGATGGCAAACATCATTCAAACACTAGGTAAAAAAACACTAGTACTGGCACCTAATAAAACCTTAGCTGGACAACTATACGCTGAATTAAAGGCGTTTTTTCCAAATAACCGCGTTGAATATTTTATTTCTTATTATGATTATTATCAGCCAGAAGCATATGTGGTAGGAAAAGATCTATACATTGAAAAGGATGCATCCATTAATGATGAAATTGATGAATTAAGACATAGTGCAACCTCTTCTTTATTAGAACGTGATGATGTGATTGTAGTTGCTTCGGTATCATGTATCTATGGGATTGGTGATCCAGAAGATTATCAAGGTTCGATGCTCGTGCTTCGTAAAGGAGATACGATAGGTCGTGATGGTATTTTAAATCAACTTGTCCATATGACATATGAACGTAATGATATTGACTTTCACAGAGGGACATTTCGTGTGAGAGGGGATGTGATAGAAATCATTCCTGCGTATGAACATGCCCATGGCATTCGCGTCTCGTTATTTGGTAAAGACATCGATTCGATTAAACGCTTTGATGTCTTAACAGGTCAAACCATTGATCAAATGGAAATGATGACCTTATTTCCTGCATCACACTTTGTTACTGATAAAGAAAAACTTCAAGAATCGATTCGTCGTATTAAAAACGAACTTCAAGATCAAATTTTATATTTTAAAGAACGTAATTTATTACTAGAAGCGCAACGTATCGAACAACGTACGAAATATGACATTGAAATGATGACTGAAATTGGCTTTTGTAGCGGGATTGAAAACTATGCAAGACACTTGGCACTTCGTGAAGCTGGTGAAACACCATCTACTCTCATTGATTTCTTTGGGAAAGATTTCTTAATGATCATTGATGAATCGCATGTGACAATGCCACAAATAAGAGGGATGTATTTTGGAGACCGCTCAAGAAAAACAACACTCGTTGATCATGGTTTTAGATTACCTTCAGCACTTGATAATAGACCGCTTCAATTTGAAGAGTTTGAAAAAAAAGTGGACAAAGTTGTTTACTTATCAGCAACACCGGGTGATTATGAATTAGAGAAAAAACTTCCAGTCGTCGAACAAATCATTCGTCCAACCTACTTACTTGATCCGATTGTTGAAGTAAGAAAAACGATGGGTCAAATGGACGATCTCTTTTTTGAAATTCAAGAACGTACAAAGAAAAACGAACGTGTTTTAGTCACGACATTAACCATTCGTATGAGTGAAGATTTAACCGCTTATTTTAAAAAGATGGGACTTAAAGTCGCATATTTACACAGTGAAATTAAGTCACTTGAACGTATCCAAATATTAACAGATTTGCGTAAAGGGGTTTATGATGTCTTAATTGGCATTAACTTACTAAGAGAAGGACTCGATTTACCTGAGGTAAGTTTAGTCGCCATTTTAGATGCAGATAAACAAGGATTTTTAAGAAGTGAACGTTCACTGGTTCAAACAATTGGTCGAGCAGCGAGAAACCAAAATGGACGTGTGATTTTATATGCAGATTCAATCAGTGCCGCCATGGATTATGCCATGAAAGAAACAGACAGAAGACGCAAGAAGCAACAAGACTTTAATGACACACATGGAACACAACCGATTACCATTCAAAAAGCAATTCGTGATGATATCTCCATTCGCCAAGTCATTGGTGAAGAAAACGTTAAAAAAGTTATCAATAAGGAAAACAAGAAAAAACTGATGAGAGAAATTGAAACTGCGATGTTAGAAGCTGCAAAAGCACTTGATTTTGAACGTGCAGCTGAATTAAGAGATGCATTAATGGAGTTGAAAAGTTCATGAATCCGAAGTTTAGAGCAATTTGGGATGTCATTCAAAAAGATTACGAAACGAAAGTAAAACATTTCCATGCGTATCCAAAAAAAGTAAATAATATCCTTGTTGGAGATTCTATGGTTGCATATTATAAGCCTACCATTGATATTCATAAGCAAGGCATTGCTGGTGATACAACAGAAGGATTGCTGAAAAGGCTTGATGCCATTCATATGTGGCAACCTCACCGTGTCTTTATTCATATTGGCACCAATGATATCGTCTTTACACATGATGATGACGACACAATCGTTTCAAGAATTCAACGTATTGTTGATGCGCTATCGATGTATGAGGTCCATGTGATTTTACCACTTCCAATCGATCCTTCCTATTTTGAAATACAAGACCAGCCACGAACAAACAAACGTGTTTTTGAGCTTAAAGAAACGATGAAGCATCACATTTCAAACGCAAACATCATCGATATGTATGATGCATTTTTATGTGGGGATATTTTATGTCAATCACTTCATATCGATGGGCTGCATCTGAATCAGCAAGGATATGAGATTTACGAACGTTTTATTAAGGCATTTTTATGACATCACAACTAAAGAAGTACTTTTTTGAATCGGATCAACAAATCTCGATTCATGAAGCATTATACGAAGTGAATCAACATCTACATTCATATGAAGGTGTTTACCATTTTTATTATGCAAAAATTTTAGAACGTCTTGATGTTGATCAAAGTCACCTAATAACCATTATCGACCAATTAGAAAAAGGATATGCTAAAAAAGATCCTTTTTCTATGTTTTTATATGCCAAATATTTACAAGTAGAAAAGTCTCCATTTTATCAGCCTGTAAAAGCATATCAACTATTTCTTGAAGCACAACCTTTGATGATGAAACACGTTCACGATAACGATCCATTTGCATGTCATCTTTATGGTGGATTTTTATATCAAGGTATTTTTATGACATCAAATCAGGAAGAAGCGATTCAATATTTTCAAATCGCTTCAAGCCATCAGCTTCTAGAAAGTTATGACACACTTTATCAGCTTCATCAAAAAAAAGGAATCCATTTCAATCCATCATTAAGTGCATCTTTTATGGAAAAAGGGATTCAAGCAAACGATGCACTTTTATTATTTAAAAAAGCGATGATTCATGTCTCAAAAAAAGAAGACATGGAAACTGTTTATTATTTACAAAAAAGTGCAGATTTAGATTTATCACACGCATGTTTTGCATTAGCAAACATTTATATCAAACAAAAACAGCATGATAAAGCTTTTGTTTTAATGGAAAAAGCAGCCTCATTTGATCACCCACATGCACTATACATGTTAAGTCTTGCTTATGCGAGTGGAAAAGGTGCAATCAAAGATTTAGCTAAATCCAGGTTTTATTTAGAAAAAGCAGTTTCACTCAATCACGTTGTTTCTATGAATCAATTGGCGATGTCACTCATGCGTGAAACGCCTAAAGATCATGCACGTATTTATGAGCTTTTAAGTCAAGCATCTCAAAGAAAAGATCCTCTTGCAACGTATAATTTAGCGATGATGTTTTTTTTAGGTGATGGTGTGTATCAAAATCAATCAAAAGCATACAAACTCCTGGATTCAATGAAACACACACAACTTCCGATGGTGATGTATCAACTTGGCGTGATGCTCACGGAAGGTATTGGCACAGATAAAAATGAAGCATTAGGAAAAACATATTTAAAACAAGCTGCTGATAAAAAATTCAAACTTGCAAATGAATATTTGCAACGTTTAGAAAATAATCGTCTCAAACAAACATATTATGCATAAATTATGTAAAAAACCATCATGGTTTGTTGAGGTTTCTTAAATTTTAGCGTAAACTACAGATAAGAGGTATCATATGCAAGCAATTATAGATATGGGTTCCAATACCATTCGACTTTCAATTTATCAAATGAATAAAGGTCTACCTGAACTTGTTTTGAGTAAAAAGAAAACAGTGGGACTTTCTAGTTATATTAACGACGCTAATCAAATGTCTTTAGAAGGCATACATGCGGCAATCAAAACACTCATTGAGTTCAGGAAAGTTTTAAAAAACTTAAATATACGTAAAAAATATGTGATCGCCACTGCTGCAATAAGAAATGCAGCCAATGTAGAAGAAATTATAGAAACCATTCGTAAAAAAACACGCATGAATATTGATTTAATTAGTGGAGAAGATGAAGCACTTTATGATTTGAAAGGTGTTCTCCTTATGAATCAATTTGATTCAGGGATGATTTTAGATATTGGTGGCGGAAGTACTGAACTTGTCATTTATGAAAACAAGCTAGTGAATGAAGCTTTCTCGATTCCTATCGGCTCTTTAAATGCATATATGAAGCATGTAAAAGAAATCATACCGACAAAAGATGAAGCCAAACAAATAGAAAAACATGTTAAAGAACTTATTCAACCGTATTTAAATCGACCTTCCCAAATCTTAACGATGTATGGGGTAGGTGGTACCATGAGAGGTGTTTTAAAACTTGCGAAAGCATATCAATTTGATGTTCCAGAAAATGAAGTCTCTTATGATCAGTTAAAAGAAATCATCAAATCACTTAAAGCAAAGAAAAAATCATTATTAAAAGTATTTCAAACAATTCCTGAGCGTACCCATACCATAGCACCAGGAATGATTATTGCAAAAACAATTTTAAAAGCATTTAAAGCCAAACTTGTCATTGTGAATTATTATGGATTAAGAGAAGGATATATGGCTCAAAAATACTTAGATGCAAAAGTAAAGAGACAATTAAAAAAATAAGATGAATTATATGCAAAACCGTGACATTTCATGGTTAAGATTTAATTTAAGAGTATTAGAGCAAGCTGAAAATCAAGATAACCCATTACTTGAAAGACTCAAGTTTTTTTCAATTGCAACAACCAATCTCGATGAATTTTTTATGATTAGAATGGGATCTTTATTAGATATTGCACTGATTAAACCAGATGCTAAGGACTCTAGAACAAAGCTCCCAATTAAAAAACAAATTGAAACTATTTATGAGTTCACGCGAAATTATTATTTGAAACATGAACTTGTTTATGAAGAACTCATTGAAACACTTAAACAAAATAAAATATACCTCCTAAAACCAGATGCGTTAGATACAGAAGAAAAGAAACTGATCAAAACATATTTTAAAAGTATGCTTTTTCCACTTTTATCGCCTCAAGTGATCGATCGTGTACATCCTTTTCCGCATATTGAATCAAAAAAAGAACACATCGGTGTGCTATTAAATTCAAAAGATAGAACAATGTTTGGTCTTGTTCCCATTCCTCAAAATGAAATTTTATTTCGATTACCAGGAGAACCATTAAGATTTGTTTTCATCAAAGATATTATTTATAAATATGTCGATTTGGTTTTTGACATGTTTAAAATCGAAGAGAAAACGTTATTTACAGTCACAAGAAATGCAGATATTCAGCTTGATGATCTTTATGAAGATTCAGTCGATATCCGAATCAAAATGAAAGAAATGCTTAAGAAAAGAAAAAGACTCGCCGCAGTAAGACTAGAACTTTCAAATTCAATATCCAAAACATTTCAAGATTTTTTCATGGATAAACTCAAAGTGGATTCATATCAATTTTTTTATTTGAATACGCCACATACGCATCATTTTGTCTCAAGCTTAAAAGAACATATGAATAAGCATGTGATTCAAACGTTATCAGATGTCGCGTTTAAACCATTTAAAAGATATTCAAATGCGTCAATTATTTCAACACTTATCGATAAGGATATATTACTTACCTATCCATATGATGAGATGATGCCATTTTTAAGGTTACTAGAAGAAGCTTCAAAAGATAAATATGTGCGTTCAATTAAAATAACGATATACCGTTTAGCACGTCGCGCAAAAATTGTGGATTACTTAATTCAAGCAGCAGAAAATGGTAAAGATGTAACGGTTATTATCGAGCTTAAAGCACGTTTTGATGAGCAAAACAACATGGATTACTCAGAAAAATTAGAAGCTGCAGGATGTCATGTCATGTATGGCATTGAAGGGTTAAAAATTCACTCTAAGTTATGTGTCATTACACGACAAATAAAAGGACAAATTCAATATTTTACTCAAATTGGTACTGGAAATTATAATGAGGTTACTGCAAATTTATATACAGATTTTTCTTTGATGACAAATCATCAAGGCATTGGAGAAGATGCAATTAAAGTATTTCAATCCATCAGTTTAAATCAATACGATGTCACATATGAACACTTACTTGTCGCCCCTGAAACATTGAAACCAAAAGTTTTATCATTAATTGAACTTGAATCATCAAAAGGTGATCAAGGATACATCGTTTTAAAAATGAATGCACTTACGGATGTCGATATTATTGAAGCGCTCGTAAAAGCGTCCAAAGCCGGTGTTCAAATAGAAATGTTCGTTCGTGGGGTCTGTTGTTTATTGCCTGGCATTAAAGGCGAGTCAGATAATATTCGCGTCATCAGTATCGTCGGAAGATTTTTAGAACATTCACGGCTATTCATTTTTGGTAAACATTATGAAGAAGTGTATTTAGGGTCTTCAGATTTAATGACAAGAAATACTGAAAGACGAATTGAAATTTTAACACCTGTATATAATTCAAAACTCAAAATGTATTTGAAAAATTATATCACCGTTCTTAAAAAAGACCACATTGATGCAAAGGCAATTAATTGGGATGGGTCTCATGTTTCAATTCCAAATCAAAGTCAAGATGTTTCATCTCAAGTCTACATGATGCAACACTATGATCAAATGTTTCCTGCATTTAAAAAGTTAAACTGGTTTCAAAAAGTATTCAAAATAAAAACACCTTCCTGATAAGGTGTTTTTTTATATCATGCATGTGTGATGATATCTAGCATGATTTCTAGTGCTTTTTCCATTTGTTGAATCGATGCAAATTCATAACGTCCGTGAAACTGATAGCCGCCAGTTCCTAAGTTAGGACACAATAATCCTTCATAAGTAAGTCTTGCACCATCCGTACCGCCTCGAATCGGAGAAGTGATCGGTGTTAATCCGCAACGTTTAATGGCATCCATTGCTTTTTCTATGATTTCAAAACGGGGTTTAATTTTTTCAGCCATATTATAATATGTATCTTTTAGTGTAAGTTGAACTGCCTCATATCCATATTTCTGATTTAAAAATGCAACAATCATTTGAAATGTTTCTTTTTGTTTTTCAAATAATGCCATATCGTGATTTCGAATGATGTAGATGGACTCCCCATGATCAACAGTTGATTTTATATCAGTTAAATGATTAAACCCTTCATAGCCTTCAGTTAAGCTAGGGTCTAAAGCTTTTGGCAGTAATTGATGGAATTCAAACGCCAAATGTGACGCATTGATCATTTTATTTTTAGAGGCACCTGGATGAATACTCTTTCCAATAAAACGAACCCAAGCATGAGCGGCATTAAAATTTTCATATTCAATTTCACCAACACGTGATCCATCCATTGTATATGCATAAGACGCTTTAAAGAAATCATAGTTAAAGTGATCTGCACCACGTCCAATTTCTTCATCTGGTGTAAAACATAAATAAATATCTCCATGTTGAATCGTTGGATTTTCTTTTAAGATTTCAGCGAGTTCCATCATTTCAGCAACACCACATTTATCATCTGCACCAAGAAGTGTATGCCCATCAGTGACAATGATATCATCACCGATGACATGATGTAGACTTGGGAATTGGTTAGGATGCATCGATAATGTTGCATTCAGTTTGATGTCATCCCCTTGGTAATTTTCAATAAGTCTAGGATTCACGGGATGCCCTGGTGCATCAAATGAAGTATCGACGTGTGAGACAAATCCAATAGGGGTAATGCCATCGGTATTTTTCTCTATTTTTAAATATGTATATCCTAAGTCATCTAAAAAAGCATCTGAATAACCCATTTGATGTAGTTCTTCAACTAAAACTCTCGATAAATCTTTTTGTTTTTCTGTTGATGGTGTTGATGCTACATATGGATCTGATTGCGTATCAATTTTTACGTATTTTAAAAAACGCGCTGTAAGTCTTGTCATAGTACCTTCCTTTAAACAATATTATAACAAAATATAACAAATATGTTGACAATTAAAAAAAATGTAATATAATTGAATCATAAATTAATAAAATTAATATAAAAATTAATAATATTAATTATTTTAAGGAAAAAATATGAAAAAAGCACATTTTATCGTCATAAGAATAAAAATTAAAGACGAACCAGGTGTTACCTTATTCTTAAAACTATTATTTCTAATCCCAATTCCTTTAATATTTGTGCGTATTGTGATTAGTTTAATTCCTAAGAAAGCATTAAAAGAAGTTCCAATTCCAAAAAAAGACTTAAAAGACATGCTTACTTTAAAAAATATTCTTATTGATATTAAAACAAATGATGGTGATAAAATATTCATCAAAACAATATAGGAGGCGTTATGAAAACATTCAAAGTACCACTTCAATGTCCAGTGTGTCAACAAGATATGACCATAGAAAAAGTAACATGTCATCATTGTCATACATCCATTGAAGGTCATTACCATGTGTCAAAAATCAATTATTTGCCAGCTGAGACACAATATTTCATCGAAATCTTTTTAAAAAATCGAGGGAACATCAAAGCAGTTGAAAAAGAACTTAATGTTAGTTATCCTACGGTTAAAAAATATTTAGATGATACGATTATAAGATTAGGATATCAACTTGATGTAGAAATTGAATTCGATCCTAAAAAAGACGAAGACGATCCAATTACACTTTTAAAGCAAGGCAAAATCACGGCTGAGGAAGCAACAAATCGATTAAAAAAGAAAGGGAAACAATAATATGAGTCAATCAAGAAAAGATATTCTAGAGTTATTAAAAGAAGGAAAAATTACTGCAGAAGAGGCAGAAATGCTACTTGATGCATTAAGTTCAGAAGAACCAAAAACACATGATGCTGTGCCATTACCTAAAAAAACAGGGAGAAAAATGCTCTATGTATTGATCAAATCCAAAGATGGAGATGATGTCAAAATACAAGTTCCTATTGAGTTTGCTAAATTTATGAAATTTGCCAAATTAGATCCTAAACTTCAAGAACAAAATATTGATTTCGAAGAACTGATTAAGCTTGTAGAAGATGGTATGGAAGGTGATCTCGTCAATATCAATACTGCTGATGGCGATATCGTAAGAATTGTAGTACAATAAGACACAAGAAAAGGAAGTCACCATGTTATTTTCAAAACATTTTTTTAAATATTATTTAAAATATATCATCCCCTATGCGATTGGCATTGGGGTTTTACTTGTCATTGATTTTATTCAACTATATATTCCACAATACATCGGACAAATTATTGATGAATTAAGAGGAAGTCAAGATGTCTCATATATGCAAAGCTTACTTCTTCAAATTGGTCTACTTGCAATGGGTATTACAATAGGTCGATTTATATGGCGTTTTACGATATTTGGTGCATCCCGTCGGATTCAATTTGATTTAATGAATACGATGTTTATACATGCTACTCATCTTCAACAATCATTTTATTCAGAAGAAAAAGTTGGTGGTATGATGGCGTATTACACCAATGATCTAGAAACCATTAGAAATGCATATGGACCTGGGATTTTAATGCTTGTCGATGGATTAGCTTTAGGAACATTCGCAGTCATTCGTATGGTAAGACTGAATGCAACCATGACGTTGTATGCTGGCATACCCATGTTATTAATGTTGATTTTTTTAGTCTTTATCTTAAGAAAATTTCAAAAACTTTTTAAAACGAGACAAGCTTCATTTGAAGCATTAAGTGACTTTACGCAAGAAAATTTTTCGGGAATATCAGTTATTCGAGCGTATGTCAAAGAATTTCAACAAAAAGCAACATTTCAACTTAAGAGTTCTGATCTTTATGAAAAAACCATAGGATTTGTAAAATACTTTGTTGCGTTTCAAATCATCATTGGAATTACGATTAATATCACGATTTTATTTATTGTGCTATATGGAAGTTCAACCGTGATTCAAACCACGAATTTAACGATTGGTGAGCTCACATCATATATGGCATATTTCTTTACGTTAATATGGCCAATTATGGCACTTGCTCAATTTTTCAGTATACAATCTCAAGCAAAAGCAAGTGCTGAAAGAATTGGTGAATACTTAGATACTGAAGTTACTGTAAAAGATCAAGAAAACGCATTAGAGGTAGAACTTAAAGGAAATATTGAACTTAAAAACTTAACATTTCAATATCCTGATGGCGATAACCCTGTATTAAAAAATATTAGTTTTGACATCAAAAAAGGGGAAATGGTCGGAATATTAGGTCGCACAGGCAGTGGTAAAAGTTCTTTGGTCGATTTATTTTTACGAACATATAACCTCGATCACAATATGTTTTTTATTGATGGTTATGATGTCATGGATTTGAAAATTAATCGCGTAAGAGACTTAATGGGGTATGTGCCTCAAGATAATTTCTTATTTTCAGAAACGATATTAGATAATATTTTATTTGCTTTTGATGAAAAAGATGAAGCATTAGCTGAAAAAGCAGCGAAACTATCTGATGTACACGATAACATTAGTGAATTTAAAGATCAGTATGAAACCATGTTAGGAGAACGTGGTGTGACGGTATCTGGTGGCCAAAAACAACGCTTAAGTATTGCAAGAGCCATTGCAAAAGATCCTGAAATTTTAATATTAGATGATTCGGTATCCGCTGTCGATACAAAAACGGAAGAAGCCATCATTTCTAATTTATTTAATATTAGAAAAAACAAGACAACCATTTTTATTGCACATCGTATTTCAACAGTTAAGCGTATGGATAAAATCATATTACTTGATCAAGGCGAACTCGTTGGCATTGGAAATCATGAATCACTACTTAAAACCTCACCTTTATATCAAGACATGGTGAAACGTCAGCAACTTGAAATTATGGTGGAAAGTGAGGAGGCGTCATGAAAGACTTTAAAGAATACACAAGAGAAAAACCTGATAAAGAAATACTTTCACGACTTATTTCTTATATTAAACCACATAAAAAAAGATTTATTTTAGTCCTTGTATTGATGTTAATTTCAATTATTGTTCAACTTGTACCGTCACTCATTATTGGCGTCACAATTGATGTTGTGATTTCAGAGACATTAACCGTCAATGAAAAACTCAATTATTTAGTGTATTTAGGTGTTGGGTTTGCACTTCTGATGGTTGTTGCATTTAATATTGAATATCGACAATCATTATGGCTTCAAGAAATTGGTCAAAAGATTATTCTTTCGATGCGGCATGAAGTGTTTGAACATATTCAAACGTTAGGACCTGCTCAACTCAATCAAGTACCCGTTGGAAAACTTGTCACCCGTGTCACCAATGATACCAATACCTTATCAGAAATGTATACGAATGTTGCAGCAAACTTAATTCGAAATGTCATTTATTTAACAGGGATTATCATTGTTTTATTTGTCATCAATTATAAGATTACGTTATTCTTAATGCTATTTTTACCTGTTGTCTTTTTTGCAACACTGTTATTTAGAAAGTATTCCCGTGCATCGTATCGTCAAGTAAGATCGAATGTGTCTGAAGTCAATGCATTTTTATCTGAAAACTTGTCAGGCATGAAAATTACACAAGCGTTTAATCAAGAACCTAAAAAGAAAAAAATGTTTTATGACAAATCAAATCACCTTAGAAAAAGTTATATGAAAGAAATTCTTGTCTTTGGAACGTATCGTCCTTTAATGTATTTATTTTCAATGATTGGTGTGTTACTGATCTTGTTTTTAGGAATCGGCGATGTCATCAATCAAGAAGTTTATATTTTTGTCTTCAGTGCAGGACTCTTATTTAGTTATTATAGTTATGTGAGAGATTTCTTTGAACCAATTTTACAAATGGCAGAACAATTCAATATGCTTCAAAACGCGTTTGCAAGTGCTGAAAAAATATTTGATGTCTTAGATACAAAACCAGATATCATCAATGATGACGATGCGATTGAACTTTCATCGTTTAAAGGATCCATCATATTTAACGATGTATGGTTTTCATACATTCCTGATGAATGGGTATTAAAAGGTGTGTCGTTTGAAGTAAAACCTGACCAAACCGTCGCGTTTGTTGGTGCAACCGGTTCTGGGAAATCCACCATACTGAATTTAATCGTCAGAAACTATGATATTCAACAAGGCCAAATTTTAATTGATGGTATCGATATTAAAAAGATTCAACGTGAGAGTTTACGTGCTCATATTGGTCAAATGCTTCAAGATGTGTTTTTATTTAGTGGCACGCTAAAAGAAAACATTAAACTCTTCGATGACACCAAAACTGATGAAGATATGATTCAAGCAGCAAATTATGTTGGACTCAATCATGTCATTGAGAATTTAAATGATGGTTATGAACACAAAGTCTTAGAACGAGGTAATAATTTTTCATCGGGTCAAAGACAACTCATTTCATTTGCAAGAACGGTTTTATATAAGCCATCACTCATGATACTCGATGAAGCAACTGCCAATATTGACAGTGAAACTGAAAGTATCATACAAGAAAGTTTAGAAAAGATGATGAACATTTCAACCATGATCATTGTTGCGCACAGATTATCAACCATACAGCATGCTGACCAAATTATTGTGATGAGTCATGGTAAAATAGTTGAAAGTGGTACGCATCAAGCGTTACTTAAAGAAAAAGGATTATACTTTAATTTATATCAACTTCAATATGAAGAAAGAAAGGAAGCATAAGAATGTTAAATAAAAATGTGATTCAAGACCTTTTAAATGAAGCTTTAGTGACAGGTGCTGATTTCGCTGAATTATTTTTTGAAGATACCAATCAAGAAGCGATTCGCGTGACGTCAAAAGATGTTAGTAATGTGTCATTTAATAATGTACATGGTGTCGGCGTCAGACTCATCAAAAATAATGATGTCGTATACGGATATTCAAATGATGTTTCAGAAGAAAAAGTACGTGCGCTCGTGATGTCATTAAGTGCATCATTTTCTGGAGATAAAAAAGAAGCAACGCCTCTTAGAGAAGCACTCCCATTTGATAACAAAGTTAAACGACCAATGGAGTCAGTTCCTGCAAGTGAAAAAACTGAAAAGTTACTTGCATTATCAGATGTGATTTTATCGCATGATCCAAGAATTGTTCAATCGATCACACAATTATTATCATGGAAACAATCGATTTTAGTTGCAAACTCAAATGGTGTCTATCAAAATGACGAACGTCATTATGCACGTGTGATATTAATGGGTGTTGCGAGTGAAAATGGTCAAATGCAACAAGTCTTTGAAGGTCCAGGTCGCGCGATGGGATTTGAAATCTTTGATGATGTCAATCCATTCGAACTTGCGAAAGATGTCGCAGAACGTGCGATTCATATGCTTTCAGCACAACCCATTGTTGCTCAAGAAATGCCTGTAGTTTTAGCAAATGGTTGGGGCGGCGTTATTTTCCATGAAGCATGTGGTCATCCGCTAGAAGCAACTGCTGTTGCAAAAGGCTTATCACCTTTTACAGGCAAACTCGGACAAGCCATTGGATCATCTGTGGTCACAGCGTATGATGATGGTGATGTGGATGGTGCATGGGGACGTACATCCTTTGATGATGAAGGGATGAAAACACAAAAGAATTTACTTATTGAAAACGGCATTTTAAAATCCTATTTAGTAGACTATCGTAACGGATTAACGATGCATCATAAACCTACAGGATCGGGTCGTCGTCAAAATTATAAATTTCCACCAACATCTCGTATGAATACAACGTATATTGCGCCAGGCAAAGATAAAGTAGAAGATATCATTAAAGATACCAAATACGGTCTATATGCAAAACAACTTGGTGGTGGTCAAGTCTCACCAGCAACAGGCGAGTTTAACTTTTCAGTTTCTGAAGGTTATATGATCGAAGATGGTAAGTTAACGACACCCGTAAAAGGTGCGATGTTGATAGGTAAAGGTCATGAAGTATTATTTAAAATTGATAAAGTCGCAGATAACTTAGATTTTGGTCAAGGTATGTGTGGATCGATTTCTGGTTCCATTCCAACTGATGTCGGACAACCCACCATTCGAGTTTCAAAAATGACAGTTGGTGGCGCAGGAGGTCAAGCATGAACACAAAAAAATGGATTGAATTAGGACTTTCAAAAGGCTTATCAGATGTTGAAATTTCAGTCTCTGAATCCTCATCTTTAAAACTTGTTTCTTATGAAGGAAAAATCGAACAAAATACGATTTCTGATATTTCAACAGTTTCCATTCGTGGTGTCTATGAAGGTAACATGGGAAAAGTTAGATTTGAATATATATCTGATGAACACGTTGATAAAATGCTTGATAAAATCATTGAAAACGCAAAAGTTATTACGGTTAAAGAGCCAGCTATCATTTATGAAGGATCAGAAAGTTATCCTGAAGTAAAAGAACATGATTTTGATTTTTCAAGTGTCCCGATGACGAAAAAAGTAGACGATCTGATTACACTTGAAATGCGTATTCGAAATAACGAGAAAGTTTCAAATGTTCAAACAGCAGTGTATCAAGAAAACACAAGCGGTGCGATTCTAACCAACTCAAAAGGACTTCACTTAACAAGAAAAAACCGTTTTGCATATGCTTATGGTGTGGGTGTCTTTAAAGAAGGTGACGATGTCACAACTGCTTATGAATTTGATATATTTAAAACGTACGATCAATTTGATCCAAATAAGTTAGCAGATATCACGATTGAAAAAGGATTGAAAAGTTTAGGTCCAGTTTCATTACCAACGAAATTTTATCCTGTTGTGTTTTCGAATGAAACATTCTCTGAGTTACTTTCTGTGTTTTCTGGACTTTATTCTGCAGAATCAGCATATCGTCATTTAACGCCTTTTGAAAACAAAGTAGGGGAATCAATCGCACAATCAAACTTTAATTTGATTGATGATCCACTACATGAAAAAGCATATTTCCAAATACCTTTTGATGATGAAGGTGTTGCTTGTAAGAAAAAATACATCATTAAAGATGGTGTCTTCCAAGGATTTATGAATGATTTAAAAATGGCGTCTATTTTTAATCAAGATCCTACTGGAAACAGTTTTAGTGGTGGCATACAAACAACAAACCTTTATTTAGAACCTGGTGAAAAAAGTTTTGATGCACTCATCGAACCTATTCAAGATGGTGTTTATATCACAGAACTTGTAGGATTACATGCTGGTGTCAAAGCCATCTCAGGAGATTTCTCTCTTCAAGCAAGTGGGTTTAAAATTGAACAAGGAAAAGTTGTATACCCTGTGAATATGATCGTCGTTTCTGGAAACTTTTTTGAGGTCATGAATGCAATTGAAGCTTTCGGAAATGATTTAAAATTTGATGTTTCAGGTTTCGGTAGTCCAAGTGTTTTTGTGAAATCATTATCCATTAGTGGAGAATCTAAATAAACCGCCTTCGGGTGGTTTTTTATTGATTTTTTCTTAATATGTAAAACTATCGTATGAAACGTTTTCATCATCGATTTACCTGTGATTATTGGTATACTTATCGTGTAGAAAAATAAGGAGCAATTATGAGTAACTATAGTGTAAAAAAACCAATTACCGTTTTAATGGGAGTCTTAATTATTATTGTCTTAGGACTTTTTTCAATTACAAGATTACCGTTAACATTATTTCCTGAAGTGAATTTACCTTTTGTTGTAACCATCACTTCCTATCCAGGTGCAAGTCCAGAAGATATTGAAAGTTCTGTTTCAGAACCTCTAGAGGCAGCAGTCTCTACAATTGGAAACTTTGCAACCGTAACCTCACAATCTAATGAGAATTTTGCAATTTCATTTGTTACATTCCAAGATGGGACCAATTTAGATAGTGTGACCGTCGAATTAAGAGAAATTATTAATAACTTAACATTTCCTGAAGGTGTTGGAAATACGACGATTTTAAGATTATCTCCAGATTTATTACCTGTCATGAATGTGACAATGTATCGTAGTTTTGATGATACTGTAACGGATGATGAGGCACTCATTCTTAATACAGAGTGGATCAACCGAGATATTTTAAATGAACTAAAAAGTATTCCAGGCGTTGCGGATGTCACGTTGACAGGTTCTGCTGATATTGTTTTAGAAGTCAATTTAGATGAAGCCACTTTAGAAACTCTAGGACTCACAGAAGATGATGTATTAACAACCTTAAATGAACAAAATACTGAAGGGTTAGTTGGTGCAGCGATTGATGAAGGCGTCATACGTTTATTATATTTAGGAAATGCACCACAAACACTTGACCAATTAAAAAATCTACCAATTTATTATGTTGATGGTGTGACGTATACTTTAAATGATGTTTCAACGTCAGTAGAGTTTGTAAATAATGCAACTCAAAGTTATTCTAAAGTCGATGGAAGACAAGGAATTCAAATCGCATTTCAAAAGCAATCGGATGTTGGCATTACTGAAGTCACCTCTCGTATTTTATCTAAGTTAGATACACTCATTGAAGACAGTCCTTATGATGCTTCTTATGATGTGTTATTTGATCAAGGTGCATTTATCAATGACTCAATTAATTCTGTCTTTGTCAACTTACTCATTGGTGGGTTGCTTGCAGTTGGCGTCTTATTTGTCTTTTTAAGAGACATTAAACCAACCATCATTGTTGGTCTTGCGATTCCAATTTCTGTTGTTGCTGCCTTTTTACTCATGTTTTTATCTAATATTTCACTCAATATTATTTCAATGGGTGGTCTTGCTTTAGCAATTGGGATGCTTGTTGATAACTCGGTGGTTGTCATTGAAAATATTTATAGACTACTTTCAGAAGGTAAATCTAAAATAGAAGCAGCCGTCTTAGGTTCAAAAGAAGTTGGTGGCGCGATAGCAGCATCTACGATTACAACAGCCGCTGTGTTCTTGCCGATCTTTTTCATTGAAGGATTAGTGGCTGATATCTTTATTCCGATGGCACTCACCATTGTCTATGCATTAGGTGCAAGTTTAGTGATTGCCTTATCGATGGTA
>CBFHPN010000002.1:0-1981 GCA_965657915.1 Acholeplasmataceae bacterium | reverse complement strand
GAATCTTTATCGATGTGAATCAAGAAGAAGCGATTAAGTTAGGACTCACCAATCAAGATGTCATTGATAACTTTAGTTTAGCGTTTAGTTTACTTGGTAACCTTGGAACAACTGAAACACTTGATGTTTTTATTGATGGTGTCACATACACTGTAGATGTCCCAACCGATGCTGCACTTGGTTTATCACTTGATGTTTTTGGGGATTATGAACAGTTTTTAGGTGGGGTCATGCTATTTAGTGATGATGTCAGAGCACTCATTGATTCTAGTTATGATGAAGCCTTATATGGTCCACTTTATGTTCCTAATTTCTTATTACCAACGTATGTTGCGGGAACCCCTGTTCAATTGATTGTGAATCCTGGTGTTTTTGTAACATTAGACGACAATTTAACCCCTGTTGCATTTACTTCTTTTGATCCAACGAATCCTACAGCTGCAACGCCACTTTCGAGTTTAGGCGTTTCAGTTTATGATGAAAATGCTGTTGTGACAATTTCAAAAGTCACTGGATTTGCAACCATCTTCACAGATGGTAACTCAAGATACTTAGAAGTCACTGCAGGTATTGCAGATGGGTTTAATGTCACGCTTGTCTCAGAAGACGTTGTCAATGCTGTGAATACGTATTTAGAATCAGAAACGTTCTTAAGTTATGGTGGTGGATATACTGTCACTTTTGCAGGAGAAAATGAAGAAATCCAAAGCTTATTCTTAGATTTAGCATTAGGACTCATTGTGGCGATTTTAATTGTATATATGGTGATGGCAATTCAGTTCCAATCACTTAAATATCCGCTCATTATTTTAGGAACGATTCCACTTGCATTTACAGGTGGGATGATTGCACTCCTTGTGACAGGCAGCAATTTAAGTTTAGTTGCACTCGTAGGATTTGTCTTACTTGTTGGTATTGTTGTTAATAACGGTATTGTGTTAATTGATTATATGAATCAATTAAAAGAACAAGGTTATGGCGTGATCGATGCGATTGTCACAGCAGGTCAAACTAGATTGAGACCCATCTTTATGACAGCCTTAACCACTGTGATTTCACTCTTGATCTTGGCACTTGGTGTAGGAGAAGGATCAGAACTCTTACAACCACTTGCGATTACTGCCATTGGTGGTCTCCTATATGCAACATTACTGACATTACTCGTTGTCCCTACAATTTATGCGATGTTTAATAGAAAGCAAATAAAGAAAGAAGCTCAATAGAGAAAAAAGCGATGTTCATCATCGCTTTTTTTTTGCATTCATCATTTTTTATGGTATCATTAAATTAAAATTAAGGTATACCTTAAAAAAGGAAGTATTATGGAACCAATTTATGCATTTTTATTAACACTTTTTGCTGGTCTTTCTACCGGACTTGGAACGATTTTTGCGTTTAATAAAAAAATCAAACAAGAAACACTTTTATCATTTGCGTTAGGGTTAAGTGCTGGTGTGATGATTTATGTCTCTTTTGTTGAAATCTTTCCTAAAGCATATGATGCTTTATCAACAAGTTTTAATTCTGAAGTCGCCTATATTTATACGACACTTGCATTCTTTTTTGGAATGGGTGTCATCGCACTTATTGATTACTTAATTCCTGATCAAGAAAATCCACATGAATTTATTGACGATCAAACTGGAAAAGGAAAAAAGCAAAAACTCATGCGTTTAGGGATGTTTTCGGCACTGGCGATTGCGATCCATAATTTTCCTGAAGGACTCGCGACGTTTATTGGGGCACTTGAAGATCCAACACTAGGAATTAGCATCGCGATTGCCATTGCGATTCATAATATACCCGAAGGTATTGCGGTTGCTGTTCCGATTTATCATGCCTCAGGATCAAAGAAAAAAGCCATCGGTTATACCATGCTTTCTGGTCTTGCTGAACCAATCGGTGCGATTATTGGTTATGTCTTATTAAGATCGATTTTTACTGAGACCACATTTGGATTATTGTTTGCATCCGTTGCAGG
>CBFHPN010000001.1:0-280868 GCA_965657915.1 Acholeplasmataceae bacterium | reverse complement strand
TGTGTTTGCCATAGTTGGTGTGCTTGTGATTTATGTCTTATTTATCTTTTCTTTATATCGTCTAGTTTCTTATCAAGCACTTACTGAAGCTTATAATGGTTGGTTTATCTTTGATGCAGCATATGTGTTATTTGGAGATTCTGGTCAACTTGTGATCATGATTTCAGTTGCGATTTCTGTATTTGGTGCTCTGAATGGAAGTATTTTAGTATTTCCTAGAATTTATCAAAAAATGGCGGAAGATGGTTTATTCTTTAAACAATTTGCAACCTTAGATAAGCGTTTTAAAACACCGTTACTTGCATTAGCAATCTCAGCCTTGATGTCAGTATTACTGATAGTATTAGGGTTTGATGTCAATGCACTCTTAACGTTTGTTGTATTCGCTGGACTTATTTTTAATACACTGATTTTTGTATCTGTCTTCTTATTTAGAAAAAGAAAACCACTTCATGAATTCCCTAGATATCAAACATGGGGATACCCATATGTTCCAGCACTTGCAATCTTTGGTATGGTAATGTTACTTATTTCTACTTTAATAGAGTCACTTGTGCCATCACTTATAGGATTTGGTGTCTTACTCGCTGCTTACTTACTGATTACATACGTTATTAAAATAGAAGAATAACATTAAACGTAAAATAAAAGAGCCTAACGGCTCTTTTTTTTATGTTTCAACAATCGATATAATAGGTTGATCATTGTCAATATTCATGATAAATGGTGTATGCGGGATAATCACATTTGAAATGATATGATTTGCAATGAGCGTTTCAATATGTCTTTGAATGAAACGTTTAAGTGGTCTTGCACCATACTCTTCTTGATAACCATGTTTGATCACGTATTTAACAACTTGGTCATCAAATGTGACCAATAAATGTTGTTGCTCTAATCTTTTTGAGAGTTCATTGAGTAATTTTTTAGCAATATCCATTTGAATCTTAAGATTCAATGGATTAAAGATCATGAGTTCATCTAAACGGTTGATAAATTCAGGTTTAAAGGATTGTTTGACGAGCTTCATCACTTGATCAACGGCGTCTTCTTCATGTGATAATAAAAACTCACTTCCTATATTTGAAGTTAAGATGATGATGGTATTTTTAAAATCAACGGTACGACCTTGATTATCCGTGAGTCTACCATCATCAAGTATTTGAAGGAGCATATTAAATACGTCATGATGCGCTTTTTCAATTTCATCAAATAACAATAATGAATAAGGACGACGTCTAACAGCTTCAGTGAGTTGACCCCCTTCATCATAGCCGACATAACCCGGAGGAGAACCAATCAGTTTAGAAACACTATGAGCTTCCATATATTCACTCATATCAAAACGAATCATATGCGTTTCACTATCAAATAAAGCGTCTGATAATGCGCGTGCGACTTCGGTTTTACCAACACCTGTAGGACCTAAAAATAAGAATGATCCAATCGGACGGTTGGCATCTTTAATGCCAGCACGTTGTCTAATAATCGCATCACTTATAAGTTTTAAGACATGGTCTTGACCGATGATACGTTCTTTTAACGTGGTTTCAAGATGTAATAGTTTTTCTTTATCGCCACTCATGAGTTTTTTAATTGGAATATGTGTCCATTTAGAAACGATATCAGCAATCGATTCTTCTGTCACAACTTCAGAAAGTAACGCATGTTGAGAAGCAGAAGTTGTAAGAGTCTCTATTTCTTTTTCTAAGGTAGGAATCTTTTGATATTGAAGTTCTGCAGCACGTTGATAGTCAGAATCATTAAACGCCTGTTGAAGGTCATTTCTTAAAGTTTCTAGGTGTTTCTTTTGATTTTTAATATGTTGAAGTGCTTGTTTTTCTTTTTGCCAAGTATCTCTTAATGTTTTTTCTTGTGTTTTTAAAGCGTCAATATCATGTTCTAATTCATGATAACGTGATTTAGAAACACTATCTGTTTCTTTTTTAAGTGCTTGACGTTCAATTTCGAGTTGCATGAGTTTTCTTGTGACAGTATCAAGTTCAACAGGCATCGAATCAATTTCCATACGAATCGATGCGCATGCTTCATCGATTAAATCAATCGCTTTATCTGGTAAAAAGCGGTCTGTAATATAACGTGTCGATAATGATGCAGCAGCGATAATTGCAGGATCACTAATAGAGACGCCATGATGCGCTTCAAATCTTGATTTTAAGCCTCTTAAAATACTGATTGTATCTGCTTCAGTCGGTTCAGAAACAAGTACTTTTTGAAAACGACGTTCAAGTGCCGTATCTTTTTCAATATAAAGACGGTATTCTTTTAACGTGGTTGCACCAACACAATGGAGTTCACCTCTTGCAAGCATGGGTTTTAACATGTTAGATGCGTCCATGGCACCATCTGCTCGACCAGCACCGACGATTGCGTGTATTTCATCAATAAATAAGATGATGTCCCCATTGGAATCTTTAACGCGTTTTAAAATTGCTTTTAAACGTTCTTCAAATTCCCCTCTAAATTTTGCACCTGCGATAAGTGCCGCTAAATCAAGTTCATAGACGATTTTATTTTGAAGCGCTAAAGGAACGTCTTTATCTACAATACGTTTCGCTAACCCTTCAACAATTGCCGTTTTACCAACACCAGGTTCACCAATTAATACAGGGTTGTTTTTTGTTTTTCTAGATAATATTTTAATGACACGTCTGATTTCATCATCTCTACCAATGACAGGATCGATTCGTCCCTTTTTAACTTCATCGATGAGATTTCGACCAAATTTTTCTAATAGCTTTGGATCTTGATCATAGTTTTCCATCATATTCATTTGCATGAGGATACCTCCTTGGCAGTCGTTGTAGTTGTTTGCCAATCATAATATATCACAAACAATTTAGCACTGTCAATAGTTAAGTGCTAAATTTGTAGAATATGGGATTATCGTTGACTAATTTGAGGGTTTACGTTATAATCAATAATGCTGTTAAGGCCCTGTAGCCAAGTGGTAAGGCATGGCACTGCAACTGCCTGATCGTCGGTTCAAATCCGGTCGGGGCCTCCATAAGTTTTCAACACCCGCTATACGGGTGTTTTCTTTTTTAAAGAATTGCAATGCCAATAAAAGTTTCGTCATGTAATAACAAAAGAATGTCTTTTTGATGTAGAATGGTAATATGATGAATAGACTATTGAAATACATAATAAAAAATAATCCATTATTTTTGAAGCTTGTATGTCATAATAATTGATGAAGAGGGTTTTATAAGATGAAAACAAAACGTAAAGCAAATATTTATGAACTTGCGACTAAATCAGGGTTTTCAGTATCAACTGTTTCTAAAGCATTAAATCATACTGGAAGAATTAGTGAAGCAACTCGTGAAAAAATTTTAAAAGTTGCATCAGAACTTAACTATATCCCGAGTTATCATGCAAAAGCACTTTCCTTAAATAAATCTTGGCTTATCGGTATCATTTATTCAGATAATTTAGGGATTGGTTTTTCACACCCACACTTTTCTGTGATTTTAGAAGGATTTAAGCAAGAAGCAGAAAAAGAGGGTTATGAAATCACCTTTATTAATAGAAACATGGGGAATCGATCGATGACCTACTTAGAATTTTGTAGGTATCGTCAAGTCGAAGGCGTTTTCATCGTAAATTATTATAGTCTCTCTAAACAAGTTCCTCAACTGATTGAAAGCGGACTTCCACTGGTTTCTTCAGATGCTGGATTTGATGACATCCCAACGATAACATCAAATGATATATTAGGTGGCGTTTTAGCAACACAATATTTATACGATCTTGGTCATAAAAAGATTGATCATATTGCGGGACCTTCTTATACGATTTCTGCGCAACATAGAAAGAAAGGATTCTTACACGTTATAAATGAGCATGACGATATTATCTCTAACATTTACGAAGCGCATAACTATAGTATTGAAGATGGCTATCAACAAGCACTAAAAATCATAGAGAAGAATGACCTACCTACAGCCATATTTGTTGCTGGTGACTGGATGGCTCTCGGTGTCATTCAAGCACTTAAAGAGCATGATATAAAAGTGCCTGAAGATATCTCAATCATTGGTTATGATGATTTAGATTTTTTGAAATATAGTCAACCAGCACTCACCACTGTTTCTCAAAATAAATTAGAAATCGGAAAAAGAGCCGCTCAATATTTAATTCAACAAATCAATGGTGAAACCGTTTCATCACTTAATGTCGATGTAGAAATTATAGAAAGAGAAACATGTCAAAAACGCCCTTAAACAACAATTTGAAAGGCGTTTTTTTGTTTTATTCCCATCTAACATTGACATTAAACACAAGATAGTATAGAATATTGGTAAAGCGCTTTCGCAAATTTGAAAAAAGGAAGTTTTATGAAGAAAATTTTATATATGATACTCATGTCAACGATTGTTTTAGCTTTAGTTTCTTGTGATGAACAATTAACATGTGGTGAAGGAACGTACTTAAATAACGGGACGTGTATTGTTGGAACGGATCCAGATAAAAACAATAATCAAAACAATACAGGTGTTTGTACAGATTCAAAAGCAGCATATGAAGTTGTCAATGGTGACTTCATGAATGCACCCGCAGAACCATGGTTTTTCATTGGTGGTTGGATGGTCAATGATCCTGATAGTATTTGGATGGAAAACTATAACGCGATTATTTTTGATGTTACAGATGCTGCAATTGATTCTCGTGCAGTGTGGGATGGTGCGTTTTGGCAACCTAAAATCTATACGGAAGCTGGATACACGTATACCGTGACCTTCAAAGTTAGAACGGATGAAGTCAATGGTAGAGAGGTGATATTCTTTTTAGAAGATACCGATAATAATTACAACAAGTTTTTTGAAGACACCGTGACATTAACGCAAGACTACGAACTTTACACCTATGAATATGTCGCACTTACAAATAACAATGATACAAAAGTAGGATTATTTTTTGCCAATGATATAGGCACTGTCATTATTGACTCCATTATCATTACTCGTGAAGAAACAAAATAAGGAGAATTTATGAAAAAAATTATTGTATTAGGACTTTTCGCAATGGTATTTGTTCTACAAGCTTGTTCAAGTACACCAGTAGCTTGTGGTGAAGGCACGGTTGCCGTTGGATCTATTTGTGAAGTCGTTCCAAATTGCACCTCAAATGAACTCTATGATGCGTCAACAAATACATGTGAAGCCATTGAAGTAGAAGAAGAAATCAATGACAATGAGATTCAATTTGTTGATGGTGCAAAAACTAACTTTGAAGTAGGGGATACATTACCTGATTTCTCTAGTTATTTTACTGCGAATGGTTCATCAGTAAGTAATTCAATGATTGAACATACACTGCTACTTGATGCAAGTAATACGATGACAACACCAGGTGTATATTCAGTGACTGCTCGTGTTGGTAGTGATGTATTAACCATCAATATCACCGTATCTGATCCAAGTATTGACTATAGTGATATCGTGACTGAAGGACAAGCTGGCATTTATATCAATACGCAAAAACAAACAGAATTTGATGTTGGTGATTATATGCCAAACTTTATGCTTTACTTTGTTGCGTATGATGGGAGTAATTATTTAACCATCACACCCGATCTTATTTTGCATAATTTATTATTAAATGCTGAAAACCGTATGAACCAAGCAGGTGATTATATGGTGTGGTTGGAGTTAAATATCAATGGTCAATTATATCGTAAAGAAGTTATGATTAAAGTATTACCGATTGGTGGATCAACAGTTGAATCCATTGGACAAACAGGATGGGAAATTATTAATTCTGAGTTTACAGATGCCAATGTATTTGATGCATGGATGATTCCAAATGGTGATGTGACCGTGACCAATGAAAATGGCGAGGTAGATATTCATGTCAATACGATTGGGATGAATTTCTGGGATATTTTATTTGCCCAACCAGGTAAAACATTTGAAAAAGGATACACCTATCAAATCACATTTAGAATGAAAACGGCACTTCAAAATGGTCGTGATGTTGTTGTCTTTGTGGAACCATCACAAGGTGCCGCAAAATTACTTGAACAACAAGTCTCATTAACAACAACCTACCAAGATTTTACATTCACATTTGCATCAACATCGAATACAACAACAGGGATGATTGGTGTCTTTTTAGGAGCGAATCTACCAGGTGCGAATCCAGGTTCAGTCATCATTGATTCAATAATATTAACGAGAACCGGAGAAAAAACACAGGATGTGATGTTGACAGATTTACCAAATCAAACATTTACATCAAGTGATATATCGATGTGGGATACAGAAGGTAAAGTTGAATTAACGCATAATTCAAGTGGATATTTAGAGGCAAATGTTACAGGATATACAGGTGCATTTTATCAAGAGAATATTCAACTTGGTGGATTTTATGTAACCGCTGGCGTTACGTATCAAGTTTCATTTACGGTGAGAACATCGATTGTTGGCGGCCGTGATATTACATTCTTTGTAGAAAATACGGATGCTGGATTTGCAAAATATTTTGAAATCACGGAAAGTATTACCTCAACTTTCCAAACATTTACCTATACATTTACACCGAGTGAAAATAATGATGATACCAAAGTAGGGATTTTCCTTGGTGACATGGAGAATGCAGGACTTGGCATCATCACCATTGATTCCATCGTGATTACCGTTATAAATGACTAATTTCAAACATTAAATACATATGCAAAATAAAAAAAGGATTTCGAAATGAAATCCTTTTTTTATTTAGATTTGGTGATAAAGTTAATAAAATCAGGAAACAAAGTCATCCATTGTCTTTCGTTATGTTTGCCTTTGACAATGTTAAAGGACAGTTTTTTAAGTCCTTTCTTTTCCAATGTTTCATAGACATGTTTTGAGTTGTTGATATAAATTTCAGGGAATTCTTTAACATCATCAGATGATGTTTCTTGATCTCCAACAGAGATGAAAAATGAAGTATTAAGGTTGATAGATGATCTATTTAAATCATTTAGAAATTTAACTTCATTAAACCATGACGCAATAGAAAAGCATCCAATACCTTTAAATAGATCAGGATACCTCATGGCTGCAAACATCGAGATATAAGCTCCCATAGAACTACCAGCCATGTAATAATTTTCTGAAGTATGATATCGGGTTTTAATTTCAGGCAATACGTCGTTAGCAATAAAATCTATATAGATGAACCCTTTTCCACCTGTACCTTTAATAAAACGGTCTTTTAATTCAATGTTTGTTTCATAAGGGCTATATTCATTCATTCTTTCTGTAGGTGAATTATCAATGCCAACAATGATCATATTCTTAACATTTGCTTTTTCTAATCCTTCAATCACGCGCCATGAAACCTCATGATAACTCATCGTATCATCAAATAAGTTTTGCGCGTCGTGCATCAACAAAATATCGCATGGACGCGTTTCACTACAAGTTTCTGGATCAAAAACACGAAGGGTTCTTAATGTGTTGGTTGTTGGAATTATCATTTCAAAAGTTTTTAACATGGTATACCTCGGTCTTATTTTATCATAGATAAAAGGTTAAAAAAAAGGTATAATATCATTGGTGGAATATGGGAACTTTAATCAATGCGATTGCAATTATCATTGCATCAATCATCGGTTTAATATTTAAATCTAAATTAAATATTCATATCACCAATCAACTAAAGCTTGTGATGGGGCTTGTTTTAATGTTAATGGGAATCGGTTGGTTTGTGAGAGACTTTATTACGTATGACGGTGTGACGTTTCAAACACAACACGAACTCCTTATTTTGATATCGATCATCATTGGAACTCTCATCGGATCTATTTTAAAATTGGATGAACGTTTTAGAGGCTTCATTAAGAGTATAGAAACCAAGCATCAACTACCACCGATTGCTGAAGGCTTTATTACGGCAAGTCTCATCTTTTGTATCGGTGCAATTGCTATTTTAGGGGTTTTTCAAGATGTCGTTGAAGGTAATTTGACGCTTCTCTATATTAAATCAATTTTAGATTTTATCACGGCGATGATTTTAGCCTCTACTTTAGGGTTTGGCGTGTTATTATCCTTTATCTCAGTTTTGCTTTATCAAGGTTTCATCATGGTAATTGCATTATTTTTTGCACCAATGTTACCACCGGATTTAATGATGATGATTGGTCTTGTGGGTAATATTTTAATTGTTGCTTTAGCATTAGATTTTTTAGAAATTAAATCCATCAAAGTTCTCAATATGTTACCATCTTTGATCATTCCTATTTTATATGTGGTGATACTATGAAGCAGTTGACGATTGGCATTTTTATTGATGTGTTTTATCCGATGGTAGATGGCGTTGTTAAAGTTACGGATCATCAAGCACGACTGCTATCAAAACATCATCGCGTGTATGTATTTGCACCAAAAGCGAAAGACAAAGATTATCTTGATAAATTCCCTTATGAAGTCATCCGCGTGATGAATATTCATGTTCCAACAACAGATTATCAACTTGCATTGCCTCAATTAGATACAAATTTAAATAAAAAATTAAAAACGATTAGATTTGATATCATTCATATTCAGTCACCATTTTCAATGGGTGAACTCGGTATCAAGGTAGCTAAAAAGCAGAACATTCCTGTTGTTGCAACACTTCATTCTCAATATGAAAAAGATTTTTATGAACGTACAAAATCAAAAACCATTACGAAAGTCATGTTATCAGATATTATGATGCGTTTAAATAAATGTGATGTCACCATGACAATGAATGAAGGATCTAAATCTTTATTCATGAGATATGGTTTAACCAAAGAACCTTTGATTGTTCCAAATGCGACAGATATGACATTTGCATCAGAAGTTGATGTCTTAACATTAAAAGATGTTTTTTCCATCAACGATGTGTTTAATATGATGTTTGTAGGACGTATGGATAAAATCAAAAATATTGATTTTATGATTGATGTCATCTTTCAATTAAAGAAAAAAACAAAACATTTCCATATGTATTTTATTGGTAAAGGTGCTCATGAGTCGATGTTTAAAAAAAGAGTCGATGAAATGAAGTTAGACGACGTGATCACATTTACAGGTCCACTTTATGATAGAAACATGCTCGCTGCTTTTTATCAAACATGTGATTTACTTATGTTTCCTTCTACTTATGATACCAATGGTCTTGTACAAATAGAGGCTGCAAGCCAACATACCCCAGGTATTTTCTTAAAAGATACACTTGCTGCATCCAGTATTGTTGATCAATACAATGGGTACTTAAGTGAAGAAAATCCAGTGTTATTTTCAAGAAAAATTCTTGATGTGATGCAACATAAAGAAAAGCATCAAGAGATTTCAAATAAAGCTAAAGAAACACTTTATATCACTTGGGAAGAAGTTGTTTTGAAGATAGAAACGATGTATCAAACACTGATTAAGGAGTCTTGAAATGAATAAAAAAGAGTTAAAAGAAAAATTAACGCCATTACAATTTCACGTAACTCAAGAAAATGGTACAGAACCTCCTTTTAGAAATGAATTTCATGACTTCAAGGGAACAGGTATTTATGTTGATATTGTCTCTGGAGAACCACTTTTTTCCTCACTCGATAAATATGATAGTGGTTGTGGGTGGCCAAGTTTTACAAAACCGATCACGCATATTATTGAAAAAAGAGATCGTTCTCATGGCATGATTCGTGTTGAAGTCAGAAGTAAAGAGGCAGATAGTCATTTAGGTCATGTCTTTACCGATGGACCCAAAGATAAGGGTGGATTACGCTATTGTATTAATTCTGCAAGTTTACGTTTTATTCCACTTGAAAAACTAAAAGAAGAAGGGTATGAGTCATACTTGGCTTTATTTGAAGCTCAGTGAAATACCGTATCGATCCAGATTTAAAAACACTATTACCGTTTAAATTTAAACGACATTCCACCTTAACAAGACATTTGATGAACGCTTTTTTTAAGGCGTCTTTTCAATTGACAAAGCCAAAACTTCCTTATGTTAGAAAAACATTAACAATCAATTCCCATGATGGTGAAGCGTTTACATGTTATCATTATTACAAAGAGCACCATCAAAACAAACCGTTACTTATTTATATTCATGGTGGTGGCTTTCAAAATGAAGGAACATCGATTCATCAACAAATGATCATACGATTTGTTGAAAAGTCGAATCTTCAAGTGATCTATGTCAAATACCGTTTGCTTCCTGAATATCCATATCCAAAAGCGTTTGAAGATGTCGTTTCCGCGTATGATCATCTATTAAAGCATCCACAAATATTCACTTACACTGATCTTTATGTAGGTGGAGATTCTGCAGGTGGAAATTTAGCGTTTGCGCTCGCTTTATATGATCGTGATCAAAAACGATATCATATCAAAAAAACAATGTTGATATATCCTGTGTTAACTAAACATCATCAACTCTCATCACATTTGACACATCAAATGACACCGATGTGGAACCAGCACTTGAATCAAAAAATGTGGGAAGCCTATTTAAAAAATGTTAAAAATGACCAATATGCGTCGTTATTAGAACATGACATGCATGGACTAGGTTCGGTTTATATAGAAACTGCTGAATTTGATCCCCTTCGAGATGAAGGGCTATTATTAGAAAAAAAGTTAAAAAAACAAGGTATTGATGTCATCGCATTCCATACCTCAAAAACGGTTCACGGGTATGATGCATTGCCACATGCTAACATTACGCAACAAATGATGCTTCAACGCATTGCATTTCTTAAAGGAGATTCATGAAATATTTAAAATTATTATTTTTGATACCAATGCTCATGTTACTTATGTCATGTGAAGAAGCCATTAATGAAGGTCGTTTAATCGTGCCTGCAACAATTTCATTTGACGGTGACTTGATTCATTACACAAATGATGACATACCATCGTTATTAGAAGGTGTCACTGTCTCTCATAATTATTATGAAAATCTTCTTGATCATTTAATCATCGATGATGCAAGAGTGGATTGGGATACACAAGGTTTATATCAAATCAATTACTATGTCACAACCCCTTATCAAGTCACAACTAAAGCCGTGAGAAATGTGACCGTATTAGAAGGACGAGAAGAATCACTTAAAATCTATCCAGCGATTATTGGGATTAAAGATGTGACCTATTATATTGGTGATGAATCCCCTAATTATTTAGAGGGTGTTGCTGCGTTTGATCTCAATGACGGATATCTAACTGAAAATATCATTATCGATGATACATCTGTGGATTATGATACCGTCGGTACCTATCAAGTAAGATATTCAGTCATGAATTCTCAAACACTCATTACAACTGAAACCATCACGATAACTGTCCTGCAACCTATCGTTTCAAATGCAACAGAACTTCACGTGCTTTACATTAATGATACGCATGGTGCAATTCTAGAAGATGGCAATCGAATGGGTCTATTGAATATCGCAAGTTATATCGATTATATTGAACATACACAAGACAATGTTTTGTTTATAAGTGGTGGAGATTTACTTCAAGGAAGTTTACTTTCTAATTACTTTTATGGTGCACCTGTTATTGAAGCACTTAATATGATGGGACACGAAGCCTTTACATTAGGCAATCATGAATTTGACTGGGGATTAGATATCGTGTTAGATTATTTTAACGGGAATCATGAGATTCAAGCAAATTATCCGTTACTTGCAGCGAACTTGTTTTATACAGGCACTGAAACTCAGCCTGATGGGATTGCACCTTATACCATTGTCACAAGAGGAGACCTTAAAATTGGTATCATCGGTACCATTGGCTATGGTCTTGAATCAAGTATCGCAACGTCTCGCGTGACAGGCTATGAATTTAGAGATCCTGTCACTTATGTTTCGTATTATGCCAATTATTTAAGAACCAATGAAGATGTTGATCTTGTGCTTGCCATCGATCACGGCGCAAGGTCTGATACGAATCAAGGCATTGGTCAACTTACTGGATCTTCTCGAGTCGATGCGATGTTTAATGGCCATACCCATCAAAACAGTTTAACATTTATCTCTAGAGAGGGTATGGATATGCCTGTCATCCAATCTTCTGCGTATGGACAGCTTATTGGTCATCTCACACTAGATATTTCAAGAAACGGACTAGAAGATTACGAAGCAAGAAATGTGAGTCCACTTCAGATGCCGAACAATTTAAGTCAAGATGACATATTAAAAGCAATGATTGATTCGTATTATGCGCAAGTTGAACCACTCATTACCAATGTCATCTTACCAAGTTCAAGTTATTATTCAAGAAATGATTTAACGCAATATATTGCAAAACTAATGGCACTTAAAACTGGCGCAGTTATTGGGATTCATAACGGTAGTGGCACACGTACCGATTTAGGGTTTAATGAAGGCATTACGGTTGCCAAGTTATATGAGATTTTCCCCTTTGATAATCGAATCAAAACGGTTTATTTAAAAGGTTCGGTCATCAATGGTTTAATCAGTAGTTTTAATGCAACCGATGTCTTTATTCTAAATAACATGACATTTAATCAAAACGAAGATTATTTAGTCGCGACGAACGATTTTTTATTTGATAAAGTAGATCTTCCATTTTTAAGTGGAACCGGTATGATAGACACAGGACTCTATATTCGTGATATCTTTTTAAGTGTGGTAGAAGAACAAGCAAAAACGTACACGAGTTTTTCAATCTCACATGACGTTGTGTTTCCTTTAGGTGCATGGCTCACAATTTTAGATGTAAGGAGACAACATAATGGTACCTTCCTTTGAAAAACGTGTTCGCGCGTTTGCAATTGACACATCAGGTGTTGCGTTAGCAGGCATACTCGCAATCGGCGTATCGCCTCAATCAGAAACATTATCATATATCATTTTTTTAGGTGCAGCATTTTTCTTTTATCTATTTCCATATTTTAGAAATACAGGTCAAACGCTCGGTAAACGTGTTCAGAAAATACAAGTGGTTTTAAAAGATGGAAGTAAGGCACCAATATGGTTATTACTATTAAGAGACACAACAAAAGTACTTGCAAGTGTGTTTTCAGCAGGTATTTATTTAATGGTGTGTATGTTTTTTATGAACAGTCATACATCACGAACGATTCATGACTATCTCTTTCAAACAAAAATGATTGATTTAGAAAAAAGACAAGGGAAAGATGATATTTTAGGACGATCGTCTTTACTCAAAGATAGAGGGTTATAAAATGAAAAAGATTGTACTATTATTACTACTTTTAACAATGACATTGAGTATTTCTGCATGTCAAAATGAAGCATTTCCGACGTCGTTAGAATTGTTTGAAGAACATCCTAACATCGATAATTATTATCAAATATTTATTCGATCTTTTGCAGATAGTGATGATGATGGCATCGGTGATTTAAAAGGAATAGAAAATAATTTAGACTATTTAGAAAATTTAGGCGTGACTGCATTATGGTTAACGCCATTTCATCCGTCAAATACATATCACGGATATGCCGTGACCGATTATTACGATGTACATGATGACTTTGGAACATTAGAAGATTTACAAAGTTTAATTGATACAGCACAAACTAAAAATATTGACATCATGATGGATCTTGTGATCAATCATTCAAGTGATCAGCATCCTTGGTATGTTGAAGCAAGAAGTGATATGGAAAGTCCTTATCGGGATTATTATTATTGGGATGCACCCAATGTCGCGTATCAATCCTTTGTAGGTGGACTTGTTGATTTTGATCCAACATCACAAGCATTTAAAAATGAAGTCAAAGACATCCTGAAGTTTTATGGTGATATGGGAATCTTAAAATTTAGAATTGATGCCGCAAAACACATTTTTGATAAACCAGGACTTACTGCCATCGATACGAATGCAGGACTTTATTTATTAGAATTTAAAGCGTATCTTCAAACTGAGTTTGGAGATGCCGCACATATTGTCTCTGAAGTATTTGATTATAACTATATAAGATATCCGAATTATGTATTGGGTACTGGATCCGTATTTAACTTTTTTGGTGCGATGCATCTTGAACAAAAAATCGCATTTCAATCGTCACGATTTAATTTTGTTTCGAGTTTAAATCAATTTTATAAGGCAATGGAAGAGGCTCAACCTCATTATATTGATCATCTTTTTATTGGGAATCATGATATTAATCGACCTGCAACACGTATACCAAACAAAGACGCTAGAACACAAACAGTCAAAGCGATGTACACATTACCAGGGAATATTTATGCATATTATGGTGATGAACTTGATTTATTAGGAAGACGCCAAGAAGGTGTGAATGTTTCTGGTTATGGGACTGCGTATGATGAATTTAGACGGACAGCTTTCTTGTGGGGCGATGATAGAGAAACATCTTGGTTTCCAGATACTCAAAACATATCAACACCGAATGTAACTGAAGCCATGGGCAATATGGACAGTATGTATTATGTTTATCATGAATTTATGAATTTAAGACTCGAGTATCCAGCACTCATGTTTGGTGATTTTACACCTTATGACAATAGTGATTACAACATACAAGGGTTTTATAGAACGTATCAAAATGGTGATCAAATTCAAAAGATACTTGTGATTATTAATATTTCCCAACAAGGTGCAGACGTTACATTACCGGCAATCTTAGAAACCATTTATGAAGACAGTGAATCTGGCTTTACCTTAGATGCTTATGGTGTGGGTATATATTTAATTGAAGAGGATATGTAATGTTTATCGTCCAGTATTTTAAAAATGGCTTTTCTTATGAACATGTCTTTCAAAAACTCATTCCAATTAATGTTAAAGTCATTTTATATTTTATCATTTTGACATTTTTAACAGCATTTCCTCTGAACTATCAAATCATACGAGAAGAAGGGTTTCGATTAGATTTTATTGCTGAAAGTTTTAATACGTCGATTCCTGATACCTCAATGGATTGTAATGTCTCATTTGCAGGGATATCTTGTGAAGAAGATATTACATTTACACATCAAAATATCACGTACTATATCGAAACCTTTGATGAGAATAAAACGTATGAAGCACGTTCGATTATCTTATCTGATGACCGTATTTATTATCTTCAAGGCGATAGTACGCTTGAATCATCAGGCTATCAAGGATTTTCTGATACGTTAGATATGGGATTACTAATCTTTAGTAATCAAGCAGAAAAAGAAGCTTTATGGCAATCCTTTGGTGAAGGCATTGAAGCTTCATTTGGATCGTATATCATCTTCAATGCATTATTAACGAATACAGTGATCCAGTTTGTCATTCAGTTGATCTTTATCATCTTTTTATCTTTTGTTTTACAACTCTTTAAATATCAACTATCATCGTTTATGACGTATGCTGAAAGTTTAACATTTATTATTTGGATGATGACATTACCCGCGGTAGCAGGTGTAGGGATTGCATTTTTCGAACCTGTGTTTGCGAGTGTGATTTATCAGTTTTTAGTTGGAATTGTCATCATGATCGTGATGCTAAAATTTGGAAGAAAATATTACAGATAAAAAAAGACCACTCCATTTGAAGTGGTCTTTTTTTATCTTATCTTATTTATGCATCAATTGAAGGTTGTTTTCTTTTTAAAAGTACGACAGCGCCTATGGATACGATTGAAACGAGTCCAATACCTAGTCCAATCCATAATAGAAGACTGTTATCTGAGGTACCTGGAAGATTATCAAATTGCGGAGCTTCAAGAATTTCTGTCGTTAAAATCATGGTTGTTCTTGCTGGAACAAACGCTGTTCCACTAATGACATCAAGACCATTGATTGGATCACTATCCCCAGTAAATGTTAAGACATGATAATCCTTATTTTGAGGAAGGGTGACTTGTGTCAATCCACCAGATGGATTATAGCCACTATGAATCACAATCACTTCAGGCTCATTATCATCCATACCCACAATACGATATGCAATCGCACTGTATGTTTGATTGGTATCTAAAAATGATAATCTGCTATTGATGAGTTGAGGATCTGTCATTCTAAAATGATCATATGCCTGTCTAATATAAATTAAGTCTTTATAGTATTCAAAGACATCATGATACTGTGCTTTTCTATCCCAACGTAATTGATTGACGCTGTCTGGAGATTCGTAAGAGTTATGATCGTATCCACCTTCTTCAAGCGGTTTACTTCTCATAAATTCGGCACCAGCATGAATGAATGGTACGCCTTGTGAGGTTAATACGATGGCATTGGCTTGAATTTGCATTTGTTTTAAGATTTCAATATCTCGGGTCACTGAAAATCCTGTTAAGACGAGTTTATCAAAAAGTGTGTTGTTATCATGAGCCGATGCATAGTTGACAATTTGTTCAGGATTTAAATGCCACCCACCTACATAATCGACATCAATATGGTCAACACCACCAACGATCCCATATTTTAAACCTTCAAAGTTTGCTGCTAACCCTTCACCTTGAATCCATGCACCATCAGAAGCACTAAATACAGAACCTTTTAAAGCGTCTCTTGTCACATCATTAAAGGCTGCAACATCACTAAGATTCGCAATATTATTTTTACCCGCTTGTTCAGAAACCGGAAGTGGAGACGTTCCACCCATCCAAGGTTCGCCATATATCAAAATCGTTGGATCAATTTCATATAAATTTTCAGCAAGAGCATTCATGGTTTCTACATCATGAAGTGCCATGAGATCAAAACGTAATCCAGATAAATTATATTCAGTCACTAAAAATTCTGTAGAATCTACAATAAATTTACGCATCATTGAGCGTTCAGATGCAGTTTCATTTCCAGTACCAGATCCATTTGAAAAGCCACCAGATTCAGTAAAACGGTGATAATAACCTGGAACGAGTTGATGGAAGTTAGACATTTCACTTGATCCAGTGTGATTATAAACAACATCCATGATTGCATGAATTCCATAATCATGCAAACTTTGAACAACTTGTTTAAATTCCGTCACACGTGCACGACCATCAAATGGATTAGAAGAGAATGTTCCTTCTAAAACATTAAAATGCATGGTCATATACCCCCAGTTAAATAAATTATCATATAAAGGATTGGTTGCAAATTCTACTTCATCGACATATCCAAAATCTGCTAAAGGCAAGAAGTGAACAGCATTAACACCAAGTTCTTTGATATGATCAAGACCTGTAGAGACAGTCACGCCATTTCTATCGGTATAGGTTGTTCCTTTTTCAGCAATACCTAAAAATTTTCCACGATAAGATTCGGTTCCTGTCCATGAGCTATGAGAGGTTAAATCTCTAACGTGAAGTTCATAAATAATATAATCGGTATTATTCGTGACATTTTTAGGTCTTGAATTATACTCCCAACCTTCAGGATTAATCGCATCAAAATTCACAATCATAGATCTAACGGCATTTGCACCTGCAGAATATGCATATGGATCTGTTGTTTCTACGGTGATGCCACCGTTATTGACACTAAATGTATAATATTTAAAATCATAGTCACCTGTCAGTTTGATTTCCCATGCTCCGTTTTCTATACGTGTCATGGTGTGTGTTTCATAGGGTGTGGTTTCACGTGAAGGTTGACCTTCATCATTATAGTCTGGATGACCTTGATTAAATAAGTTTAACGTGAGTTCACTAGCAAGTGGTGCCCATACACGAATGATTGTTTCATCACCATTAAAACTAACACCTAAATCACCGTCATATGTGTAAAGAGATTCAAAAGCAGGTGTATCGTATATTTTTTCAAGTGAAACAGATTTTGTTGCTTTTTCATCATCGGTAAACGTGACTTCAACGACATATGACTTGTCGATTGCAAAATTCCCAGAAATGTTAAATGAATTTGAGGTCGCAGTTCCACTAACAAATGGTGTTTGAGAACCGTTTTCATAAACTGCGTAATTTGATACATTTCCTGTTGCAGATACTTGTATTTGATACATTGGTCCTGATGTTACAAAGTTCGCTTGTAAAATACGATCTCGATAATCAGGTATGTTATTATCTAAGTCTGATTGCGAAGCTCCAATGTTGATATCTTGTTCAACAAAATAAACATGGCCTCGTCCATTTTCGACAATTTCTACATCTGATAAATCAATAAATCGGTCGCCGCCAATCTCTCGATAACCGTCCCAGCCACCCTGTTTAATAATGATTCCTAAACGAGTAGCCCCTGGGTATTCTGTCGCAAGATCGATGTCATAATAAACACCAAATTCACCTTTATTAGAAGCGTTAAAGTCCCATTGTTTACCACCACGTGCCATAGGTAAATTCTCCCAAACCCACATGTTAAATCCTGTATAGGTATCATTATATCTATAATAGTGGACACGTAATGTGGTTAAATCATCTGCTGCATATGAATCCACAGTAAAAAGTGGAAGTAAAAATATTGTTAAAAGTATTATAATTTTTTTCATGTATTCCTCCTACACATCTAATCTTAACATGGAATAAAGAGAATATAAAAATTTAATGTTAGCGATTACAATGTGCAATCGGTTTCATAAATTATAAAAATACTAAAGCGTTTACATTTTTTTACATTTTGTGATATTATAGAAGCATCAAATAAAAGAAAAAATCTTTTATAAATAGGAGGAAATAATGAAGAAAGGATTACTCGCTTTACTACTTGTTGCAGTATCTGCACTTACCTTTGGGATTAGTGCATTTGGTGCTGGAACTGGTAATTTAGTTATTCACTTCCAAGCTTGGAGTGGTGAATATGATGATCTTGGAAACCATACTTGGGCACCAGGATTAAGTCCAAGAGTACGTGATGGCGTGGATGCATTCGGTGCATATTGGGAATATAATGATGTTCCAGTAGGAACCGAAGTGCCATTTATTGCTGTATATTGGGCAGGTGGTTCACAAGATTGGAGTAGAAAATTAACAGATGATGTCTTTATTCCAGCTAGTGCAATCCAAGAAGATAAAACAGTTCATGTTTATATTTTTGAAGGAATGTTAGGAAATGGAAATGCAGAAGTATTTGTTGCAGATCCTGATACACATAACATTTTAGCTGTCTACTATGATCCAGCTGGAGCATATGAAGAGACTTTAGGTATTCATGGTTGGGGATGGACGTATGAAGATGATGCAGAAATTGGTGCATCTCAATGGGGAACACCGTCTCAACTATTTACGGTTGCTGGACGTTCAGAAGCTGATATCGATGTTTGGGGAATGATGTTATCTGCTAAAGAAACATGGGCAGGATTCCTAGTTTATGGTGGCGACGATGCGACTAAGAAAACAGGCGATATCAACGATACAAACTATATCACTAATCAAGAAGCAGGTGCAGTAAACATCGTTTATATTGTTAATGCCGGTGATGGTGTTACAAATAACTCAAATGTCTTTACAACACCAGATACGTTTAGAGATGAAGCATTTAGCTTTAAGTTATTACCTTTCTCTCCAGAAGAAATGACAGGAACATATGCAATTGATCCTAATACACTTGTTGTTAAAACGAGTTCATCAGTGGCATCACCTTATGCAGAAGCAACAACTGATGCAGAACGTGAAGCAGCAGAAGCGTTAATCACAAGTTGGTTCCAAATCAAAGAAGATTTAGGTAATGGTCAATATGGACCTGCACTCGCAATTGAACGTGTTGACTTTGGTAAAACAAATACAACACTCAATACATTTGTAATTGCACTTGCAGAGGGTACTGAATTAGATAACACTAAAGATTACGAAGTATTTTTTGATACAATGTATCCTCAAGATTTAGAAACTGCAAATGAAATTACTGTAACATTGAATGTTACTGTACCTGATAACACACCAGAAAATGCAACGATTAGTTTAGGCGCATCATTTGGTGGCTGGAATCCAGGGGATGCAGCTTATGCAGCAACAAAACAATCTGATGGATCGTATTCAATTACATTTACAATTAGTGTAACAGCAGCATACTCAACACACGAATATAAATGGACACAAGGTACTTGGGACATTGGTGAAAATTTAGAATCAGGAAATCGTTCATTTGTTTTATCAAATGATATGACTTCAGTAACATTCAATGATGAGATTTCAGCTTGGGATAATGATGCAGATGCTGGAGATACAAAATATCCAGCAACAGCAAGAACAGTATTTGTTCCAACTAACGCATCAGCATCATTAGCACTTGACTTAGATACAGAAGCACCAGTATTAACATTCGTATCTCCGTTATCATTTGTTGGTAAAACTGCTGATCAAAGAATCATTGAAGTGCCATGGGGACAACCATTTGATCAATCACTTTTCCCACGTTACTCTGTAACAGATAATCGTGATGGAGATATCACATCGTTTGTATTTGTACCTAAAGGTAATATGTCAGTGTTAAATACAGCTGAAGAAGGTGATTACACCATTATGTTACAAGTAGTAGACAAATGGGGTAATGTCACTCAAGAAACATTTATCTTTAGAGTAGTGAAAGGCGAATAGGGAGGTTAAATCATGAAAAAAATTATATTATTATTTATTGCTTTAGCATCCGTATTTACATTAGCGGCATGTGGTGAAACTGTTGAAAATAATGGTGAAACCATTGACTTCGGTGATATTTTAGTACCATCATCAAGCATCCGTGTTTGGATGGATGATGAAAATGGTGAATATATGGCTGCAGTCATTGAAGAATTTAACAAAGTATATCCTAATATCGTTGTAGAATTCCAACACATGGGGTCAGTTGATGCACGTGAATTGTTAAAAACATTTGGTCCTTCAGGAAATGGTGCAGATGTTTTCCAATTCCCACATGATCAACTTGCTCAAGCTGTTCTTGAAGACTTAGTATTACCGTTACCAAATAGTTTGAAAACGTCACTAGAAGGACGTTCAGCTCAACTTGGTTTAGATATTGCAACACTATCATATGATGAAACTAATGGTTCATTTGATCCAACATCTGCAAATGCTGTTGAAAGTTTATTTGCAGTACCACTATCATTAGAATCTGTTGGATTGTTTTATAATAAAGATTTAGTTGCAACGCCAGCAACCACAATGGAAGCATTGCTTGCAGCAGGTGCAACATGGAATGCAGCATTAACAAGTGATGAGACTGATGATCCAACAAGAACGAATGCACAAGCTGGTTACTTCTATTTAGGAACATCTTCACATTGGGCAGATTCATATTTCATGCAACCATTTTATAGTGCATTTGGATTTACACCATTTGGTGCGAATTTAGATGATCCGAGTGCAGTAGGATATGCTAACACAGTGGATGCATTAACATTCTTTAGAGATCAACTTAAACCAGTGGTTGCAGGATCTGGACAAACAGATTCAACAAGTGGTGGTGCAAACTTTGAAGCTGGTAACATTCCTTATGTTATTGGTGGACCATGGAACCATGAAGCATATTTAAATGCAGGTATTAACTATGGTGTTGCACCAATGCCAACAATCAATGGTCAAAATATGAAAACATATGCTGGTGCAATTATGGCTGCAGTTTATAAATATTCAGATAATTCAGAAGACGCAATTAAATTTGTTGAATTCTTAACAAGTGATATCGCGATGGAATTACAATATGAATATAAAACAAAACTTCCAGCATTAGAAAATGAATTACTTGCAAGTATTGCTGGTGTGTCAGAAGATGCATTATTACTTGCCATGGCAGAACAATTAAAGACATCTGTACCAATGCCAACCATTCCTCAAGTGACTTACTACTGGGGACCAGGTGAAACAATGATTAAAGATGTTTGGAATAATGGTGTTGATCCAACAGTTGCAGCAGCAACTGCAGAACAATCTTACCGAGTTCGTTCTGGTTTAGCAAATCAATAATTAAAGCAATAAAAAATTTGTGATACTAATTAAGTAGGCGGCAATAACGCATTGCCGCCTCCTTATTAGTTTATAAGGAGCATGAATGAAGGCACTAAGTACAATTAAAGCAATTTTATCAGCATTCATTTGGGGTTCAGGACAAGCTCTGAATCGTCAATATATTAAAGCTTTATTCTTTTTCATTATTTTTGTCGGATTTGTTGGTACAGAATTACTAACAAGTTCTTATTTCGAAGAAACAACTGCATATACTAAACTTGTTGGAGATGATCTTACAGATACGTGGTATCAAGACAATTTATATGCACGTTATTTCAATTTAAAAAATGAAAACAGCGTACGTGCGAATGGTTTTGATGCAACGGGATATGAACCATTCGAAACGTTCTTAAGATCACTTAATATTCCTGAAAACGCAACAGATAAAGAAACATTATCTGCACTTAACGAAATCAATATGTTGCAGTTTATCGCGGATGATCTAAAGGCAGCGAATTTACCAACTGTCACAAATCTTTCAACTTTTGATGAAGTTTTATCAACTGAGTTTGATTTATCAAATGGCACCTTAATCGAAAGAAGAGGTATTTTATTTGTTGATGAAGACGGCACGTATTACATCGAACGAAATATTGAACTAGAAGACGGAAGTAATCAAAAAGAATTTGTAGAAACAACCATGCTCCATGGTGGTTTAAATGAAGCAAATATTTTATTATCTAATGAAGGTCTCATTCGTTTTGAAAAACTGAATGAGATTTATGAAATAGACGGTACTTTTTATTTGAGAGTAAAAATAGATGGATCGTTTAGATTTGTGAATTTACTGACGGAAGAAATAATCTCAACGATTGAAATGGATAATAACAAAGTACCAGTTGAAGGCCCAATGTATGTTATAGATAATACTTTCTATGAATACTATGAAGCTGGAATGATTTATTTATCTCAACGTTTACAGTATGAACAAACGCCATTCACTAGAGTTTTCAGACAAGCACTATACTATGATTATAGTGCAGATCATTTAGATTACTCTAATGCTGATTTCAATAGAATTATGGTACGTATTTATCTTAATTTAAATACGGATCTAAAAGAGACATTTGAATCTCAATACAATAATTTCTTTTATGATAAAGCTGGATTTTTCATTCGCAGTTACTGGTCAGTGGGGACATTGGGTATCGCACAAAAGGTTAACTTTACCAATCATATGTCTCTTGCAGAGGCTCTCGCGGGTCAAGGTTTAAGTGAAAGAGAGTTTTCTCTATTCACAACACCTGGTTTTCAAATAAGTGAAAATATTCCAATTCAAGGGCATGTTTCAACGATGATTTTATTAGAAGGTTTGATTGGTGTGATATCATCATTATTCTTTTTCATTTTCATGATTTGGGGAATTGTAGATGCTTATCGTGTAAGTGAACAAAAACGTAAAAATGAAAAAGTATTAAAAGACATTGATTACTTTAAAGATGTCTATGAAAGTAGTTATGAATACATTATTTTATCTCCTGCGATGTTTGTATTAGCCTTTATTTCAATCATGCCGATTGTCTTTGGCTTTATGATTGCATTTACTGATATTGCGGGTAATGAATCCATGTTGGATAACTTTGATTATGTTGGATTTAGAAATTTCATCGCAATTTTTGATTTCTCTTCAGGGTTAGGTCAATCTTTTGGTCAAGCATTTTGGCGAGTACTTGGATGGACCGTTGTTTGGGCGATTTTATCAACAGCAACTGTATTTTTTGGAGGATTCTTCCAAGCACTTATTTTAAACAGTGAAAAAGTTGTGTTTAGAAAATTTTGGAGAACACTATTCATTTTACCTTGGGCAATACCAGCTTTACTCTCACAAATGGTTTTCTCGGTTATGTTTAAAGAATTAGGGTTTATTAATCAATTTTTAAAAGATTTAGGTATTTATGATCTGCTTTTTGATATTGGTATGTTAGGTGTAAACTATGAAAGTTTATCGGGTATACGCACACTCTTTTATTTAGGCTTTGAAAACATTCAATGGTTTACCAATCCGTTTAACACAACCTTTGTAAGAGGAAGTATTATCCTCATTAATATTTGGTTAGGATTTCCATATTTTATGGCACTTATGACTGGTGTCATGACCGCCATCGACAAAACATTATATGAAGCCGCAGATATTGATGGTGCAAGTGGATGGCAGAAAATCAGATTAATTACAATGCCGCTCGTCTTATATTCAACCGCACCAATATTAATTATGACATTTTCAGGTAATTTTAATAATTTCGGGGTCATCTACTTTATCACAGGTGGTGGACCGAATGATGGAAAACCATCGCTTGGATTTGCAGGGGATACCGATATTTTAATTTCATGGATGTATAAGTTAACAGTAGATTATAGTATTTACAACATGGCTTCTGTATTCTCGGTATTAATATTCTTATTTGTGGGTTCTGTCACCGCTTGGAATTTATCAAGAACCCGCGCATTCCAGGAGGATTAGAAGATGTTATTTCTACAGCTACTTACAGGATTTTTAATATTACTTGTTATATTTGTACATCAGTCTACTGTTTATGAATATGCAAGACGTAAAGGTTATGAAGGGATTAAACCTGGCTTGATTGGGCTCATTCCTGTCTATGGTTTAATGTATTATCAACGCATTGAAAAGAGACGAAATGTTTCAGATCGTGGGTTAAAAGAGGTATTTAAACTCAATCACATGTTACATCGCGTTGCATTATACATTCAAATTCTTATAGTTGCAGCACTTGTCATTGTTCCCGTTGTCTATATCTTTGGACTTGCATTTTCAAACATTCGTTCTGATATTCCAAATCAAATTTGGCCAGATAATCCAAATTTTGAAGCGTTTAACTATCTATTCACTGAAACGAAGTTCACGACTTGGTATTGGAATACACTTTCAATCGCACTCATCAATATGTTTATAGGTACAGTGCTCATCACGGGTGCTGCATATGTGTTTGCAAGATTTAGTTTCAAAGGAAAACGTGCAGGATTACTTGGTATTTTAGTGCTTCAAGCATTTCCATCGTTTATGGGATTAATCGCCATGTATGTCTTATTTTGGCGATTTGGATTGCTAGGACAACCAAGAGCATTATCCATTTTATACATCGGTGGATCCATCCCTGGTAATTTATGGCTCATCAAAGGCTTCTTACAGCAAATTCCGAAAGACTTAGATGAATCAGCGATGATTGATGGTGCCAATAAATTTCAAATTTTTTGGCACATCATCCTACCATTATCTGTGCCAATCTTAACATTTGTTGCAGTCACAATGTTCATGGGTCCTTGGATGGATTATATTTTACCGGGTTACTTACTGAATTACTATCCTCAAAATGCTCCAGCAGGCTATGATGTAACGAATCAATGGACACTTGCCGTGGGTTTATTTAGATTTATTACGGACTTAAACTATATTCATTATTCTGCATTTGCCGCAGGCGCGTTACTTGTAGGGATACCGATTACGATCCTTTATATGGTCTTCCAACGATACTTAATTGAAGGAATTATGGCAGGCGCAACTAAAGGTTAATAGAAAAGGGTAAAATTTTACCCTTTTTTTTAATATGAAACCGATATTATAAAGCCTTTTCAAGCCTTTTTATGGTAAAATAAAGATATAACAACGAAGGAGAACAGCATGTCACAACTTACGATTAAAGAAAATTTTATCAATCAATTACAAACACAATTTAATGTCGATTTAAAATCATCAAATTTAGAACAAAGATACCAAGTATTAGCGTCTATCGTTCAACAACGTTTACAAACACTTCATATGTCAACGCAAGACCAAATAAAAAAACATCAACTTAAAAAAACGATTTATTTTTCGATGGAATTTTTGATGGGTCGAATGATTACGAATAATTTATATAGTTTAGGCATCTATGACGATATCAAAGCTTTATTTGAAGAACATCATTTGGATATCAATGAGGTTGAAAATTATGAAACCGATGCTGGTCTTGGGAATGGTGGTCTAGGTCGTCTTGCAGCATGTTTTTTAGATTCAGCTGCAGCACTTAAACTCCCTTTGTATGGTAATAGTATTCGTTACTCTAAAGGTTTTTTTGTTCAAACAATAGAAGATCATAAACAACATGAATATCCAGACCCATGGTTAGAAAAACCATATCTTTGGGAAGAAAGAAAAGAAGAAGACGCCATTGATATTCCATATTACGGGTATGTTGAACATACACAATTAAAAAATCCTATATGGGTAAAAGCAGTCCCTTATGATATGTATATCGCAGGAGACCAAAACGGTGTTGCGACTAGACTTCGTTTATGGTCAACTGAACCTAGTGAAAAACAATTACATCAAGACCTTGGCTATTTGAAAATGGTAGAAACCATTTCAGAAGCACTGTATCCAGATGATTCTAAAGATGAAGGGAAGACGCTTCGTCTTCAACAACAATATTTATTTAGTGCTGCCGGAGTTCAAGATGCCATAAGAGAACATAAATCCTTTGGATTAGATTTAAAAACCTTGCCAGATCACTATACATTCCAACTCAATGATACACATCCAGCAGTTGTCATCCCTGAAATGATGCGAATTTTAATGGATGAAGAAGGTTTTGGTTACGATGAAGCTTGGGATATTACAACAAGAACATGTGCATATACGAATCATACGATTCTTTCAGAAGCACTAGAAAAATGGAACAAGGTTATTTACCGTAATTTATTACCAAGAATTTATGAAATCATTCAAGAAATGAATCGTCGTTTTAATCGTCTTGTTAAAGAAGACGGTCGTTTTAATGAAAATGAACAATACTTGCTACAACTTATTGGTAGCAATCATGTTCGCATGGCAAATATTGCGATTTATGGATCATTTAGTGTTAACGGTGTCGCAGCATTGCATACAAATATTTTAAAAGAGACTGAACTTCATCGTTTTTATATGTTATTTCCAAACAAATTTAATAATAAAACCAATGGTGTCACCCATCGTCGATGGTTGATACAAGTCAACCAAGAACTTATTCAATTAATTGAAGGGAAAATTGGTTCAGAATTTAAGAAAGATTTGACACACTTAAAAAAACTTGAACAATTTAAAGATGATCTTGAGTTTTTAAATGCAATCAAAGACGTCAAATTAAAAAAACAACAACAACTTATTGAATTTATAAAAGAAAAAGAAGGCATTTCACTTATTGAAGGTGCAATTTTTGATATTCAAATTAAACGTCTGCATGAATATAAACGTCAACTCATGAATATATTACATATCATTCATGTGTATTTAGAATTGAAATCAAATCCATCATTTAAACAAAATTATGTGCCACATAATTTCATATTTGGTGCAAAAGCAGCCCCTTCTTATGCGATGGCAAAAGAAATTATTGAACTTATTAGTAGAGTTTCAGAAGTTATCAACAATGATGATGATGTTAAGCATTTATTAAAAGTCGTATTTGTTACAAATTATAATGTGACGTATGCTGAAAAATTAATACCAGCTGCTGATATCTCTGAACAAATTTCAACCGCAACAAAAGAAGCAAGTGGAACAGGGAATATGAAATTTATGATGAATGGGGCGATTACACTCGGAACAATGGATGGTGCAAATGTTGAAATTGTAGAACAAGCTGGCAATGAAAATGCTATTATTTTCGGACTTAATGCTGAAGAAGTGACAGAGATTTATAAAAATAATCATTATCAACCTAAAAATATTTATGATCAAGATAATCGTTTAAAACGTATTTTCGACTTCATTAGAACTTTAACAAGCAACCCACAACATTTTGATTTTATTTTAAGTAATTTACTCAATAATGATTACTTCTTAGTATTCAAAGATTTTAATTCATATGTACTTGCACATGAAACGGCTAATGAATGGTTTAAAGATCCTCTTTCTTGGGCGAAAAAAACAGTACTTAATATTGCCAATTCGTCATTCTTTTCATCTGATCGAACCATTGAACAATATAATACGGATTTATGGCATCTAAAAGAAATTTAATTTGATGGAGGCCACTTTATGGCAAAAAATACCAATCTTGATTTAAGAAATCAAGTCATTTATCAAGTCTATCCGAGACAATACTCTAAAGACGGCACATTTGAAGCATTACGTCAAGATTTAGATCGAATTGTAGATTTAGGTGTTTCAATTTTATATTTATTACCGATTCATCCAATCGGCCATATCGGACGTAAAGGCGTTGATGGCTGTCCTTACTCGATATCAGATTATTATGGTATCGCAGAGGAATTAGGAACGATGGAAGATTTTGATCGACTTGTTTTAGACGCGCACAAAAAAGGGTTAAAAGTCATGTTAGACATCGTTTTTAACCACACGTCAAGAGATTCAAAACTTACAAAACAACATCCAGAATGGTTTTATAAAAATCAAGATGGTGGGTTTGCAAATCGAATAGGTGAATGGTCTGATGTTACAGATTTAACGTATGAAGATCCTGAACAATGGACGTATTTAATTGATAATCTTATTTTTTGGGCAAAAAAAATCGATGGTTTCAGATGCGACGTTGCACCGATGGTACCACTTGAATTTTGGGAAAAAGCAAGGCATGAAGTCGAAAAAATTTCTCCAAATCATATTTGGTTAACCGAATCCGTCCATCCACACTTCATTCAATATATTCGTTCGCTAGGTCATCAAGCCCATAGTGATGGTGAGATGTATCAAGTTTTTGATATCGGTTATGATTATGATATTGATGATGAATTTGAAGGATATTTAAAAGGTGAGGTGACATTAAAAGCCTACTTAGATGCTGTTGAAAAACAAGATTTTATGTATCCAAGTAACTATATTAAATTACGCGCTTATGAAAATCATGATAAATCACGGTTAAGATCAAAAGTTAAACATGTAGAAATGTTTAAAAATATGCTTGCGATGAGTTTCTTTTTGAAAGGGACACCAATGCTTTACAATGGTGTTGAAGTGATGTCTACAAAACATTTAACTTTATTTGATAAGGATCCGATTGACTGGTTTGAACATGAAGACATCTCTCAATTTTTAAAAACTTTAATCAGATTAAAAAAGCATCCTTTAAATAAAGATGGGAACTTCAAATCACATTTTAAAGATGGTGGTGCTGTTTTATCATATGAAAAAAATGGACATAAAATGGTCGGATTATTTAATGTAGAAGGTGTTACGCTTCACAATATTCCATTAGAAAAAGGGACGTATTTCAATGAAATATCTCAAGAAAATATTGAACTTGATGGTATGTATACTGGTAAAGATCCAGTTTGGATCATGATTTAATGTTAGCATTTATTGATGATTATAATTATATACGTATTGAATTTGATGGATACATTCATGATGTATCCATTTTAAACATCTCATGTACGTTTGATAAAAAAATAGGAGACCATCAATACTTTATTTCCAATGAAACAATTCCTCTTCAAAGTGCGGATACAATTACAATTAATGGACAAAATTTTCCACTTCATATCGGATTAGTCACGCTTAAAGATCATTTCAATGAAACGTATCAATACAACGGTCCATTAGGAGCGATTTATCATCCGGAATATACAGACTTCTATGTCTATAGCCCTGTTGCTAAGGAAATTAAATTAAATGTCAATGACCGACTATTTCCAATGGTTGGTGATGGTATGATTTATCACGTTCGTGTTGATGGTGATTTAGCATTTGCAACATATTTTTATGATGTTAGACTTGTGGAGACATTTAAAAAAGTTCAAGATCCATACTTAAAAATGACAGATACTTCTGATGGTGTGATTATCCCAAGTCATTTTCAAGCAAAGAAAGCACGTATTAAACAAAACAAAAAAGATGCAATTATTTATGAAGCGCATGTAAGAGATGTCACACAAAATCTTAATGTTAAAAATAAAGGTCTTTTTTTAGGATTATTTGAAAAAGATGAGACGAAAGGATTCTCATTTCTTGATTATACGCAAAGTTTAGGCATGACACATATTCAATTACTCCCTATTTTTGATTTTGAAGGTGTTGATCCAATCTTTAAATCAAGGTTTTATAATTGGGGTTACAATCCAAAACATTATTTTGCTTTACAACCATGGTTTTCTTCTCAACCCACACAACCCAAAGACACATTGTTAGAAGCCATTCAAATGATGGATAACATTCACGAAAGAGGACTTGGGATCATCATGGATGTTGTCTATAATCATGTATTTGACATGGAATCATATCCATATGATGATCTTGTTCCAGGATATTTTTATCGACACGATGAACACCATCAAAGAAGCAATGGCTCTTATTGTGGAAATGAAGTAGAATCAAGACGATATATGGTGAGAAGACTCATCATAGATAGTCTTACACATTTCATCGAAACGTATGACATTGATGGGTTTAGGTTTGATTTGATGGGACTTCATGATGTTGAAACTATGAATATCATTTATCAAAAACTTTCTCAGATTAAACCCAATGTTTTTATTTACGGTGAAGGTTGGCATATGGGTGATGTTCTTAACGATCATGAAAAAGCATCACAAAAAAATCATCATTTGATGCCTCAAATCGCCCATTTTAATGATACTTTTAGAAACAAAATAAAAGGCGATTTACACGGTTCTAAACTTGGCTATGGAACTGGTGAAGATGTTGATTTGGAAGACTTGATTTTACTTTTAAAAGGGTCACCGCATGTATTTAAAGATGCTTCATATAGCATCAATTATGTTGAGTGTCATGACAACATGACACTTTATGATAAATTATTAAAAGATCATCATGATGCATCACGTCATCATCAGTATCAGGATTTTACCAATGCCCTAGTATTAATAAGTGAAGGCATCACATTCTTTCATGCTGGTCAAGAAATGTATCGATCAAAACAAGGTGTAGAAAATTCATATCAATCACCAGATGAAATTAATCAGCTCACCTATGATATTGGTCCGCATACAGAAACGTTTAAAAATTTAGTTGCCTTTAAAAAAGAAACGATGCATATGTCACGACATTATCACATTAAAGACAATCACATTGTCATCGATTTTAAAGACCATCATCAATCATTTCAAGTCATCGTTAAAACGACATTAGACCCCTATACAATTCCAACGTCTTCATGTATACTAACACTATCAACCGCACCTGTTAAACAACACGATCAGCAAGTAGAATTACACACAGTCGGCGTCTATATATTTCAAAAAAAAGGATAGGTAAACATATGATACATGATGCGATGATGGCGACATTTTTTGAAGGAAATCATCATCAACTTCATCAGTTATTTGGTGCACATATTACCGGTGAAGACACTGTGTTCACAGTCTATGCGCCAAATGCGAAGCAAGTCAAACTGATTTCAAGTTTTAATCACTTTAATGGTGATCAACATGTCATGCATCAAATCCATTTTCAAGGTGTTTATCAAATCAAAGTCAAAGGTCATCATCAAGATGCCTTATATAAATATGAGATTTTAACATATGCTGGGACAGTTTTGCATAAAGCTGACCCTTTTGCTTTTTATGCCGAAAAACCTCCTCATACAGCATCTAAAGTCTTCCAACTAGAAGGATATCAGTGGCAAGACCAGCAATACTTGAATCAAAAAAAGCAATCATATGATCAACCCATGTTTGTTTATGAGGTTCATTTAGGATCATGGCGAAAAGAAGATGGTCACTATTTAAGTTATCGAAGACTTGTAGAAACTTTGATTCCTTATGTGAAAGAACAAGGGTTTACACATATTGAATTAATGCCTGTTTATGAACATCCCTTTGATGGTTCATGGGGTTATCAAGGAACAGGTTATTTTGCAGCGACATCTCGTTTTGGGAATCCACATGATCTCATGTATTTTATTGATCAATGTCATCAACAAGGTATTGGTGTGATCATGGATTGGGTACTAGGACATATTTGTAAAGATGCACACGGTTTATCTTTTTTTGATGGCACACCGCTTTATGAGTTTGATGATCAATTAAGAAGAGAAAATGTCACCTGGGGGACAGACAACTTAGATTTTTATAAAGGGATCACAAAAAGTTTTATGAAATCAGCGTTGTCTTTCTGGGTGGATTACTATCATGTTGATGGGTTTAGAATAGATGCAGTTTCTAACTTGTTATTTTATTTAGGAAATCCTAATATAGGAACGAATGATGGTGCCATACAATTTTTAAAAGAAGCATCTTCGATGCTGTATCAAAAAGATGATCGAATTCTTTTCATGGCTGAAGATTCTACTGATTTTCCTAAAGTCACGCACCCTCTTAAAGACGGTGGTCTAGGATTTAATTATAAGTGGAATATGGGATTTATGAACGATATTTTAAGATACTTTAAAGAAGATCCTATCCATCGTAAATATCATCATCATAAAATAACTTTTGGATTGATGTATGCCTTTAATGAGTCATTTATTCTTCCTTTCTCTCATGATGAAGTGGTTCATATGAAAGGATCTTTAATTAATAAAATGCCAGGCGATTATTTTCAAAAATTTGCAAATTGGCGACTTTTAATAGGCCTACTTACAACCCATCCAGGTAAAAAATTGTTATTTATGGGTGGGGAATTTGCACAATTCAGTGAATGGGCATATGAACGTCAAATTGATTGGCACTTGTTTGATTATGAATCACATCAAAAAGGCAATCAATTTGTAAGAGATTTAATTCAAGTGTATAAAGATTACGACGCGTTTTATCAAAGAGATTTATATCCAGATACGTTTGAATGGCTTGTTGTTGATGATCAAGACCAAAGTGTATTTGCATTCATGCGACATTCAGAACACAATCATATGCTTGTCGTCCTCAATATGACACCCAATGTCCACCATGGATATCAAATTGGTGTCCCATTACAAGGTAGATATGAAGAAGTCATTAATAGTGATGATGCGCGTTATTTTGGATCTCATATTTATAATGGGTTACCTCTACAAACATATCAAGAAGCTAGACAAGGAAAACCATATCATGTTTCGGTAACCATCGGACCATTGTCGATTGCAATATTTCATTACAAAGGAGAACATATATGACATTTAGTAATTTGCCTTACAAAAGACCAGACATTGATGCTTTAATAGCAAACGCACATGCCATTGAAACAAAATTAGTACAAGAAGACAATTCAGAAAAAATCATTGACATCATCAAAACATTTTTTAAATTGCAAGACGATATTGATATGATGGCACAACTTGCAAACATTAGATATTCTTTAAACACAAGTGACGACTTTTATGAAGCTGAAAGAAATTTCTTTGATGAGCAAGGTCCAAACGTCACAGAAGCCATTCAAAAAGTCATTCATACGATTTTAAAGTTAGACCAAAGAGAAGCACTTGAAACCCATTTTGGCGCATTATTTTTTAATAAATATGAACAACAAATTAAAACATTTCATCCATCTATAAAAGATGATTTAGTAAAAGAAAACAAACTAATCACCGAGTATTCTAAACTCATTGCATCCGCGCGCATCGATTTTGACGGTAAAACATTGAACTTATCGAAAATGGCACCTTATATGCAATCTTTAGATCGAAACATTCGTCATCAGGCACAACTCGCAGTGTCACAATTTCTTGAATCTAAAGAAGCAGCACTTGATGACATTTATGATCAACTCGTGAAAGTAAGACATCAAATCGCGCGTCAACTTGGCTATCAAAATTTCATTCAGTTAGGATATGATCGTTTAGGACGCCTTGATTATACGTTAAAAGATGTTGAAGTTTATCGTAAGCAAATTGAACGAGATGTCGTTCCTTATGTTCAATCTCTAGTAAAGCGTCAACAAAAAAGACTTAAGCTAGACAGTATTAAAAGCTATGATATGGGGATTAAATTTTTATCAGGAAGTGCAAAACCAAAAGGTAACAAAGACGATTTATTAAAGGCAGCATCTAAAATGTATCAAGCGATGGATCCATCGATTCATCAATTTTTTGAATTCATGTTAGATCATGAACTTCTCGATTTGGATGCAAGAGAAAATAAAGAATCAGGTGGGTACGCAACACTCATCCCTAATTATGGGTATCCTTTTATATTTGCAAATTTTAATGGAACAGCGCATGATGTCGATGTCTTAACACATGAAGCAGGTCATGCACTTCAAATGTATTTATCGAAAGACTTAATCCCTGAATATCGTCATCCAACATTAGAAGCAGCTGAAATTCACTCGATGAGTATGGAGTTTTTTGCATGGCCTTGGATGGAAGATTTTTTCAAAGAAGATACGCAAAAATATTACTTTCAACATTTAGCAGGGTCCGTTTCATTCCTACCGTATGGTGCATTAATCGATCATTTTCAACATGAAGTCTATGGACATCCAGACATGTCAAAAGAAGAAAGAAAGCAGACATTTCACCAACTAGAAAAAAGATATATGCCGCATACAGATTATGATGATGATACCTTTTTAAATAAAGGGACGTATTGGTATCGACAAATTCATGTATTTTCAGATCCATTTTATTATATAGATTATACACTTGCTCAAGTCGTTGCCTTTTATTTCTGGCATGCATTTAGAGAAGATAAAGAACGTGCTTTAAAAACATATTTAAGTGTCTGTAAAGTCGGTGGATCCTTAACATTTAGTGATATTTTAAAACATCATGGTTTACCATTGCCATTTCAAGAAAATATGATCGCGTCGTTAATGAAACCTCTTCAATTATATTTAGATTCAATTGATGATCAAACCCTATAAAAAAAAGCGCCTTGCGCTTTTTTTATTTTATGCAGTGTCACGTTCTACTAAATACACATCGATAATATCGTGTAATGTATCAAGTTCAATGCCATGAATCAATTTATTGAGTAAATTAAAGGATTGTTTTCCCATAAAATTAATGGATTGATGGATGGTTGTGATACTAGGTGACATCCAACGTGCATGTGGCGTATTATCATAGCCAATCACAGCAATATCTTTTGGAATGTTTAATCCTTTTTCTTTTAGTAGGTTGACAACAACAAATGCAAGTGTGTCTGAAAAACAGAAAATCGCATCTACATTGGGTTTAGATTGAATGATTTCACCAATCATAAAGATATCTGGATTAATTAAATCCATATCATAAATATCAGCATGTAATCCTTGAGCATCTAATTCAGTTACAAATCCAGTCGTTCTTTCATGGGTTGTAAGTAAAAAAGAAGGCCCTCTAAATACTAAAATATTTCTGCAGCCTCTGTCAATGAGTTTTTTTGCAGCTAATTGACCACCTTTGATATTATTTGAGGTAATTGATGGGATCGTTTCATCTAAGATATGATCCACGGTAATCACAGGAATATTCAGTTCTAAAAGTTTTTCTGTATTGGAAAAATTAGACGCAATGATTAACCCTTCAATGTTGTATTGTTCAAAAAATTGTAAATACTCAAGTTCTCTTTTAGGGTCATCTTGCGTGTGACAAAACATAATTTTATAGCCATAAATTGAAGCCTGAACTTCAATTCCCTCAAGCAATTCACCATAAAAAGCATGGCCGATATGAGGGACAATCACACCGACAATTTTAGAACTACGATTGGTGAGTGACCGTGCAAGTTGATTTGGAATAAACCCCATATCTTCAATAATTTTTTCTACAAGCACTTTGGTATGTTCATGAACATATCCTTTTTTATTGATGACTCGAGAAACAGTGGATACTGAGACATTTGCCTTTTTAGCAACGTCACGAATGGTTGGTTTCATGTTTGACTCCTAAAAGAAAACTATAAGGGTGTTTTAAATCACCAGAATCTATTAGTATTTCTAAATCCTTAAAATCCGGTATATATTTTAATGGTTGATCTTGGTAGTTTACATAGATCACAAGGGATTGATTCATGTCTTGTTTCTTTATGATGAGTAAATCATTAGAAACATCTATTGATAAATCTGGAATTGACATTAAAGGGAGCGTCTTTTTAAGATGTATCAATGTTTTCATGAATGAGAACATGTCGGCATCTTGTCGTTTTGGATCCCAAATCATCGGCCTGCGATTATCAGGATCATGAAAACCCGTCATCCCTACTTCGTCACCATAATAAATATTGGGTGATCCCGCTTGTATAAACATAAGTAAGTATGCAATCTTCATACGCCTTGCATCATCATCTAAACGTTTTTTTATTCGAATGGTATCATGAGAACAAACAAGATTAAACATTGCATCAATCACATGTTTTGGTGTACGTGCTAAATAACGATTCATATCATGTTTAAATGTATGAATATCACTTTGATGTTCTAAAAATTTCCATAAAGGGACACTTAAATCATAATTCATCACTGCATCCATTTGATCACCTAATAACCATGGAAGTGAACTGTCCCAGTTTTCACCTAATATAAACGTATCTTTTTTAACGTCTCTAGCAGCCATCCTTAATTTTCTTAAAAAATCATGACTCACTTCATTAGAAACATCTAAACGCCACCCATCAATATCATAATGCTTGATCCAATACGTGACAACATCTAATAAGTAGTCTTCAACGAGTGGATGTGAAGTGTTCCATTTAGGCATCATCGGTGTGAATCCGAATGTTTCATACCTGTTTTTACGATTTGGATAACGTTTTGGTTTACCATGTGCATTCAGTTCAAAATCAACAACAGGGAATTCATGAATGAAAAAACAATCTTTATAAATTGAATGGGTGCCATGTTTTACGACATCTTGAAACATGGGATGTAAAAATCCACAATGATTGAATACACCATCCAACATGACTTTTATGCCATGTTTGTGACACGTTTCTACAAGTAATTTAAAATCTTCATTCGTTCCAAATTGAGGATCAATAAGGTGATAATCGATGGTGTCGTATTTATGCATCGATGACGCATGAAAAATTGGGGTAAAATACACACCTTCAACACCTAAATCTTTTAAGTATGGAATTTTTGATGTAATACCCTTTAGATCTCCACCCATTTGAAGATCATTATGAACCGTTTCAATTGACCAATCAACTTTTGGATGGTCAGTATAAAAACGGTCAGGAAAAATTTGATACCATACCATGTTTTTAGACCAACTTGGTGATTCCATAACATCTTCATGGTTTAAATAAGGGAAATTAAAATAATGACTTAAATCATAGGTTTTAAAAAGAACGCCATCCATAATTTCCTTGATACCTTGTGTTCCATATAAATATGTTTTTTGATGATGCTGAATTAAAAAAGCATACTTAACCCTTTTATGAAATGGTTGAATACTGATGAAATAATGTGTATATAAATCATCAGTATATCTTTTTTCCATCACATCAACATGATGCACCCAACTAAAACGACCATCGATGTCTTTCCATTCAAAAGGATCTCCGTGAATAAGGGAAATGAAAAGATCATCCTCTTTACTTGTCTGAAGCAACACATGGAGTGTATGATGGTCATAGGCATAGCTTAAATGTGATTTTGCTTGATGAAAAATTGCGTGTTTATTCATAATTTCCTCTACATAGTCATTATATCATGCTTATGAATACGTATTCATAAAAGATTATGAAACCGCTAACATTATTTATTTTTTTGAATGTTTATGCTACAATATCCACGGTATCAAGGGATACATCGGAGGAAAATATGCGTCAAAGTGGCATCTTGCTTCATATATCAAGTTTACCTGGACCGTATGGGATAGGTTCTTTTGGTGAAGGAGCGTATCAATTTATTGATTTTTTGAAAAAATCTAAACAGTCATATTGGCAGATTTTACCATTAGGACCTACATCATATGGAGATTCACCCTATCAAACATTTTCTGGTAATGCACTCAATCACTATTTTATTGATTTAGATATTCTTATCGAAGAAGGATTACTGACTAAAAAAGATATCATCATGCATAAACCAAATCCAAAAGATATCAATTATGGTGCACTTTATCACGATCGATTACCGATCTTAAAAAAAGCGTATCATCAATTTGAGAAGAATAAAGCATACACAAGATTTCTTAATCAACATCGCACTTGGTTAGATGATTATGCACTATTTATGTCACTTAAAACTTTTTTTTCTGGACAATCTTTTGATAGGTGGCCAGAAGATATTAAGATGCGTTATGATTATGCGATCACGTATTATTTAGAGTTACTTAAAGAAGACATTGAATTTCATAAATTTCTTCAATTTAAAGCATATCAGCAGTGGTTTAACATCAAATCATATGCAAATAAAAAAGGGATTCAAATTATTGGAGATATTCCAATATATCTTGCATATGATTCTACTGAAGTTTGGACGCAACCTCAAGTATTTCAGTTAAACCATGAAAAGAAAATGACGCATGTCGCGGGTGTTCCACCAGATGGATTTTCAGCGGATGGACAACTATGGGGAAACCCACTGTATAATTGGGGATATTTAAAAGACACGCACTATGATTTTTGGGTCAATCGTATGGAAAAACAATCTAAACTTTACGACATGATTCGAATTGATCACTTTATTGGGTTTGAACATTATTACAGTATTCCTGCAACTGAAAAAACAGCACGACATGGTCAATGGATAGATGGTCCAAGTCATGATTTATTTAAAACAATAGAAGATCGATTAGGTCAATTAAACATCATTGCAGAAGATTTAGGTCGTATGACGCAAGGTGTGATTGAGCTTTTAAAAAATACCGGTTTTCCTGGTATGAAACTCACGCAATTTGCATTGTTTGATGAAGGCAATAATGCGTCATTACCGCATGGGTTTTCTCAAAATACAGTTGCATATACCGGAACACATGATAATGAGACGACGAAATCTTGGTTTAAACATTTAGATGCGAAAACAAAAAGACATGTTTTAAGATATACGAATACAGGTTCTCGTGAAAGTGTAACCTATGGATTAATTAAAGAAACGTTAAAGAGTCCATCTAAAATTGCGATTATTCCATTTCAAGACTATTTAGAACTGGGAGATGCGGGACGGATGAATGAACCTTCAACGATAGGGAAAAATTGGCGTTACCGAACCATTCACAAAGATTTTACAATTCAATTACAACGTAAAATTGCAATGCTCACAAAACTTTATGGAAGACATAAAGAACAACGTGATCAAGTATACATTGAATCATAATTCATTGACAAAAGACATCCTTTTATATATAATAACAACGTTAACCTTATAAGGAGGAAATAACATGGTATTTGATCAAGTCAAAGACATCATTGTAGAAGAGTTAAGCGTAGATGCAACCCTTATTACAATGGAAGCAAGATTATCTGAAGATTTAGGTGCGGATTCTATTGATGCAGTTGAACTCATCATGAAAATAGAAGATACATTTGATGTTTCAGTTTCTGATGAACAAGCACAAGCCATCAAGTCAGTTGGCGACATTGTTCGTTATTTAGAAGAAAACAAATAATAAAAAAAGGCGAGCAATCGCCTTTTTTCTTTTAAAAAGTCGTTTTTTTTTGTATAATAAGTCATGTTAGCAAGGAGTTGACATGCATGAGAAATTATGATCCAAAAATCATTGAAACAAAGTGGCAAAAACGTTGGCTTGATCAGAAGATATTCAAATCGAATATCAATCCACATCAACAAAAATATTATGTCTTAGATATGTTTCCATACCCAAGTGCTGCTGGACTTCACGTTGGACATATTGAAGGCTATACAGCAACCGATATTATGTCTAGGTTTAAACGTATGCAAGGTTATAATGTGATGCATCCCATGGGTTGGGATGCTTTTGGACTTCCAGCCGAACAATACGCATTAAAAACGGGTAAAGATCCTAAAACATTTACCTATGAAAATATTAAGAATTTTAAAAATCAAATGATTAGAGCAGGTAAAGGGATCGATTGGGACCGAGAACTTGCGACATCTGATCCGGAATATTTTCATTGGACGCAGTGGATTTTTAAAAAATTATATGAACATGGTTTAGCAGTTTTAAAAGATGTTGAAGTTAATTTTTGCGAGGCACTTGGTACAGTTTTAGCAAATGATGAAATCGTCAACGAAAACGGTAAAATGTATTCAGAACGTGGGCATCATCCTGTCGTTAAAAAAGCAATGCGTCAATGGGTGTTAAAAATTACAAATTATGCAGACCGTTTGCTAGAAGATTTAGATTTACTCGATTGGCCTGAATATTTAAAAGATATGCAGCGTAATTGGATTGGTAAATCTATTGGTGCGATGGTTGATTTTAAAGTCCATCAATATCATGAAACCATTCAAGTGTTTACAACGCGACCAGATACGCTATTTGGCGCAACATATATGGTGCTCGCGCCAGAACATCCGATGGTATTACATATCACGAGTGATGATGAAATGGCAGATGTTAAAGCATATATCGAGAAAACAAAACAAAAATTAGATATTGAAAGAAATCAAGATCAAGAAAAAACCGGTGTCTTTACTGGTGCGTTTGCAATCAATCCAGTAAATCATAAAAAGATTCCGATTTGGATTGCAGATTATGTCTTACCGCAGTATGGTACTGGGGCAATCATGGCTGTGCCAGCACATGATGAAAGAGATTTTGCATTTGCAAAAAAGTTTGATTTAGATATTATACGTGTGATTGAAAATGACGCTGAAGGCGTTTATACTGGTGATGGAAAGCATATTCATTCTGACTTTTTAGATGGACTTTATAATCAAAATGCCATCGAAAAAATGATTACATACTTAGATCAACATGATATTGGATTCGCACATACAACGTACAAAATGAGAGATTGGGTTTTCTCAAGACAGCGTTATTGGGGTGAACCCTTTCCTGTTGTATTTGACGAACACGACCAAATACATCTATTAAGTGATGAAGATTTGCCACTCATCCTACCGATCATGGATAATATTACACCAAGTGGTACTGGTGAAAGTCCTCTTGTGAATGCAAAAGATTGGGTTTATACGAACTATGACGGTAAATCCGTTCGTCGTGATACGAATACCATGCCACAACTTGCCGGAAGTTCTTGGTATTTCATGGGATATTTACTGAAGGGACCACTTGGCATGGTGCCATTAGATTCCAACGAAGCCAAAGAAATATTAGACTATTATTTACCTGTTGATTTATATATTGGTGGCACTGAACATGCAGTTGGACATTTACTATATGCCCGTTTTTGGACGAAGTTTTTATATGATCTCGGCTATGTTTCTGTTAAAGAGCCATTTAAAAAACTTTTTAATCAAGGCATGATATTAGGTGAAGATCACTCTAAAATGAGTAAATCTTTAGGAAACACAGTGAATCCTGATGACGTGATTGAGACGTATGGTGCAGATGCACTTCGTTTGTTTGAAATGTTTTTAGGACCTCTTGATGCAGACAAACCATGGTCTTCAGAGGGATTAAATGGCGCTAAAAAGTTTTTAGATCGCGTGTTTAGAATGTTTGAGTTTGTTGTTGAAGAAGATCAAGATGCAATTGAGATGAGTTATCATCAAATGGTTAAAAAAGTAACCGATGATTATGAAAAACTTGCATTTAATACAGCAATTAGTCAAATGATGATTTTTGTCAATGATGTTTATAAACATCAAAAAATTGGTAGAAACCAAGCAAGAAACTTTTTAAAATGTTTAAATCCAATTTGTCCGCATCTCACTGAAGAGTTAAATGAAATCGAGTTACATTATCATGAGCCTTTAATCTATTCAGAATTTCCAACATATAACGAAGCAAAAACGTTAGCCTCATTTGTTGAAATTGCAATACAAATTAATGGTAAACTCAGAGGAAAACTACAAGTGGATAGAGACACTGCAAAAGATGTATTAGAGAGTCTTGCTAAAGAAGAACCAAATGTTATCAAACATTTAGAAGGTTTACAAATATATAAAGTTATTGTGATTCCTAATAAACTTGTAAATATTGTTGCAAAATAGACACAATGTGTCTATTTTTTTATTTTTACCAATAAATATCAAATTTTTGACGTAATATAATGGTAAGGAACTTAAATGCCTACGATAAATACCTACATCACATCCTTTAAAAAAGGTCAATTTGAACATTTTGATGATTTTTACCGCTTGACTAATAAACAAGTGTTTTTTACATTAAAAAAATATATTAATGATCTAATGCTTATTGAAGATTTAATGCAAGAAGTTTATATGAAATTTTTAAATAAAATTCAAGATATTGATATTTCTAAGCAAGTAATAAGTTATTTAACAACGATGGCTAGAAATTTAGCCATTGATCACTTAAGAAAAACACAACCTGTCACTTTTGATGAAATCAAAGTGTATCATGCACTTGATTTGCATCAAATAGATAAAGATTATTTATGGCTACTTAATCACCTAAAAGCTGAAGATAAAGATATTGTTTATATGCATGTGATTGAAAGTATGATGTTTAAAGACATCGCAATCATTATCGATAAGCCACTTGGAACAGTGTTATGGCGTTATCAAAATGCAATGAAAACAATGAAGGAGGTTATGAAAAATGAATCTAAAAAAACAACTTAAGAACCATATTACAAAAGCATATATTCCAAATGTATCAAAGTCGATCATTGATCAACTTCCACTATTACAACCACAAGAAAACCATGTTTTTAAAAAAAGACCAACGTTCATATTACAATTTTCAGCATTCCTTATCTTAATTTTAGGTGTTAGTATATTCAGTTACCAACAAACTTCAACTCAAATATATGCCTTTAATGAGTATGAGGAAGTTTTAGGCATATCAGCAGGATTCATTGATTCATATTTCGAAATAAAGGATGATGAGAATTTACCTTTATCGATGGCATTAGAAAATCAACAAGATATTAATATTGAAATTGAATACATGCTTTTATATATGAGAACGGTAGAAAATCTTGTTTTAACTCAAAATAAGATTATACAAAGACATGAAATTGTGACAAACAAAGAAAAATATCTTGTTACATTTGATAGAATGAATCAATCTCAACAATCATTTGAAATTGAAGTAGAAAAAATATATAAAAATTTTAATCAAGATGTTTTTGAGTTCCAAGCTACATTTGAAGACAAAGAAATAACTGGGCATACTGAATTTAAAGACCAGAATCACACATTACATCTTTCTGCTGTCGTGCTAACACATCAAATCAATGTAAGTTACGATAGTTTAGAGAAACTGTTTTCAATTTCAATTATAAAAGATGGACAGGAAGACATTCATTTTAACTATCAACTATTAAGAAATAATTTATATCAACCAACAGTTTTCCTTCGCTATTCTCGAGATGAAAACGACATTCAGTTAATGATTAATTATTTACCAGTAAGAAAAATGATAGACGTTTCCTATGTCATTTCAGACGAATCCAACCAATCGAGCGGTCATTTTAACGTTTCATTCGTAATGCAGCAAGGAATATTTCTAATTGTTACTGGTGAAACTGAAGATGGTGATACTTTTGAATACCAATTTCAAAGAAATCGAATGAAAATTAATGAAACCCAATAAAAATGATCATAAAAACGTATTATATATGAAAGTAAAAAAAGGAGAAGAATATGAAAAAATTAATGTATATGCTTATGATTGTTTTAGGCATCAGTTTACTTGCAGTTGGTGTGTTTTCACTTAATACGTCAGCAAGAGAAACAGAACTTTTTATGGAACTCGCCTTGGATCTTGATGATCAAGACTATGATGAAAATACATACCGCATGAGAGGATTAAGGGGAAATCGAGGACCATTATTATTCATTGGATTAGGCGAATCCATAAAAGAAGATATTTTAGAGCAAGCAATATTACTTGATATCGAGGTGGATCAGTACATATTAGCAATCACCGTTTCAACATATGATGCAACCTATGAATTTGATACAGTCGTTCAAACTATTAAAAATTTATCTGATGAGGATTTAGACGTATATTTAAATACGCTAAAACAAGTTTTAATAGATGCTAATGAAAATATCAAAACAACGTTAGATGACTTAAAAGAGGCGTATATGCCACAAATACAAGCTGTAAAAGATGAATATCAAGATGAAGTTAAAACACTTATACAAAATGTCAAAGCATCAGATGAAGTATCAAGACAAGGTTATATAGACCAACTTGAACGTATCAAATTAGAAATTCAAGCAAAAGTCGCAGATATTCAAGAAGCATTTTTAGTGGATTTAGAAAATGAGGGTATCGCGATAGAAGGATTATATGGATTATTTATACAAAGATCTCATGATCGTTTCGAAGAAAGAATGGACATGCTTGAAAAAAGAAATCCAAAGCTTTATGATCGAATCAAACATCATTTTAACAAATAAATAAAAAAAAGATTCGATTAGATCGAATCTTTTTTTTGAATCCAAATCAATTTTGGTGCGTTGTCTTTGTGTAATGCTTCAGTTTCATAAATCTGGTAAGATTGTTCCGTTTTTAAATAATCATGTAATAACTGATACTCTAGTAATCCTTCCTCATGAACGACATAAGACATCATTACAATGTGCGAGCCATTCATGATAGCTTTATGAAGTTTTTTTATTGTACGAAGGGTGATTTCTTTCTTTGTAGTGATTGATTTATCTCCACCAGGCAAATATCCGAGATTAAATACAAAGAGTTTGGCATTATCAACATAATTAAATACGTGTTCAAACGAATCATGAACATAGGTAATGTTTTGATAATCTTTAAGTCTTTCTTTAGTATGTTGGAGCGCTTCAATTTGAATATCAAATGTGAATACATGGTTTGATATCTGAGCTAAAAATTCAGTGTCATAACCATTACCACATGTCATATCGACGACATAATCGTTTTGATCAACAAGAGATTTAATGAGTATATGATTAAGATGTAAAAGTGCTTTGCGCATAAAAACCTCACTTGAAATCGCTTTGTAAAAGTGTTATGTTTTTTCAATAAAATTATATCATAACTCTACTCTAATTATTGAGGTTTTATGCTATAATATGAGGGTATTGGAGAACAACTTTGATCGACCGATTAATATCAAGTTTACGCCAACCAAAACAGATTTTGAAATACATAAATGACTCAAAAGGTGTCGTTTTTTTATATATGATGCTATTAATTTTTATTGCTTTTTTACCAAGTTTATTTATCCTTAATTTTCAAGGTGTCATCGATGATTCAAAATATACGGATTTTTATGATTCAATCGCGCAAGAAATGTTTATAAAAAACAACACCATTGAAAATGGTAGATTAACTACAGAAGAAGATATTGACTTTACATTTGATATTTTTAGATTTACAAACAGAGACGACTTCAGTTATTTAATTCAAATTAAGTTTTTAGAAACTGGAATGTCGATGCAACTATCTGATCAAGAAATAGCATTTGCTAGCTTCGATTCAAATTTATTTGTAGATTTTAATGATCAATCGATACAATCTGTTTCAGCATTCACTCGATATGTAGAAAATTTCATTGAGTCCGTAAGTATTGTTTCAGTGATTTATGGACTGTCTATGTTTATAAGTACATTATTTGATTATCTTTTCATCACACTTTTTCTAACATTACTCATGTCTTTTTCAATCTTTAAATCGACCTTACATTTTAAAAAAAGGTTCAAGATTGGTATCTATTTATCAAGTTCATATGTTATTTTCAATATGCTTACAATTTTATTTCAAATTGAAGCACTTCAATTTTTTAGTTTACTTGTTACGTATTTTTATTATGTAAGCTTTTATAAACAATTTAAAGGAGGCCAAACCATTGGAAAAATTTGATGTATTTAAATCACAAATTGATTTACCACCAAATGTGCTTCCTTTATTAGAACTACAACGCGTTGAAGTTGATACAAAAAATAAAACATGGCATTTTCATATTGATGTTTTATCTCATGTTGATATCCATCATTTAATGTCTTTTGAATCGTATATTAAAGTGTATTTCAAAGTAAGTGTGATTTCTCACATTGAGGTTACTTTTTATCATCATGATGCGTTAGAAGAAACATTGCTTAGAAAATATATACACACCATTATTCATGAATATCAAAAACAAAAACCAAGTGCGGGGGCGTTAAAACATTTTGAATTTAAAGTTGAAACCCAGTCCATCACATTTTTTATAGACGAAGATTCTTCGTATATCAAACAACACTTTAAAGCCTTAGAAAAAATATTTTTAATCTATGGATTGAATCACAACTTGGCCTTTGAAGTTACAAAAACATTACCGAAGGCAAGCGCTGTTATAGAAAACGAGAAAAAGCAACTTGATGTGATTAATGACAAAAAAATACAATATAAAAAAGACATTCCTGAAATCGATAGTAATAAATTTACGGTCAAACATTCAGCTGAGGCAATGAAGATCTCAGACATTCCGATGGATCAATACCGTTTTGATCAATATCGAAATGAACACGGTCAAACTGATTGCATTATTGAGGGACAAGTAAGGAAAGTAGAACTTAGAACGCTTACAAAAACGAAATTGCTTACAATGATTATTGCGGATGAAGATGACGCAATTAAAGTCAAAAGTTTTGTTTCCAATCCAAAAGATGAAGCCTTTGCGTTATCCATCAAAGAAGGACATCACCTTCAAGTAACAGGTTATTTTCAATATGATAGCTTTGATAGAGACATTAATGTGATGTCTAAAAAGATGCTATTTTTAGATCGAAATAATAAAACACGTGAAGATGATGCAAAGCATAAACGTGTTGAATTTCATACGCACTCCACCATGAGTAATTTAGATGGTATAACAAGCATTCAAGATTATGTAAAGCAAGCAAAAGCATGGGGACATGATGCCATTGCAATCACAGATCATGATGGTGTTTATGGATTTCCTGATTTAGATAGTGCGGCAAGAAAAGCAGGAATTAAGCCAATTTTTGGAACAGAATTATCATGTGTTGATGCTAAACAATTCAAAGTGATTCAAACATCAATCGAAAATACAGAGATGAAGTCTTTGACGTATGTTGTTTTCGATATTGAATCAACTGGATTGAGCGTTACTCATGATGACATCATTGAGATTGCAGCTGTTAAAGTTAAAAATGGTACCATCATTGAAACGTATCAACAATTCATCGATCCTAAAAGATTGCTTTCTGACTTTACAACAAAACTGACAGGAATCACCGATGAGATGGTTCAAGGTCAACCAGAAATTAAAGAAGCGCTGACTTCATTTTTAGCGTTTAGTGATGGTGCAATGATGGTTGCACATAATGCAACATTTGATATTGATTTTATTGAATCAAAAGCAATCAAATATGATCTCAACATAACCTACTTAGGATTTATTGATACATTAATGCTTTCAAGATTTCATTATGAAAATGAGTTAAAATCATTTAATTTAAAAGCTGTGGCAAAACATTTTAAAATTAAACAAGAAGCTCATCATCGAGCCGAAGACGATGCGCGAGTCACTGCTGAAATTTGGCTTGCTATGATGCAACAATTATCAAAAAAAGGGTATCTTCAAACACAAGACTATTTAAAAATGAATGAAACGGAAATGTATTATAAATACATGATTCCTTTTCATTTAAATATCCTTGTTCAACAACAAAAAGGTCTTAAGAATTTATATAAGATACTTTCGCATGCACTCACATCGTTTTATCATAAAGGTGCGAGAACATCAAAACAAGTCATCGACATGTATCGAGAGGGATTATTAATCGGTTCTGGCTGTTACAAAGGTGAAGTATTTGAAACTGCACTTAATAAAGCATCGCACGCATTGGAAAATGTAATGTCGTTTTACGATTACATAGAAGTTCAACCGCCGGAAGCATACGCGCATTTGATTGACCAACTCGGAGAAGGCGGTCTTGAGATAATCCAAGCAACGATTAAAAAGATTGTGGATACAGCAACAAAGCTATCGATTCCTATTATTGCAACTGGTGATGTTCATTACTTAAATCCGGAAGATCACATGTATCGCGATATTTATATTTCAACACCACAAGTTGGTGGGGGCATCCATGATTTAAAACGCTATGATATCAAACCAAAACTTCATTTTAGAACAACCGATGAAATGCTTCTCGCTTTTTCATTTTTAGGTGTGGATGCAGAGCGAATTGTTGTTGAGGAAACTAAAAAATTAAACGATCGAATTGATAAGATACAACTATTTCCATCTGGCTTGATCGCGATTCAAGATGATGCTTTTAGTCAAAATATTAATATTCCAAGTATTGAAAACGAAGTCAAACGACTTGTCGATCTACAAAAAACACGTCAGTATGGTGACAAACCGCATCCATTAGTCGAAAAACGTATTGAACGTGAGTTGAAAAATATTATTGAAAATCAGTTCGCATCGATTTATTACATGTCACACTTACTCGTTAAAAACTCACTTGAAGAGGGTTATTTGGTTGGTTCTAGAGGATCTGTCGGGTCTTCATTAGTCGCAACACTTTTAAATATTACTGAAGTCAATCCTTTAAAACCCCATTATCGATGTAAAAAAGGTCATTTCACTGCATTTAAATTAACAGAAGAAGAATATCAGCAAAACGGATTTGCAGAATTTGAAGAAGATTTTCAAGATCTTTTTGAACATGTCTATGCAGGTTACGATTTGCCAGATGCGATGTGTCCAATTTGCCAAGAAAAATTAATAAAAGATGGTCATGATATTCCATTCGAAACCTTTCTAGGATTTAATGGTGATAAAATTCCTGATATTGATTTAAATTTCAGTGGTGAATATCAATCAAAAGCACATGATTATGTAAAAATGCTTGTCGGTGAAACGCAAGCATATCGTGCAGGAACGATTCAAACCATTGCAGAAAAAAATGCTTATGGCTATGTTAAAGGCTATTTAGAGGATCATCATTTAGAAAAAAGATCAGCTCAAATTGAACGCATGGCGAAAAATATTGAAGGGGTCAAACGTTCAACAGGGCAACATCCAGGTGGCATCATTGTTGTGCCAGATGGATATGAAATCTATGATGTGACTCCGATACAATATCCTGCGAATAATACTGACAATACGTGGTTTACAACGCACTATGATTATCATGCATTTGAATCGAATTTATTAAAACTTGACATTTTAGGTCATGATGATCCTACCATGATTAAATTTTTAATGGATCATGTTGCTAAACAACCAGAAAAATATCCTTTTCATGATGCAAAAGATATCCCTTTAGATGATAAAGAAGTGATGAAAATGTTTTATGGCACAGAGGTCATTGGTGTTTCCAAAGCCGATCTCATGAGTGACATTGCGTCTTTTGCAATCCCAGAATTCAATACACAATTCACAAGACAAATGTTATCAGATATTAAACCTAGAACATTCGCTGGTCTTGTAAAAGTATCGGGATTATCACATGGTACGGATGTTTGGTTAAAAAATGCCCAAGATTTAGTGAGAGGCTCAACCTCTTACGGTGGTATTGACATTGATCAAATCATCGGATGTCGAGATGATATTATGGTACAACTCATTGAATTTGGACTTGAACCTTTTAAAGCGTTTGAAATCATGGAGTTTGTAAGAAAAGGAAAACCCTCAAAAGATCCTCAATCATGGTTAAGTTACGAATCTGAAATGAGACTCGCTGGCGTTCCTGAGTGGTACATCTGGTCATGTCAACAAATTAAATATATGTTTCCTAAAGCACATGCAACTGCTTATGTCATTATGGCATTGCGTATTGCATGGTTTAAAGTTCACGATCCGCTTTTATTTTACAGTGCATATTTTTCGAAGCGTGTGGATAAATTCGATTATGAAAAAATGCTTGCAGGACCACTTGCTTTAAAAAATGGTATTAAAGAGTTACTTGCAAAAAATTATTTAACTGCAAATGAACAATCGACGCTCACAACACTTCATGTTGCCTATGAAATGACGCTAAGAGGCTTTCATTTTAAAAAAGTAGACATTAATCACTCAGATTCAAAAACATTTGTCATGGAAGAAAATGGATTAAGAATGCCATTCATATCAATTGATGGTTTAGGTGAAAACGTTGCAAGTGGTATTGTTGAAACAAGATTAGAACATGCATTCACCTCAAAAGAAGACGTTAAAGTCAGAACGAAAATTAATCAAACTGTTTTTGCAAAGATGGAACTATATGGTGCATTTGATGAACTTATTGTCGAAAATGATGAGAAAGAACAAGGATTGTTTGCACTTTAAAAGGGTTTCTTATATAATATGAATGTACGTTTAGGAGGTAGTAACCATGCGTTCTTCAAACCCAGTATTTACCAATATCGAGCGATCTGCGACATATGAATCAACAGAAGCAGCATCGTATCGAGGGATTACTTTAAAAACTTTCATTTTATTAGGCGTTGCCGTTTTAACAGGCTTTTATGCCATTACCAGTTTACCCGCTGAAACGTTTATGGGATTACTTGTAGCATCGATCTTTGTTGCACTCATTGCGATACTGATTGCTTCATTTGTACCATCACTCGCCATGCCGATGAGCTTTGTCTATGCTGCAGCAGAAGGTATATTACTTGCGATGATTACAATGATTGCAAATACCTACGTTCCTGGCGCACCTTATGCAGCAATCATTGCAACAACTGCAATTTTCTTTGTGATGTTATTTTTATACTCATCTCGTATTATAAGAGTGACGACACGATTTAAAAAAATCATGTACGCAACGCTATTTGGAATCTTATTTTTCTTCATTGGATTTGGTATCCTCTCCATTTTTGTAAACATGGATGCTGTTTTTGGGAATAGTTATGGTTTAGCCATTGGGATTAGTGTATTTCTCATTATTTATGGGGCACTCATGCTTACTTTAGATTTTGACCGTGCAGAAGCAATTGTTTCTGGTGGTGCAGATAAGAAGTACGAATGGATGGTTGCACTTGGATTAATGGTCACGATCATTTGGTTATACATCGAAATATTACGACTTATCATGATTCTTGCAAGTAGAAAAGATTAAATCGAAGAAGAGCCTCAGTAATCAATCGAGTTTGTATAGAGAGCGTTTGTCTGGTGTAAAAACGTCAAACTCATGATGAATTTCAGCTTGGAGAGGTGCTAATCACACCCGTAAGTCTGCGTTAAAGACACATTAAGTGTCAGTGTGTAAACACTGGAACTAAGGTGGTACCGCGTCTATGGCGTCCTTAGATCGTTTTTCGGTTTAAGGACATTTTTTTATATATAAGGAGATAGTGATGGAACAATTAAAATTAGAAGCTTTAAAGCAAATCGAAGCGGCGAAAGATCTTCAGTCATTAGAAAGCGTTCGTATTTCGTATTTATCGAAAAAAGGGTCGATTTCAGACCTCATGAAACAACTTAAAGACATGAACCCTGAGGAAAGAAAAACATTTGGGGAGTCCGTTAACGTATTAAAACAGTCAATTGAGCAGGCATTAAATACAAAAAAAGAACAATTAGAAACGGATGCTTTGTTCGAAACATTTAAAAAAGAAAAAGTTGATATTCATTTAAATGAAGTGATGCTTCCTAAGGGTTATCTTCATCCTTTGATACAAGTCATTCGTGATGTTGAGGACTTCTTTATAGGGAAAGGATTTTCAGTTGCAGAAGGCCCAGAACTAGAAACCGACCATTTCAATTTTGAGATGATGAATCTTGCAAAAGGACATCCAGCTCGAGCGATGCAAGATTCTTTCTATGTAGATCCTGAACGATTATTGCGGACACACACCTCACCTGTTCAAGCACGTTCTATGCTAGAGGCAAACGGATCAGACATTGCGATTATATGTCCAGGTAAAGTTTACAGACGTGATGATGACGATCCTACACATAGCCATCAATTTATGCAAATTGAAGGACTTTATGTATCAGAAGATGTTAATTTTTCACATTTGAAAGGTATTTTACTTGATATGGCCAAGCATATTTTCGGACCTGATCGTAAAATTAGACTCAGACCTTCTTATTTCCCATTTACAGAACCATCTGTTGAAGTTGATGTTTCATTCGTTAAATCAGATGGGACGCCAATTTGGATAGAAGTATTAGGTGCTGGTATGGTGCATCCAAGTGTTTTAACCATGGCGAACTATGATTCAAACGTAAAACGTGGATTTGCATTTGGAATTGGTGTTGAACGTATTGCGATTCTTAAATACTTTATTGATGATATTCGTCATTTTTACATGAATGATAAACGCTTTTTAGATCAATTTAAGGGGGTTATTTGATCATGGTGATTACGCATAAAGCACTTGAAAAGTTTATTAAAACGCCTCAACATCTTGAAGCACTTACCAATCAAAAGATCACTGAAATTGAGTCATTTGAAATAAGAGAAAATGATCCGTATATTGTCATTGGTAAAGTATTGACTCGCGAAGATCATCCGAATTCAGATCACTTGAATCTTACGACAGTTGATGTGGGAGATGGCGAGATTTTACATATCGTATGTGGTGCTAAAAACGTTGATGCGACTCAAACAGTCGTTGTTGCCAAGGTTGGGGCAGTCTTGCCTGGCAATTTTGAAATAAAAGAAGCTGTGATTCGTGGTGAAAAATCATCTGGAATGATTTGCTCATTAAAAGAATTAGGGTTTTCTGATAAAGTGATACCGGATGATTTTAAAGATGGCATTTATTATTTTAATGAATCTTTTGAACCTGGTTATTCAGGATTTGAAGCACTCGGTCAAACTGGATTTAAAATGGAATTAAGTTTAACGCCTAACCGTGGTGATTTACTTTCTGTCCTAGGTTATGCTTATGATCTTTCTGCGATGCTTAACATGAAAATTCAATTACCTACATTTGAGTTTAAACCATTAAAAAAAGATCATCACATCAAGGTCTCTATTCAAAGTGATGCATGTCAACGTTATTTTGGTAGAGTATTTGAAAATGTCGTGATCAAAGAATCTCCATGGTGGTTAAAATCACTATTAATTGATAATGACATACGTCCCATAAATAATGTTGTGGATATTACTAATTATGTGTTGCTATTGATTGGAACACCACTTCATACATTTGATTATCAAAAATTACCAAATAAAGACATAACGATTAGACATGCATTAGAACATGAAAAAGTGATCACATTAGATGCTAAAGAACGATCACTTATTCAAACAGATTTAGTCATTGCAAGCGGTAAAGAAGCAGTTGCACTTGCTGGTGTGATGGGTCTTGAAAATACCATGGTCACTGAGCAAACGACATCCATCTTTCTAGAAGCAGCATTATTTGATCCAAATTCAATCAATCAAACCTCAAAAAGATTGGATTTAAAAAGTGATGCTTCACTACGTTTTGAACGTGGTGTAGGTTTTGATCGTGTAGAATTAGGTCTAAACTTAGCCACACAACTCCTCATAGATCTTGCTGAGGCAACACTTGTTGGTGAGACAGCGTATGATGAAAGAAAAATCAGTCGTTCAGAAATTCATATTTCATTTCAAACGATTAATGATGCATTAGGATTAAAGTTATCAAATGATGAAATCATGCATTATTTAATGAGACTTAGATTTCATGTCACAATGCATCAAGATCATCTTGTTTGTATCCCACCTGATGATCGTTATGATATTCAAATTGAGGCAGATATCGTTGAAGAAGTTGGTCGTATTTACGGTTTAGATCTTATTCCTTCAACACCTCTTAAAACTTCTCTAGAGGGAAAATTAAGTTTTTCTCAACAAAAAACAAGACAACTCGAATCGTTATTAACTTCTTTAGGACTACAACAAGTGATCACGTATTCATTAAGAAAAAAAGAAGAATACGAGACGTTCCATCAAATCGGTGAAAAAGTAGAGCTTTTATATCCGTTAAGTGAAGATAGAAAACTGTTGAGACAATCTTTATATGGTGGATTATTGGATACACTCTCTTATAATCAAAACCGTCAATTAGACCTTAATCAAGTTTTTGAAATGGGTCATGTATTTAGTCAAAATCAAGAAAAAAATGTGTTATCGATCATGTTAAAAGATACATGGATTGAAAATAAAATACAAAAACAAGCCATACAATCCTCTTTTTACACACTTAAAGCAATGCTTGCACGCGTGTTTGAGGTCTTAGGTCATGATGTTGAAATTGTTGAAAGAGAACATGATTCAAATTACCATCCTTATCAAGCTGCAACCATTCTCTTATCAGGACAACAAGTGGGACATTTCGGGAAGTTACATCCAAAGCTAACAAAATCGTATGATTTAAAAGATATTTATGCTTCTCACCTAGATTTAGATCAACTCTTATTCAAACAAGAAACAAAACCGTATCAATCTATTTCTAAGTTCCCTTCAGTCGAGAGAGATCTTGCATTTATGATGCCTAAAGACATGAGTGTTAAAAATGTGATAGAATTAATGCAACAAACACTCAAACAATATTTAGTAGACGTGTATGTATTTGATGTGTATCAAGGAGAACATGTGACACCAGACCACAAGTCTGTTGCATTTAGAATGATTTTAAATAACGAAGCAAGTACACTCACCAATGAAGATGTTGATAAACTTATGAAAAAAGTGATCCATCGTTGTCAATTTGAACTTAAATTAGAGATAAGATAGGAAATCTATGTTAATATACGATCTTAGTTTTGAACAATTAGTAAATTGGGTAAAAGAACATGGTGAAAAACCATATCGCGCTAGACAAATTTGGCACTTTTTGTATCAACTCAAAGTGTCAACATTTGAAGAGATGCATAATTTACCACAAAACTTAATTGACGCTTTAAATGAAACATACAAACTCAATGCACTTGAGTTTGTATTGAAATCTGTGAGTACTGATGGCACTGTAAAACAACTATATTCCGTTCATGATGGTCATTTGATTGAGGCTGTCCTCATGAAACATCATTATGGAAATTCAATTTGTGTCACCACACAAGTTGGATGTAATATAGGATGCTCATTTTGTGCAAGTGGACAATTACAAAAAAAGCGTGATTTAACTGCAGGCGAAATTATTGCTCAAATTATTGAAACAGAACGCCAATTAGAAGAAAAAATACAATACATTGTTGTGATGGGTATTGGTGAACCTTTTGATAATTATAAAAACTTAACAACATTTTTAAAAACAGTCAATGATCCTAAGGGATTATCAATTGGCGCGCGTCATATTACCGTCTCTACTTCAGGAATCGTGCCTAAAATTAAAGCATTTGCTGAACTTGGCATACAAGTTAATTTGGCCGTTAGTTTACATGCACCAAATGATGAGATTCGTACCTCGCTTATGAAAATTAATAAAGCATATAATGTCGATCGTGTGTTAGAAGCAGTAAGAGAATATTTAAAAATCACCAAACGACGTGTGACATTTGAATACATCATGATTCAAGAATTGAATGATTCTGTTGAGGTTGCGAAAGAACTCGCAGAAAAAATTAAAGGTATGAATGCTTATGTTAATTTAATTCCATATAATGAGGTCATAGAAGCACCTTATAAACGTTCTGACAGAGCACGTATGGAGGCGTTTTATGATGTCTTGAAAAAACATAAAATACAAGTGACACTCAGAAAAGAACAAGGCCATGATATTAATGCAGCATGTGGTCAGCTACGCTCACAACATGCGCAAAAAGAGATGCTATGATCGGCCAAATCATTAAACAAATTTCAAACCAATACACCATTTTAACTGAAGATCAAGAACGTATTGATGCCATCGCAAGAGGAAAGTTAAGGCACATAGAAGTTGATGGTACGTCAAGTTTTTATCAAAGTATCTCTTCAAAAACTAAAAAAGAGACACAACATCAACAACTTTCCCCTAAAGTTGGTGACATCGTGACATATTCATTTGTGTCAGATCATTATCTGATAGAAGAAATTCATCCCAGAAAAACCGATTTATACCGTCCTGATATCGCCAATGTTGACCAATTGTTTCTCGTTTTTTCAGCCATTCAACCTGAATTCAGTTTTGTATTATTAGATAAGTTTTTGACGGTCTTACATACCTATGATTTACAAATTCAAATTGTTTTAACAAAAACTGATTTAATCGATCAAAATATGCAAGATGAATTGAAAAAACAACTTGATTATTATCAAAAGATTGGATATGCATATTTAACGCTTAATGCAAAAACATTAGAAGATAAAGACAAATTACTTGTGTTACTAAAAGACCATGTCTCCGTCATTTCTGGACAAACTGGTGTTGGAAAATCGACGTTACTTAATGGATTGATTCCGGATTTAAATTTAGCAACACAAGAAATTTCAAAAGCACTTGGTCGCGGAAAACACACAACGAGACATACCGAATTATATCCACTCAATGGTGGGTTGATTGCAGACACACCTGGATTTTCAAAATTGTCTTTTGAGCAATTACCACTAGATAAACTAGCGTCTTGTTTTAAAGAGTTTGATTTGTTTTCAAATCATTGCAAGTTTCAATCTTGCTCTCACATACATGAACCTCAGTGCTCGGTGAAAGACGCCGTTGAAAATGGTCAAATTCTAAAGACGCGTTATGATAACTATGTATCATTTTACGAAGAAATAAAATCAATGAAAAAGAAATATTAGAGGTGATTTATGAAAATTGCACCCTCTGTGTTGAATGCTCCGATGGAACATATGAACGAATGGATGCCACAATTAGAATCGAGTTATATGCTTCATCTTGATATTATGGATGGACATTTTGTCCCAAATTTATCGTTTGGCATTGAAATATCAAAAGCATATCAACGTCTGACAACTCTGCCATTAGATGTTCATTTAATGACAACCCATCCTCTTATTTGGATTGAACAGTTTAAAACCTTAAAACCTCAATTCATTACGATTCATGTAGAATCAAAAGATGTTGAAAAATCGATTCAAATGATTCAAGCGTATGGCATAGGTGTCGGACTCGCTTTAAAACCGAATACGCCAATTGATGTGATCATGCCATACATACAAGATCTTGATTTAGTACTCATCATGACGGTTGAACCTGGCTTTGGAGGACAATCTTTCATGCATGATATGCTATCGAAAGTAAAAGCACTTAAACCATATCAAAAAAACCATCCTTTCATTATTCAAGTTGATGGTGGTATTACAGATGATCACATCGAAGCTTGTGAAGTTTCAGGTGTTGATGTTGCTGTTGTTGGAAGTCATTTATTTAAGCAAAATGACATGAAAGCATGGTTGAAAAAGTTTCAATGACCATTTATGTGATGACATATCCACTTCCTAATGACATCAAATCTAGAATTCAATTGAAAGATGATGATTTTATCATAGGCGTTGATCAAGCACTTGCCGGTTTATATAAACAACGCATACCTGTTCATCTCGCTGTTGGCGATTTTGATTCATTAAAAAATAAAGGATTATTACACGGTTTAAATGTTGAAACATTACCGGTTGAAAAAGATATGACAGATTCTTTTTATGCACTTAAACGTGCGCATGAGATGCATCATGATGAGATTATTTTAGTTGGTGGTGCTGGAGGAGAACGCATCGAACATGTTGTTGCACATTTTAATCTCTTTCATCATTATCCAAATTTAAAGATGATTACAGAAGAATCGGTGATATTTATTACAAATAAACATATTCAAACTTCACATCATGGGTATATCAATATATTTCCTTATCAAGAAGCGATTGTAACGTTAAAAGGATTTAAGTATCCTTTACAATCATATCATTTGAAACCATTTGATAATTTAGGAATTTCAAATGAACTTCAAAGTGACCATGGTGAAATCATGGTTGAAAAAGGTGCGATACTTGTCGTATTGACCAACAAAAAAAGCGCTTAATGCGCTTTTTTGTTTTATACTCGTTCTAATTGCAATTTTTTAAGTGCTCTAGCGGAGATCTTTACTTTTTTTACTGTGCCATCTTCTAAACGAATACGTACATTTTGTAAGTTGGATTTCCATGTGTGGCGTGTTGCATTTAGAGCGTGTGAACGACGATTACCTGTTAAGGTTTTTTTACCTGTTACATAACATTCAGCCATTTTATTCACTCCTATTCCTTGAATACTTTATCACGAACAAAATAAAAAAGCAATGATTTATACTTATTTTGTCTCGTTGCTTTTTTATAAGGTGCATGATATAATATGAAAGATTTATTAATTTACCCTTTTACTAAAAATCAAAACCATTAAAAAACACAACTTCATAAGGAGATCACTATGCCTAACCAAAAAATTAGCGGTAAGCTATTTAAACAAATGGTAACAAATGGCGCGGTCAATCTTAAAAACAACCACAAAGAAATTGATCATTTAAACGTATTTCCAGTTCCAGATGGTGACACAGGCACAAACATGCAAATGACCATGATGGCTGGTATTAAAGAAATTATTAATTCAGAATCTGCATCGATTGTTGATGTTTCAAAAATTTTATCTAGAGGCCTTCTCATGGGGGCTCGTGGTAATTCAGGGGTCATTTTATCCCAATTTTTCCGTGGTGTTTATAGTGAGATCGCTAAAATAGACGAAGCATATGCGACCGTCGAACAATTTATTCAAGCTTTAGTCGGTGGCTATCAGATGGCGTATCGTGCCGTGATGGATCCTGTCGAAGGCACCATTTTAACTGTGGTTCGAGAGTCTGCAGAACGCGTTTTAAGAGATCAATCAAAATATGATTCTGTTGAAAAAGTGATGGCAGCATATTTAAAACAAGCCAATCAAACTCTACAAGAAACCCCTAACTTACTACCTGTATTAAAAGAAGCGGGTGTTGTTGATAGTGGTGGCGCAGGATTTATTAAAATTGTTGAAGGGATGATTATGGCCCTTGAAGGTCAAATGTTATCTGAAGAAGCGCAACATGATCATCACGAAGATTACCATGGTGCACATAATTTAGGTGATGTAGAAATTACATTTGGCTATTGTACAGAATTTATTATTAAACTACACGATGAGAAAAACTTTAATCCATCAGATTTAAGAGACCCTTTAAATGCAATGGGTGATTCTTTAGTGTTCGTACAAGATGAAGATATTCTGAAAGTGCATCTTCACACAGATGAACCAGGTGTCGCGATTACGTTAGGTCAAAAATATGGAGACCTTCAAACTTTAAAAGCTGACAACATGCGAATTCAAAACGCAACCATCTTAGGTAAAGAAGTACCTTCAGCACCTAAGAAAACAAATGAAAAGAAACGATACTCAATTTTAGCGGTTGCAAGTGGTGAAGGTATTAAAAAAGCATTCAAGGATTTAGGGATTGATATCATCATCGATGGTGGTCAAACGATGAATCCTTCGACCGAAAGTTTTGTAAAAGCAATTGAATCAGCGAATGCAGAACATGTCATTATTTTACCAAATAACAAAAACATCATTCTATCAGCAGAACAAACCATTGATTTATTACCTGAACGTTCGATTTCCGTGATTAAAACAAAAAATATTGGTCAAGGCTACTCAACAATGATTGCGTTTGATCCAACGGTATCTCTAGAAGATAATTTAGAAGCAATGACAGACGTTTCAGACAATATGACCTATGGTGAGATTACATTCGCTGTAAGAGACACCGAAATCAAAGGTATTAAAATTAATAATGGTGATTTTATGGCCATCGCAAAAGGTCAAATTATCGCCGCAGAAAAAACTAAATATGAAGCAGCACAACGTTTATTAGACAATCTCATAGATGCATCTAGAGAAATCATCACCATCTTTTATGGAAAAGATCATGATGAAGATGAACTTGATCAAATTGTAGGCTATGCTAAAAAATGTCATCCAGATATCGAAGTTGAAACGATAGAAGGAAATCAAGACATTTATACCTATATTTTTGCCGTCGAATGATATAATAAAGGTGCTAAAAAATAGCACCTTTTTTAATGCGGATGTGGTGGAATGGTAGACACGCATGCTTGAGGGGCATGTGGCAGTAATGCCGTGTGAGTTCAAATCTCATCTTCCGCACCAACAATCAGATTGAAAGACATTCAAAGAATGTCTTTTTTTTATGTTAAAATGAAACCATATGAATAGAGGTGATCTTACATGCTTTTAACCAAATTAAGACTATTTTTGCCATCTTTAGAGTATCAAGTATCCATTCGTTTTTATCAGGAAATAGGATTTGAAATCGCTTGGCAAAGTGATGATTTGACAATTATGAAACATCACGAACTTGAATTTTTTATACAGAATGCTTATGTCAAAGATTGGGCAGAAAACACGATGATTCAACTGTTTGTAGAAGACATCCAGCAATTTTATGATCAAATAGAAACGATGAAAAAGGACTATCCTATGATTCGATTTAAATCCATTCAAGAAGAAGACTATGGCACAACGTTTCATCTCTTAGATCCAGCAGGTGTTCTCATTCATGTCATGCAACATGTGTCATAATACATATGTATTTTGATATAATGACACCAAAGGTGAATGATGAAATTATCTAAAGGCATGCATATCGTCATCCAAAGTTATAAACATAATAAACATATCCATCGTATTTGGAAAAAATCCGTGGTTTTAGAGGCCAACAACAATTATGTCGTCACTGCCAATGACCGTACGAAAGTCATAGAAGCTGATGGGCGAACATGGCACTCTAAAGAACCAGCGATCTGTGTTTTTTTTGATGACTATTGGTTTAATATTATCGCCATGCTTAAAGAAGACGGCATCCATTATTACTGTAATTTAGCGAGCCCATATGTCTATGATGAAGAAGGGATTAAATACATTGATTATGATTTGGATATTAAAATGTATCCTTCTAAACGTATCCGTGTCCTTGATCGTCAAGAATATGAAGATCATAAAATAAAAATGTCATATCCAAAAGAAATAGATGATATCATTATGTATTACATGGAGATGCTAAAGGAAAAACTTCAGAAACATGAATTTCCATTTAATGATAGTGAAATTAAATCGTATTATCAAATGTATTTAAACTTGAAATCGTATTAATTTCAAGTTTTTTCATAAAAAAAACTTGATACAAGGTATCAAGTTTGAATTTTTTTATGGAGCGGGCGAGGAGAATCGAACCCCCATTTCATGCTTGGCAAGCACGTGTAATAACCATTATACGACGCCCACAAAATTAGCTTTTTGCTTGTATATATTAACAAATAAATAACACCTTGTCAAGAGAGTCAATCATAGATGAATAAAAAAATGATGTTTGCATTATTAAAACAATTTATTTTACCTTTTATCGTATTAAGTGCGATCTATACGACACTTATCTTTTTTAATATCATCAAACCATATGAAGGTCATTTACTAAGTCATATTGGCTTAATCTTCATCATTCTTATCATCATGATTTCAATCCATGAATGGAGTCACTTATTATCGTTTTTGGTTTTCAAAGTACCAATCAAAGCAATTTTTGTTTTAGGATTTGGAATCCTATTTAAGCCGAATTTAAACGTGATCTATGATATCAAGTTATTAAGACTTTTTGGAGGGATTGTCATTCCAACGTCTATACCAGTTGTCGATCATGAAACGTATCAGCAACTCAAGAAAGGATATCAGTCATCATTACTAATTGCGCCAATTGTGACACTTTTATCACCTGCACTCTTTTTTATAGGTGCATTCTTTTTAGGTATTGAGTTATCAACCACCATGTATATCACGTTTATATCTGCTTATTTTACGTGGGTGATTGTCCCAACTTTTTTTATTCAACATCAACACATGTATGGAGACTTAAAAGCCTATCATAAAATCAAATCTGGAGATATCTTATTTGAGATGCAACTGATTTCACAAGCAATGATTCAAGGAAACAAAGATTCGGATTTGACATTTCTATTTGATCAATTTTCTCAAAAATGGAAACATTTAGATAAAAAACAAAAAAGGAATGATGTGATCTTTTCTCTTGTTTTAAAAGGCATCTATCAAGAATATATCACTAACATTGACATCATAGAAGAAATAAAACGCATAGTATTAAGAAAATCACGCATCAAAACAGAACCGCATCTGATATTAGAAATGTTGTATGTGTCGCATGTTTTGAACGATGAAAAACGATGGTTCAAATGTATGCAAACATTGATGCAACATCATCATGATTTAGAGCTCAATTACTATCATGCTTGGTTGTCAAGGGATCATGATAAAATCAAGCATTTAAGACTCAAAAATCAAGAGGATTTGTTATACTTTAATTATGTAAAAAACGAGGATACCATGCTTTTTTGGTCATACCCGAAACGCATGTTCAAACCGGTCGTGTGCGAACTATAAAAAAAAGACATCAAGTCTTTAATGGTGCCCCTAACGAGAATCGAACTTGTATTTCAGCATTACCATTGCTGCGTTTTGCCATTAAACTATAGGGGCAGCGAAAATATCATAACATAATTCAAGAAAGTTGACAACTATGACGTTCATTTTTAATTTATTAAAACCATACAAAATAAGACTATTTTTTGCACTACTTTTAAAATCAATTGCTGCGTTAGCGGACTTAATGATTCCTTTTTTAATTGCATATATGATTGATACACAAATACCTGCTTTAAACAATGGGGATTCATTGATGCCATTATATTTAAATGGTGCTTTAATGGTAAGTATTGCGTTTTTAGGTTGGGTATTAAATGTCATTGCTAATCGGAGCTCTGAATACATTGCCTCTAAAGCTGTCGAAACATTAAGAAGTGATTTATTTGTATCAATAGAAGGACTATCTGCCCATGATGTTGATACATTTTCTAAACCGTCTTTAATTTCAAGAATGACAACGGATACGTATAATATTTATAGAGCAGCTGCCATCATTCAACGTTTAGGCATTCGTGCGCCCGTGTTATTGATTGGGGGTATTTTACTTTCATTTACCTTTGATGCTGTGTTAACACTTGTGATGGTGTTCATGCTTCCTTTTGTCTCACTCATTATTTATCAAGCATCTAAAAAAGGCATCCCGCTTTATAAGAAGAATCAGTTTTTAATGGATCAGTTGATTCGTAAATTAAGAGAATTCATTACAGGTGCAAGAGTCGTTCGAGCACTGTCGATGAACGATCACGAGATGGCACAATTTCAACACATTAATCAGACATCAAATGAATCTGAACTTTATGCAAATAAAGTGATGGCACGTGTTAACCCGATGATGAATATTGTCATGAATATTGGACTTGTTGTTGTTTTAGTGATTGGCGCGTATCGGTTATCATTAGGATTCACAAAAATAGGTGCCATCATGGCGTTTGTCACCTACTTTACAATTATCCTAAATGCGATGATGGGAATCACAAGAATATTTGTATTGTCTTCTCGTGCGGCTGCTTCAAGTGAGCGGATTGAAGATGTATTAACTCAAGACATCGAGGTTCAAGAAGGTCAAGCATTGTATCAAGTGAATACAAAACATCCTCATATTGAATTTAACAATGTCTCATTTTCATACCTTAAAAAAACCAATCAACTTAAAAACATTTCATTTCAATTATATAAAGGTCAAAAATTAGGTATTATTGGTGCGACAGGTTCAGGTAAATCCACAATCGCTAAACTATTACTTCGTTTTTATGATGCAGATGAAGGCGATATTAAAATCTATGGTAAAGATATTAAATCATACACCCTTCATTCATTAAGAAATCAAATTGGTGCCGTCTTGCAACACGATATGATTTTTAATGAAGATATTGCATTTAATGTATCACTTCATCATCATCAAAAAGATGTTGAAACATCACTTTTCCATGCGCAAGCAAACTTTGTGTTTGATAAAGAAGAAGGCATTGATACAACCTTAACAACATCTGGAACAAACATTTCTGGGGGACAAAAACAACGATTATTGATTGCAAGAGCATTATATAAAAACCCCGACTTACTTATTTTAGATGATGCATCGAGTGCCCTTGATTATCAAACTGATCAAAAGTTAAGAAAAACATTGCATGACAATTATCAAGAAACAACCATGGTCATTATTGCGCAGCGTATAGCGTCGATTAAACATTGTGATCTCATTCTTTATATTGATCAAGGTCAAGTGATTGATGCGGGAACGCACGATGAACTCATTGCGAAACATCCTTCATATCAAGCGATCGTTCAACATCAATTAGGAGGTGTTGCATTATGATGATGCAATTTAGTCCTCCAAAAGAAACACATAAAAACCGAGTACAAAATAAATCCTATGTTTATAAACGACTTTGGGATTATTTAATGCGTTATAAATTTAAATTGATACTTGCACTGATCCTTACACTTTTTTCTAATGCATTTTCTTTGATTGGACCTTATTTAACTGGTCAAACCATTGGGGCAATGGAAGATGGTGTTGATTTTCCACGTGTATTTTTATACGGATCGTTAATGATTGTTTTTTATGTGTTAAGTGCAGTTTTACTTTATGGGTTATCTGTGATGATGATTGGGATTTCAAAGTCAGTTGTGTTTCAAATGCGTCAAGACGTTTTTAATAAACTGAACCGCTTACCCATCCAATATTTTGATACGCATCAAACAGGTGACATCATTTCAAGAATGACATATGACATTGATACGATCAATCAATCCCTTGCTGGTGATGTGATCGTTTTACTTACTTCATTTTTAACGATCATTGTCTCACTTTCAGTGATGATTTTAACTGCACCTTTACTTGTTTTGATTTTTGCATTTACGATACCGTTAACAATATTATTAACAACGTTCCTTTCTAAAGTTGTTAAACAAAAGTTTCGTATCAGAAATAAAAAATTAGGCGAACTCAACGGTTTTTCTGAAGAAATGATTACAGGGATTCAAACCATTCAAGCGTATGTTGTTGAAAAAGAAGTGAAAGATGATTTTGATGTCATTAATCAAGAAACATCAGAAGCCTCATACAAAGCAGGGTATTATTCAACTGCAGTCATGCCGAGTGTTGGGTTTATTTCTAACTTATCCATGGCGCTTGTGGGTGTATTTGGTGGTATTTTGTATGTTAGGAATATGATGACACTTGCGATCCTTACGAGTTTTACACTTTATTCAAGACGTTTCTCAGGACCGATCAATCAACTATCAGGTTTATTTGCAGAAATTCAAAGTGCACTTGCAGCTGCTGAACGTGTGTTTCAAGTACTCGATAGTGAAGAAGAAGTCAATGATTTAGAAGACGCCACGGAATATGATTATTTAGGAGGGGACATTAAACTTCAAGACATTCAATTTTCCTATGATGGCGAAACAACAGTATTAGAAAACATTAATGTGGAAGCACCACAAGGAAAAGTTGTTGCGATCGTTGGTCCAACTGGATCAGGGAAAACAACACTCGTCAATTTACTCATGCGTTTTTATGATCCACAAGTGGGTGGTATTGCGGTAGATCAAAAACCTGTCTTATCTTATACAAGAGATAGTTTAAGAAAAGCTTTCTCCATGATATTACAAGATTCTTGGACCTTTTATGGCACCATTCATGAAAATATTGCGTATGGAAACGGTGATGTGACTCGAGAAGATGTCATCAAAGTTGCAAAAGCAGCCCATATTCACGATTATATTGAATCACTTGAAGAAGGTTATGATACCATCTTGAAAAATGATGGCACAAGCATTTCTAAAGGTCAAAAGCAACTCGTTGTCATTGCACGTGCCATGTTATCAAAATCAAAGATGCTTATTTTTGATGAAGCAACATCAAATGTAGATACTGAAACTGAAATGAAAATTCATCAAAGTATGAAAGCATTAATGAAAAATAAAACAACATTTGTCATTGCACACAGATTATCCACCATTCAAGATGCCGATTTAATCATGGTCATTCATTTTGGTAAAATGATAGAACTTGGTACGCACCGCTCGCTACTTGAACAAAAAGGCTTTTATGCCTCTTTATTCCAAAGTCAGTTTGAATAAAAATTTAAAAACATTGTATTATCACGTTGTTTCATGTATAATAACCTATGTGTGAACAATCACATGAAAAAATTAAGGAGATTTACATGAAAGGCACAGTCAAATGGTTTGACTCTGACAAGGGATATGGATTTATCTCTTCAGAAGACGGCAAAGACATTTTTGTACACTTCTCAGCGATTCAGTCTGAAGGTTACAAATCACTTCAAGAAGGTGACCAAGTAGAATTTGATGTTAAAGATGGCGATCGTGGCCCACAAGCTGCGAATGTTACTAAACAATAATATTCAATAGGTTTTAAGGGGATACTTAGGTATCCCCCTTCTTTTTTTATATGGCCTTGAAATCGCTATCATTTCTTGTTATAATAAAAAAAAACAGCGGGAGAAATTGAATATGGAGAAAGACATTTTAGAAGTACAGAGAAATCACCTTCATAACATTCTTAAAGAAGTGGAACCAAACGCTTTAAATAAGATTATGGAGGCGTTTAAAGTTATTTATACGTATGATGCAATTAGTTTAGAAGGTCAAAATCGAATTCCTTTTGAAGATGTAAAGAAACTCATTGAAAGAAAAACACTTTTAGAATATTCAGAACGGGAACAAAAAGAAGTATTAAATCATTTAAAAACCTTTGAAAAAGTCTTAAATATGTTGGAACACAAAGAACAACTCACCGAAGATAAACTTAAAGATTTACATGAAATGATTGTGGATGGTATTTTTCAAGGTGGCGTATATAGAAATGTTAACATCCAAATGATGGGGTCAACACATCAACCAACAGATCATGCCAAAGTTTATGATCGTATGCATAAATTGTTTTCATCACTCGATACAACATCGTTTAAAAATCCACTCGAAGAAGCGGTACATATTCATGCAACACTCGCAAAAATTCATCCTTTTTTAGATGGAAATGGACGTCTTGCTAGAATTGTCTTAAACTATTATTTAATGAAAGCGAACTATTTGCCAATTTCAATCCCCATTCGTCTTAAAGCATCTTATATTGAAAACCTTGAAATCTTTAAAAGTGAAAAAAAGATTGAACCGTTAATGTCGTTTTTTGAAAACTTACTCATCGAACGTTATGAAGATGTGATAAGCGCATTAGAAATCTCTAAATAAAGATAAAAAGTGAGGATATTCCTCACTTTTTTTATCTTATATGATACAATACAATTGGTGAAACTATGGCATTAATACAAGGATTTAACTACAAATGTTTGGTCGATAGAAAAACAGATATTGGCTTTGCAATTATATGTGAAGACGAAGAAGTTTTTTTACATGCAAAAGAAGCACATGAACTAGAAATTGGTCAAATGATCGATGTCTTTTTATACATGGATGCATATAAAAGACTCGCTGCAACCATGGATAAACCAATCATTAAAGTGGGTCAAAAAGGATTCCTTGAAGTGATGTCGATAGAAGATAACTTAGGCATCTTTTTGAATAATGGTATTAATAAACACGTCTTACTTTCAAAAGATGATTTACCATTAAATAAATCGTATTGGCCAAAAATTGGTGATAATGTTTATGTTGAACTTAAAGTTAAAGCAAGACTTTATGTTGAACTCGCCATTCCTAATCCTCCTTATGATAAGCTAGATGTTTTAAAACATTATGATGGACAGATTAACGGGTTTCATAAAGAGGGGATGCGCTTCATTACAGAAAACTTAACCCCTGTTTTTATTCATGAATCTCAATATGATCAACGATTACCAATTGGAACAACATTGTCATTGAAAGTGATTCATGAATCTTCAAAAGGATACACTGGAACATTACTTCAAGCAAAAGAAACGAAAAGACTCTCTGATGCTGATATCATCTTAGCGTATTTAGAAACACACGATATGATGGCATTAGATGGAACTAGCCCTTCAGAATTGATTGAAGAAAAATTTCAAATGAGTAGAAAAGCATTCAAACGTGCCCTCGGTTACTTATATAAAACTAGAAAAATTATGTTTGTTGATGGACAAACAAAGCGTATAAAGGATTAAGACTATGTCAAAGAAATTTGTATCAACCATTACCTCACAAAGTGAAGATTTCGCAAAATGGTACACGGATGTCTGCATGAAAGCAGAACTTATGAGTTATAGCGATGTGAAAGGGTTTATTATTTACCGTCCTTATGGCTATGCGATATGGGAAAACATTCAACAATATTTGAATACAAAATTTAAACAAACTGGGCATGACAATGTATATTTACCTTTGTTAATTCCGGAATCACTTTTTCAAAAAGAAAAAGATCATGTCGATGGTTTCGCGCCTGAAACAGCGATGGTTACAACGACGGGTAAAGAAGATTTGAATGAAAGATTGATCATTCGTCCTACCTCAGAAGTTTTATTTTGTACCCATTTTAAATCCATTGTGCAATCCCATCGTGATTTACCAAAAAAATATAATCAATGGTGTTCAGTCGTCAGATGGGAAAAAACGACACGTCCATTTTTACGTGGTAAAGAATTTTTATGGCAAGAAGGTCATACCATTCATGCGTCTGAGCAAGAAGCAAAAGATGAAACCATGGGGATGCTTTCGATTTATGAAACGTTAGGAAAAGAATTACTTGCGATTCCTTTTGTAACCGGCCGTAAAACCGAAAAAGAAAAGTTTGCAGGAGCAGAAGCGACTTACTCCATTGAGGCACTCATGCCAGATGGTCAAGCACTACAATCAGGAACAACCCATTATTTTGGTCAAGGGTTTGCAAAAGCATTTGAAATTTCTTATCGTGATCAAGACAATCAAGAACAATTCGTGTATCAAACATCATGGGGAGTGTCCACAAGATTGCTTGGTGCAATTATCATGGTTCATGGTGATGATGATGGTCTAGTGATGCCACCTTATGTTGCACCTACTCAAATTGTAATCGTCCCGATTTCAAATGATGAAGACGTTTTAACAACTGCACAGCAACTATATGATGGTTTGAACGATCAGTTTAGAGTTGCGATTGATATGTCTGATAAATCTCCAGGGTGGAAATTTAGTGAATATGAAATGAAAGGTGTTCCCGTTCGTATTGAAATTGGAAAACGAGACCTTGCATTGAACATGGTCACCATTGCAACCCGTTATAACCGTGAAAAACAGCAAATATTAAAAGATGACGTCGTTCAAATGATGCCCTCCTTAATCCAAACAATTCATCTCAATATGTATGATAAAGCACAGCGTTACGTCAAAGAAAATACATATTATGTTTCAAATTATGAAGATTTCAAAGACAAAATTAAATCTGGTGGCTACGTTGCAATGTCTGTTCATCAAGAAGCAGAAGCAATCATTAAAGCTGATACACAAGCAACAGCAAGAGTGATTCCATTTGATCAGACGCAACTAGAATCCAAATGTCCGGTCACTGGAAAACAAGCATCGCAAGTCATTATGTTTGCAAGAGCTTACTGAAAGCACGATATGGATCATCAATTATTATCATCCAATAAAAAAGACATTACTTTCGTAGATGTCTTTTTTTCTTTTCTGGAACAGGATCATACTTAGGTTTAAAAAGTGGATTACACGTTAAAATTCTCTTGGATGTAAGATAAGAAGCTTTAAAAAAATTAAATCGTTCATAACACGTAAGTGCATAGTGAGAACATGTCGGTGTATGTCGACATTTATGGTTTGAATGCGGGGATATATTTTTTTGATACCAGTGGATGCTTTTTATGGCAAGTTTTTTCATCTTAACTCCAAAAAGATTATAACATTTTTAATAAGAGACGTTTCATTTGTTAGACATTATGTTATAATATCAGTAACAAATGTAAACGTTTTCAGGAGGTTATATGAAAGAATATCAAACAAGTAACATTCGAAATGTTGCTATTTTGGGGCATCAAGGTTCTGGAAAAACAACCATGGCTGAAGCTATTTTATATGTTTCAGGAGTGGTTGACAAACAAGGTGAAGTTGATAAAAAAACGTCAATTTCAGATTTTTTAGTCGAAGAACAAAATAAACTTTCAAGTTTATCAATGTCACTGATGCCAACAGATTTCCATGATCATAAATTTAACTTTTTAGATGTACCAGGGAGTGATGAATTTGTTGGGGACTTATATCAATCACTTAGTGTTGTTAAAGGCGCGGTTATTGTGATTGATGCAACGAAAGGGGTCGAAGTTGGAACAATACGTGTTTGGAAAGAAATTCGTAAAAGACATATACCAGCTGTTCTATTTATTAATAAAATGGATAAAGAGAATATTAAGTTTGATGAGCTTATTGAAGAAATAAGAGAAAAACTAGGTAAAAAAGCAGTTCCTTTTTGTTGGCCAATAGGAAAAAAAGAAAACTTTGAAGGCTTTGTCAATATTGTAGAGATGAAAGCTAGAATTTATGACGGTGTCACCTCACATGATGCTGACATTTGGGAAGAGAAAAAACCTAAAGTTGAAGAACTAAGAAATATGATGCTTGAAAGTGTTGCAGAAACTTCCGATGATCTTTTAGATAAGTTTTTTAATGGTGAAACATTGTCAGAAGATGAAATTAAAACAGGATTACGTCAAGGAATCATCAATGGTGAACTCACACCAGTCTTAGTAGGAAGCGCATCTAAAGCAATCGGTATTCGAACCATGATTGATATGCTTTTTGATTATTTACCTGCGCCTAATGAACTTCAGCCATTGGATGGTTTTAATGATAAACATGAACGTATTTCAATTCAAACAACTGAAGAAGAACCATTTCAAGGGTATGTATTTAAAACAACAGTTGACCCTTTTCTAGGAACCATGAGTTACATAAAAATAAACCGAGGGTCCTTAAAATCTAACCAAGAAGTGATGCTACATCCCCTAGGTGAGGTCAAGAAACTAGGCAATGTTTTTTCTGTCAGAGGGAAACAACAACTTACAAATGATATATTTCATGCTGGTGATATTTGTGTTGTTTCAAAAATAGAGGGTCTAGAAACTGGACATAGTATGAGTGATCCAAAACAAATCTCATACGTCACGCCTGTTGAAATTCCTAATCCTGTCATTTATATTGCAGTTCATCCTAAAAATAAAAATGATGAAGATAAAATATCTAATGCATTGCACCGATTAAACTTAGAAGATCCAACATTTCAAATCAAAAGAAACAAAGAAACGCAACAATTGTTAATTGGTGGTCAAGGCATGACACATCTTCACTACATTTTAGAGCGTATGAAGTTAATGTTTAAGGTGGATGTTGACATCGATGAACAAAAAATCGTGTATAGAGAAACGATTAAAAAATATGTTGAAGCCGAAGGAAAACATAAGAAACAATCTGGTGGAGCTGGTCAGTTCGGACATGTCTATATCAAGTTTGAACCTTCCCAAGAATTATTTGAATTCCATGAAGATGTCTTTGGTGGTTCAGTTCCTAAAAATTATTTTCCTGCAGTCGAAAAAGGTCTTATTGAATCCTTTGAACGTGGACCTCTCGCAGGATTTCCAGTCATTAATGTGAAAGCAACGCTTTATGATGGTTCATATCACTCTGTTGACTCTAATGAGTTATCATTTAAGCTTGCTGCGGCACTTGCATTTAAAAATGCATGTGAAAAAGCACAGCCTACCATTTTAGAGCCAATGGTTAAACTTGATGTCACCGTCGATGAAAAATTTGTCGGTGAAGTGATGGGTGATATGAATAAAAGAAGGGGTCGTGTTCATGGTATGAATCCCTCAGAAGACGGTTCATATCAAATCATTTCATGTGAAGTACCTGAAGCAGAAATTGTTTCATATGCGATTGATCTAAAAGCAATGACTCAAGGAAGTGGACAATTCACACGTGAATTTTTAAGATACGATGAAGTTCCTCAACATTTAATTTCAAAAATTATTGAAAATTATAAAAAGTAAAAATTATGATGTTGACTAAGATAAAGTAAGGAGTTTATATGCGATGCATGCATTGTCAGAAAATACTTTATCCCTATCAAAAACCTTTTCAAACAGATCAGGATTTGTATTTCATCTGTGAATATTGCTTTCAAAAACATCCTATTTTGATAGAGCATCAACAGATTGTCCTTAATAAAACTGATATCACCATCATGCATATTATCATAGAATCAAATGTATCTATATTAACTGCAATGCATTATTTAAGTCTTATACAGAAACATTCTTATGATTTAATTTTATGGCTAGAAGAAAAGGAAATCGAACAATTATTACTTTACGACAATATCAATATCGGTAACATCTATATATATCATGTTGAAAAAAACAATGAGAGGTGGTTTATATGACATTCGATATCGTAGGAAAAAATGGATTTAAAGTAACCCCAGCAATCGAGGCTTATGTAGAAAAAAAATTATCTAAAATCGATAAATTTTTTCAGGAACCGATCAAACAAATGAGAGTCGTTATGAAAGTTTATCCAAACTTTCATAAAGTAGAAGTTACCATTCATGCAAATCACGTCACCATCCGCGCTGAAGAAAAAGCATCGGATATGTATGAGGCAATTGATATTGTCACAGATAAAATGGTGAAGCAAGTGAAACGGTATCATGATAAAAACCATGATCATGGTCATAAAAAGACGCAAGATCATGATCAAATACCGATTGAAGAAATTGAAAAAGATGTCCTTGCGAAACAACTTGTTAAAAATAAAAAAATCACATTAGAACCCATGTCCATTGAAGATGCGATTGAACATATGGAACAACTCGATCATGATTTCTTTATTTTCTTAGATAAAAAAACACATCAGTCTCACGTATTATACAAACGAGAAGATGGTGATTATGCAGTGATTGAAACAGAGGTTGATCAAGAAAAAGACGCTTAATTAAGCGTCTTTTGTTTTTTCAAATAATGCAATGACTTCTTCAATATCACGTTTGATAACATCAAGAGATTGATTCCAAAATGCAGTATCTGATACATCAATATTCATGGTTTTGGCAACATCTTCAACACTCGCCTTGGTTGTATACGCAAGTAATGTCTCATATTGATTTGTAAATGGTTCTGGATTTTTTTCATACAAGCCATATAAACCTTTGCCAAACAGTAATCCAAATGCATAAGGGAAATTATAAAAATTTAATCCAGCACTATAGTAATGAGGCTTCATCAACCACATATAAGGATGTCTTAATGATTGATTTAGACCTTTTCCATAGGCTTTTTCTTGTGCATCTAACATCCATTTTTTCAAGGATGCCGCAGGTACTGGTTTTGTTGCCTCTTTAAATAATTCAGTTTCAAAATAATATCTAGATAAAATATCAATAATGACTTGAGTATCTCCTTGAAGTGCATTTTCTAATACAAATAATTTAAGATGATCATCATCGATTGTTTTCAGTAAATGTTGATTGACAATCGCTTCACAGAAAATTGAAGCAGTCTCAGCAAGTGGCATTGGATAAGACCAGTGAAGGGGGTCATTGTCTTTAATGATTTCACCATGAAATCCGTGACCTAATTCATGTGCTAGCGTTAAAATATCTGATAAAGATCCTGTGAAATTTGTTAAAATTCGAGATTGACCAATTTGAGGCTGATTGGAACAAAACGCACCACCAACTTTACCAGGTCTTGGTTCTACATCAATCCACTCATTGTCAAACGCACGTTTTGCAAAATCACCTAAATGGTTACTAAATCCATAAAATGCCTCTAATACAAGAGCTTTTGCTTCTTCATACGTATACGTTTTCGCACCTTTTCCTACAGGTGCAAACAAATCATAAAATGGTAAACCATCTTGATGTCCTAAATATCTTGCTTTCGCCTCTAGATATGCTTCAAAACTAGGTTTGTAAGACTCCATTGAAGTAATGAGTGCATCAAGGGTTGCTTTGGTCATTTTTGAGCTGTTTAGTGTAGGCTCAAGTGGAGATGTATACCCTCTAAATTCATTGACGACATTTACTTCACGTTTAATGTTTGTGATACTCAATGCGACCGCATCCTCAACAGTTTCAAGTGCTTTAAGTTCTGCTTCATATCCTTCTTTTCTAACAAGTGGATCATGTTCATAAGCTAGATTTCGTACTTCAGATAAGGTGATGACTTGATCACGATAAGGCACTTTTAAATTTGCTGTGAGCATATTTTGAAGTCTGCGCCATGAATCACTTGCAACCTCTCTTAATTTTGTAAGAAGAAGTTCTTCAGATTCTGAAAGCATATATTTTGCACTATTTTGCTCACGTTCTAAATTATAAAGATAGTTTTTAATGAGTTCACTTTGTTGACTTAAAGTATGTAAATCAAGTGTTTTTAAATAACGTGTGAAGAGTACGTTTTCTTTGGTGGTTGATTTTAAAATACGATCTAAAGTTGCCATATGTTGAAGTGGCTCTGGATCATTGACATTACTAGAATAGCGTAAGCTTGCATAAGCATATAGTGTTCTTACATGCTTGGTCATATCCTCTTCAAATCTTAAATAGGATTCTAAAAAATCAACAGGCAGCATGTCCTCTTTTTTTCCGATAAGGGATTTAAAAGAAGTCGTCATGTCCTCTAATTTTTTAATATCTTGTTGATAAGTCGCATCAAAACCTTTATATAAATCATTTAAATTCCACATAAATTCCTCCATTTCAAACATTATAGCATAAAAAAAAGATGTTGTGAGGGGGGATCACAACATCTTTGATATCAAGCCTTATTGAAACGTTCTTCAATAAGGTTCCAATCCACAATTGAGAAAAATGCTTGAATATAATCTGGACGACGATTTTGGTAATTTAAGTAATATGCATGTTCCCAAACGTCAAGTCCAAGTAAAGGCGTTCCTAATGTTAAAGGTGTATCTTGATTTGGTGTTGATACAACTTCTAAAGCACCTTGATTATTTTTGATAAGCCATGCCCAACCTGATCCAAATCGCGTTGCTGCGGCTTTCGCAAAGGCATCTTTAAATCCTTGAAAATTTCCAAAAGTATCATTCATTGCATTTAAAAAATTGCCATGAGGTCCTTCTTGATGATTGACTTTTAATTGTGGCCAGAAAAATGAATGATTAAAATGTCCACCACCATTGTTTCTAACTGCACCACGAATCGATTCTGGTAATGCGTCTAAATCTTTTAATAATGTTTCTAAATCAGCAGTTACAGATGGTTCTTTTTCAAGCGCAGCATTTAAGTTATTGACATAACCTTGATGATGTTTCGTATAATGGATTTCCATTGTTTTTGCATCGATAAAAGGTTCTAAAGCATCAAATGCATAAGGTAAAGCTGGTAATGTATAAGCCATAATTATTGCCTCCTATTTAATCTACTTTTATATTTTAAACGATTAAGCGTTTTAATTCAAAGTTTTTACAAGGATTCACACAACTTAACAAACTCATCATCAAGTTCAACCATATAAGAATGATACGTTTTAATTGAAACCATTGATCCATGAACACCTGGAATTTTTCTTACATCTTTTTTTAAGGCAACCATGACTTCGACCTTAGAAGCATGTTTAAGTGTAGAGAAATACGCTGCATATTTTAATGCAACATCAAATGCTTTACTTTTAAGAGGTGCACGACATATAACGTGACTACCTGGAGCATCTTTAACATGCATAAAATAATCATTTGGACGTGATAATTCGTGAGTCACAAACGCATTGATTGTTGCATTTTTTCCAATATAAATGGGATGTCCTTCGATATCCATTTCAAGATATTTTTTAGGTTTTAATTTCTTTGTAGATGGTTTTTTAGAAATATATTTTTGATCATATAATAAATTTAAAATATCTTCATAAACTATATTGTGTTCTTTTAAATCATATACAAGTTGATTTAAAAAATGTATTTCTAAAGTTGTGTCTTCGATTTGTTTTTCTAAGTGCGGTATTGCGCGTTTTGCTTTGTTGTACGTATTCAAATAATTTTGTGCATGGTCATGAACACTTATATCACGATCTAACATGATATTGTCAACGCGATCAACATATGCTTTTGGATTTTCATAAGTATAGAGTGTTTCAGCAATCAAGTAGTCATTCAAATGTGTTTGATGATAAGAGAGATCTTCAATTAACTTAGGAAGTTTTGTCTTTCTTTTTTTAATGAGTTGCGTCAATAAGGCATCAGAAAAAACAGGTTGCTGTTCTTGTTGCATCATCTCATTAACGGTATCAAAGATGTTACTGTCATCTACTTCAAAACAAAAACGTTTGTTTCCTTTGATGGATGGTTTTAGAGGAATGTCAAAAGGTTTGATGGTATCTTTCATAATTTTAATGGACAAATCTTTACTCATTCCTTCATATTTAGATACTAAATTTTCATGATAAATATCTGCACCATCAAAAGAAGATAATGGCGTTTTAGTAGAAGGAAAAAAAGTAAAAGGTAAATGATACGAAATACTGCGTCCTGTTTCACTTACCATCTTTTTGTATGCCTCTAAAATGATGTGATCTTTTGTTAAAATCATATTGGCATGTTTTCCCATCATTTCAATAATAAGGTCATAAGACATCATGCCATCGAATGCATCATATTTTTCAAATGTGATGATTGCAACACGATCGGATTGGTATTGTTTAACATCTTTAATTTGACTTCGTATCAATGTTTTCTTAAGCATTGATAGTGTCGGATGATCATCAGCTTTAATCTCTTGGTAAGGCTTATAATACATTCTATTATCATTTGCATGCATGTCAATATAAAAAAGTTTTTTTTCTTTTTGAAAATAGAGTTCAAAGACAAAAACATCATCTTTTAAAAACATGATTTTTTCTACACGATGTGACAAAAGGACGTGTTTATATTCATGGATAAGATGATGCATCATCAGACCGTCAAAAGACATCTTGAAAACCTTTCATGAAAATACTTTACACAATCTATATTATCATATATAATAACATTTAGATAAGCAAGGGAGCAAGGCATGAAATTAAATGAACGCGGCTTACTCATTGTATTGTCAGGACCATCAGGTGTTGGTAAAGGCACCGTAAGAAAAGCACTGTTTGACATGGAAGATCATGATCTAACGTATTCAGTCTCGATGACGACACGACCAATGCGTGAAGGTGAAGTAGATGGCGTTGATTATTACTTTGTATCCAAAGAAGATTTTGAAAAACGTATTTCTGAAAATGGATTTTTAGAGTACGAAGAATTTTTTGGAAATTACTACGGGACACCAAGAGATAAAGTGGAACAACAACTTGATTCAGGACATGAAGTCGTCCTAGAAATAGAAGTTCAAGGCGCACTTAAGGTTCGTAATCAAGTCAAAGATGCTGTTTTTATTTTCTTAGTACCGCCATCAAAAAAAGCATTAAAAGATCGATTGATCTCTCGTGGTACTGAAGATGATCAAACCATTAACTCTCGATTAGAAAAAGCAGAAAAAGAATTCCAAGTTGCTCACAAATATGATTATATTGTTGTCAATGATGATGTATATAATGCAGCAGACAGAATTTTAGCAATTATCCGTGCAGAGCACGCTAAAACAGAAAGAACGATTTACAAATACAAATCGTTAATAGAAGGAGATTTATGAGTAATAAAGACGGATTAAGATATCCATCCATTGATGCATTGTTGGATAAAATTCCATCCAAGTATAAACTTGTTTATGCTGCTTCAAAAGTTGCAAGACTATTAGAGGAAGCAAATTTAGAAGTAGAAGATTCAATTTCTGAAAAAAGTATCGGTGTTGCATTAGAAGAAATTATTGCAGGACGCGTCACGATAGAATTCGAATAAAATAAAAAGCGCGTATGCGCTTTTTATTTTATTAAAGGATGATCTTAACCAAAAATCGAGGTAACATCAGGTAAACTAAAGGCGTCTACGCGTTCATAGGTACTTAATTCTGTTGCATTAGGTAGAAGGAGATTATCTTTTGTATAAAGAAAATCGAGTAAGATATCAATGGTTACAGAAACATCTAATGCTTCAGTATTTTCAATGAGTCCGTTCACTGGAATGATTAAAGATGCTAATTCGGATTGGATGGTTGCATAAATGATAAAACCCTCTACGACCATAAGTTCAATTTGAGCATCAATAGATACATCTTGAATAATATTATCAATCGTGATTGGAACCGTTAAGTAATGACCATATTGCATTTCATGGACTTGTAGTAATGTGATTTGAGGATCAATGAAACCGATGAGTGTTTCAGGGGTGATATCGATTGAAAAATCGAGTAGCACTGGTAATTCAAATGTTGCTTCAGACGTTGTCATGACTTGGTTTTCTTCAGCAGTTAGTCTAAAAGGTGGGTTAGATAATTCTATTTTTGAAGTAAAATATGTATCCGTAAAATCATCAAAAAGTTGTAAAAAGAGTTTCAATCTTCCTGATAAACCACCTGTATCAATGAGTTGTTCATAACCAACGGTATTCAAATCAATTTCTTCAAATGATCGAAAATCTAGGGTATCCACATTATTGCGGGTGATGATGTTTGAAAATCTTAAGTCTAAGGGATCATCAAGGGTATCATTAGATTGTAGACTTAAGAATTGAGATTCATATGAAATGGCGACATCATAAAAAACAGCATCTTGAAAAATCGCTCTTTTTTCATTATCAGTAAGGTTCATGAGCATACGTTCTTGAGCATAAAAATCGATATCCAATTCAAAAGGATTCACTTCAGTTTCCTGACATGCACTTAGTATGAGGAAAACTATTAAGATCATCAAGGATGTGAATATTTTTTTCATTTCGATACTCTTTTTCATTTTATACCTTAATTATAATCGATATTGTTGATGTTTCAACGTTTACACCTTAATATGGTAAAATAACGTTGTGAATTCTATCAAAAAACAGCTAACATTATTACCTGATTTACCAGGATGCTATTTAATGAAAAACGCATCTCAGCAAGTCATATATGTTGGAAAAGCTAAAAATTTAAAAAATCGTGTGCGGTCATACTTTGTTGGTGCACATAACGAAAAAACAACAAAACTCGTGTCAGAAATACACGATTTTTCGTATATTGTGACTCGAACGGAACATGAATCATTGATTTTAGAACTCAATTTGATTAAACAATATAGCCCTAGATATAACATCCGATTAATGGATGATAAAACTTATCCATATATTGAACTTACAGATGAAAAGTATCCAAAGCTTCAGATTGTAAGACAAAAACAATCCAATAGTCGTATTTTTGGACCCTATCCTAATGTGTATGCTGCGAGAGAAACCGTCAGGTTACTCAATCAATTATATCCACTTAGAAAATGTGAGTCATTGCCTAATAAAACATGCTTATATTTTCATATCGGTCAGTGCTTAGCACCTTGTGTATTTAAAGATGTTAATTATGATCATTATGTTGCTCAAATTATTAATTTTTTAAAAGGAGATACAAAAGAGGTTTTAAAAAAACTTCAAGAAAACATGGTCGAAGCATCAGAAAAAATGTTATTTGAAAAAGCAGCAGAATACAGAGACATGATTCATCACATCGAACATACAACAGAAAAACAATTGATCAATTTAAACGATGGATTAAACCGTGATGTCATTGCATATGCCTCAAATGATACAGACTGTGCAATCGAAATCTTTAAATTAAGAGACGGTAAACTCATTGATCATATTCAAACAGTTTTCAATTATACGTTAGATCCCAATGAAACGATTTTAAGTTATTTAAATCAATTATACGAAACAGATGTTCCTGATGAATTATGTTGTCATGTTTCGATGACGCACACACAAATAGAAGATCTTTATGGCTCAAAAGTAATGTTTCCTCAAAAAGGTGATAAACATAAATTGACGTTGCTAGCACATAAAAATGCAGTTCAAAGCTTAGAACATCATTTTATGCTTAACCGTCATCAAGATGATCAAAAACATTTAGGTCTTCAAAAACTATCTCAAACCTTAACTAAAGATATTACAAGAATTGATGTGTTTGATAATGCACAACTCTTTGGCACCGCACCAATATCAGCAGTGATTGTTTATGATACTAAAAATTTCGAAAAAAAGTCTTATCGTAAATACCATTTAAAAACAACAACGAATGATGACTATCAAGCCATGAGAGAAGTGACATATAGACGGTATCAAAAACTTATGGTTGAGTCTGGTGTTTTCCCTGATGTCATTCTTGTGGATGGTGGACTTGGACAAGTCCACGCAGCCGAAGAAGTGATTGCTGAGCTTGGATTAGAAATTCCGATATGTGGCCTAAAGAAAAATAAACGACATCAATTAGAAGGCCTTGTTTTTTTGGGACAAACAAAGATATTAAAACCTAATGATGTTTTATTTAAATTTCTGATTAAGTTATCTGAGGAAGTTCACCGATTTGCCATTACTTTTCATAGAAAAACAAGAGATAAACTTGCTTATGCATCTAAACTCGATGACATAGAAGGTATTGGACCTAAAAGAAAAGCAAGACTCATTCAGCAATTTGGAACATTTGAACGTATACAAGAAGCATCTGACGACGCTTTAAAACAATCTGGCATACCAGAAGGACTTATCAAAAAAATTAAGGAACACGCATGAGAGTCATAATTTATTCTGTTGATGATGACAAAAGAATCATTTATATTAAGCATCAAAAAAGATTAATCAAACTTATCTTAAGTCACAAAATCGCGACCATTTTTTTACCGATTTTGCAAAAGGGCTTTTTAATCGATGTGGATGTTAAAAAAGTGACGCCATACCGATTTAAAATTAAGACATTCAAGCAAGTCATTTCATTAAAACCATACCGCATATTATATGATTTAGACATGCTCAGACTTGATATGCAAGACTTTATGTCACATATCAAGCACTTTGTTTTTATCGATTTTGAAATGAGCATGCCTGGCTATCAGCATAAAGGCTTTTTCCAATCTGAAATTATTCAATTTGGACTCATTGTCACCGATCAAGCATTCAACCCACTTTACCAGTCCATGCATTATATCTATGATCATCATAAAAAACCACTGAGTGAACGCACAAAAAAATTCCTAAAACTTGATCAAGAAACCTACAATAAACAAGCGATGCCGTATGACTTATTGTATGAGACACTTGCATACATTAAAAAAACATATCAACCAAAATGGGTTGTTTGGGGTAAAAATGATATACAAGTCCTAAAAGATTCTTTTAAAATACATAAAAAACAACCGATTCTTGATACACAAGATTTTGTTGATATGTTAAAACTTCACAAAGATTATTATCATTTAAAAGATGATTTAGGACTTCTTAAAGCATTTTTGATGTATTACAAAGAAGATATTTCACAAGCACATGATGCATTAGACGATGCAAAAATGACGTTAAAAATTACACAGGCATTCATGAAACTCATGCATGCACACAGGAGGTATTTATGGAACACGTATTAAGAAACGCACTCATAGGAAATGCAGCTTCATTAGGACTCAATTGGATTTATGATATGCCATTTTTAGAAAGATTATCAAAAAAACAAACACTCACGTTTTTAAAACCTGATCAACACATATATGATCAATCAAAAAAAGCTTATTTTGCTTATCCGCTTGCTGATATTGGTGATGTCTCATTTCAAGGTATGATTGCTGTTTGGTTATATCAAACATTACGAGCAAATCCACAATATCCTTTTGATCAATACGATGATTTACTTTATGCAAATATCAAAGAAGGGTCCTCATATCAGGGCTATATCGAAGCATATGGTCGGAAACTGATTGAAGATCGTGTTCAGATGGAAAAAACCCCAAGTTTCTTTTCAAGACCATTTGATGATGATCAACTTGTTGGATTTGTTCCCTATTTAGTCTGTCATCAAGTTGGTTTAACGACAACGCGTGCGCTTAAATTCACGCATGTTTTTGGGACACATCCGGATTATTTATTATATTTTAATATGTTAGACACATTTTTTAAACGTTCAAAAAACATGTCGCATCGTCAAGTGATTGAAGATATCATTGAATTTATGCCACTCGACAAAAAAGACACATTTCTTCAAGCAATTAAAATGACAGATACTAAAAAATATATTGCAACATATGCAGGGACAGCATGTCACATTGACCATGCAGTACCAGTCATTTTCCATGTTGTGTATCATTCTAATAGTTTTGAAGAAGGACTCGCGATGAATACGCGTATTGGTGGGGCATCCTCAGATAGAGGAATGCTGATTGGCGCGATGTTAGGAGAAGTATTTAAGGTGGATGAATCACTCATTAAAAAAACCAACAAAACATTAGCTTTGTTGGTTTAAATCGACTAAGATTGGAATGATTAAAGGTTTTCTTAACGTTAATTTATGAATGGCTTGCGATAAATGATCAATGACTACTTGCTTAATTGTTTGTGGGTTGATCATTTTTTTATTAAGTTCTTGTTTTACAAGCGTTTCGACTTCATTTGATAAACTTGACGTGATTGCTTCATTACCTTTCATGTAGATGAAACCACGCGAAATGATGGTAGGTTTATTTAATAATTTTTTCGTCAGTGAATGATACGTAATGATGATTGAGAATAATCCCTCTTCAGATAAAACTTTTCTTTCTTTGATGACTTGAGACCCAATATCACCAATACCTGTACCATCAATATAAACTTCACCAGATTGAACCGTTCCTACATGGTTGATTGAATCTTTTGAAATCGCTGCAACATCTCCATTATCTAAAATCAAAATATTTTTCTTATCAACACCACATTGCATCGCCAAATCTTGATGATGTCTTTGCATGCGATGTTCTCCGTGAACTGGAATAAACATTTTAGGTTTTAATAATGATAACATCATCTTTAAATCACTACGATTACCATGACCAGAAGTATGGGTATCTGCGATTGGACCGTGCGTGATTACATTTACATTTAAACGGTACAACTTATCGATGGTTTTATTGATTGATTCAGAATTACCTGGAATCGGAGAAGAAGAAAATACGACTGTATCTCCTGCCATGGCTTGAATGAAACGATGATTATTCGTCGCAATTCTAGTAAGTGCAGCAAGTGGTTCTCCTTGTGATCCTGTAACTAAGATGACAATTTCAGACGCTTTCATTCTTGAAACATGTTCTGGTTTAATGATGGCATCTTTTGGTACTTTGATATAGCCACTTTGAATTCCAATCTCAATGACCCGTTCCATCGAACGTCCAAAGACTGCAATTTTTCGATGATTTTTAATCGCGGATTCAATGATTTGTTGAATGCGATAGACGTTTGAAGCAAATGTTGCAATAATAATACGTCCGGTAATATTTGCAAATAATTCATTAATAGATTCTCCAACAACACTTTCTGATTGAATGACATCATCTCTTTCTGCGTTGGTGGAATCACTACACAATAACAAAACACCTTCTTGTCCAATTTGCGTAAGTTTATGAAACTCAGCGGGTGGACCAACAGGGGTGAAGTCTACCTTAAAATCTCCGGTATGAAATACAATACCAACAGGTGTTCTAAAGACAATTCCAAACATATCTGGAATAGAATGTGTGAGGCGTATGAAAGATACCACTGTATTTTTAAACGTATATTTATAATAACTTTTGAATTCTTCAATCGGTGGAACTGTGGTTAAGTTGTGTTCATTAAGTTTGTGTTCTATGAAGTCAACTGCGATACCAGCTGCAAATATTTTTGGAATTTTTACTTGTTTTAATAAATAAGGGATACTACCAATGTGATCTTCATGACCGTGCGTGATAAAAAGACCAACAATACGATCTTGGTTTTGTTCTAAGTATGTAAAATCAGGGATCACATAATCAATTCCTAATAAATGTTCGTCGGGAAATAAAATACCTGAGTCAACAACAAAAAGTTGTTTTTCAATCTCATAAACGTACATATTTTTCCCAACTTCACCTAATCCACCTAAAGCAAAAAAACCTATCTCGCTTGATTTAAGCAAGTCTTGACTCATATATTTCCTCCGAATCGTTTTTCGTTAATCTTATTGTATAACATTTTTTCAATAAATGATACCTTTCACGCTCATATGTTATAATAAGTGTGAGGAAAACATGAAAAAAGCTTACTATTTTGATTTAGATAATACTTTGTTTTTTAATGATGAAGGACGTATTTTACCGAATACATTAAAACTTTTGTATGCCCTTAGAAAACAACCCAATACAATACTTGGACTTGCGACAGGAAGAAGCTTAGAAAAACTTAAAATCGTTAAAGACATCTTACCTTTATTTGATCATATGGTTTTAATTAATGGTGCAATGCTCTATATCAATGGGAAACTTGTACATGATACGCCTATTTCAAAAGAAGATATTGATTTTGTATTGGAAATTTTAAAAGATACGAATGTCAATATCGGTATGGTGAGTGAAGTTGAAGATGCTATTTTATACGAAGATGCCCGCGTTGATCATGCGATGAAGACGCTAAGAGGTATTCATCCAGTTGTGAAAAGCAATTTTCACGAAACATCCTCCATTTATCAACTTTGGATTTTCGCGGATTCAGATGATGACATTAAAAATATTTCAAATCAACTTACAAAATTCCACTGTTTCCCATGGCACATCGGTGGTGCAGACTTTATATATCCACACGTTCATAAAGCAGCGGGCATTCAGTATTTAAGAGCACTTGACCCGTATGATATGATGATTACTGTTGGGGATGGATTAAATGATGTTTCCATGATCCAACTTGCTGATATCGGTATTGCAATGGATAACTCTAGATTCGATGCATTAAAAAATGAGGCACAACTCATTGCACCCCATATTAAAGACGATTTATTATTTGATTTTTTTATTAAAGAAAAATTACTTGTGGTTTAATATTCCTTTTTTGACATCACCAATGATGTCTTTAGGAATATATAACTCGATATCTGCACCATGAAAGATAAGCTCTTTGATAGAAGATGACGATACAAAATGATTTCTTGAAGATGGGAATAAGATGACTGTTTCTATGTTGGGATTAATATTTCTATTGTATTGATAGAGTGCATATTCATTTTCATAATCTTGAATATTTCGTAAACCACGGACGAGTAATTGAATATCATGTTCTTGAGCGTATCTCACAACAAGATCATTCGTTGAAGTGATGATGATATTCGGGATATGAAGGGTTGCACGTTTTACAAAATCCATGCGCGTTTCAACACTAAATGATTGTTGTTTGTGCATATTATCTGCGACAACAACATAAAGTGTATCGACTAAATTTGCTGCACGCTCAATGACATCAACATGACCTTTCGTAATGGGATCAAATGTTCCAGGATACATTGCTTTTCTCATAGAATTTACCTCAACATCATTATAACATAAAGGAGTTCAGATGAATATTCCATATAAGTATTTATTATTAAGACTTTATGCACATATAATGCTTAGTTTACTGGGTGTATACACGATATGTATTGCTTTATTTGAAGATCAAGGATTGATTCAAGCCATTGTATTTTTTATTGCATTTATATTATCGATTATGATGTATAAAACCTATCAAAAAGCATCCAATCAACCAAAACTCATGACGCCTAAAGAAAAAACAATATTTGAGTATAGTTTATATGTGTATATCGGGTTATACATCTCAAGAACGATTTTAATGTCAACATCCTATGCATTTCTAAATCTTTATGTAGGCATGATTTTATTTTTAATTGCAAGCGTTACAGGGTTCATGATTTATAAAATGATGAAATAAGGAGGAAATTATGTTAAAAGAAACATTTGTATTAAGCAATGGTGTTCATATTCCAAAAGTTGGATTTGGTACATGGCAAGTCCCTAATGGTGATATCGCGTATCAAGCGGTTAAAGATGCACTTGAAGTCGGGTATATTCATATCGATACAGCGTATGTATATGAAAATGAAATCAGTGTTGGTCAAGCAATTAAAGACTCAAAAATAGACAGAAAAAATCTTTTTGTTACCTCTAAGTTACCATCACATATCAAAGATTACAATGAAACAGAGACGTATTTTCACGAATCACTAAAACGTTTAGAGATGTCTTATTTAGATTTATTTTTAATTCATGCGCCATGGCCATGGTCTAATATTGGTCAAGATTGCAAAGCTGGCAATGCAGAAGCATGGAAAAAAATGATCGAGTTATTTCAAGCAAAAAAAATTCGTGCGATTGGTGTATCGAATTTTAATGTCGATGACCTTAAAGATTTAATTCAACGCACGGGATTCGTTCCACATGTGAATCAAATTGCTTTTTTCGCAGGTCATTATCAAAAACAAAAAGAGACCATTGCGTTTTGTAAAGAACATCATATATTAGTTGAAGCATATTCTCCACTTGCCATTGGTCATGCTTTAAATACCCCACTTGTTTTAACACTTGCTGAAAAATATGATAAAACGCCTGCTCAAATTTTAATTCGTTATACGTTAGAACATGGAACATTACCGCTTCCTAAATCAACAAAAAAAGCCCGCATGCTTGAAAATGCGGACTTAAATTTCACGTTAGATCAAAAAGATATTGAGGCACTTGATGTATTAAATGAAGACCCTAGACGATTCGGTTAATGGGTTTGACAATGGTTACAATAGCCATATAATGTCATATCATGGTGTGTGACTTGAAAGCCATACGGTTCGCCGATGGCTTTTTCTTTGCCTTCAATATGGCAACCAACTGGAATCATCTTTTCACACCCTAAACATACTAAAAAGTGATGGTGATGACCAAGATAATAATATTGTTTTTGATTGATGATTGTTTTAAAAACATGTTGATCAATATAAAAACGTTCAAGCGAACGATAAACCGTTGACAAATTTAATTTTTCATCATCAATTTGAAGATAGATATCATCACAAGTAAGCGGAAGCGTTGCTTGATTTAAAACATCGAGTATTTTTTTTCTCTGAGACGTCATTCTCATGATGTTTGTCCTCCTTTTTTGATAAAAAAACTGATGATAAATAACAGCGTATACATCATGACGATGGATGCACTTGCAGGAATATCAAGAGGATGCGCGAATAGTATGCCGAATAACGAAGAGATTACTGCAATCATGATTCCTAATAAAAAAGTGTGTTTAAAAGTCGTAGAGATTTTAGATGCAATCGCTGCAGGAAATATAATAAGAGAGGTAATGAGTAACACGCCTATCGATCTTACACCAATCACAATAAATAAAGATGTAAAGATGGCAAGTAAATATCGAATGAACGTAACATTTACTTTTAAAAATACCGCATAATTTTGATCATACGTCATTAAAAACAATTTTTGATAGTAACGCCAAATAAATATGATCACACTTAAAAGAATGACAAAACTTAAAAATAAATCACCAGCTCGTAATGTGAAAATATTTCCAACAAGTAACGATTCAACAGAAACATTAAAACTTGAACTTGTTTTGATTAAGATGAGACCTATTGCAAATGCAATCGATGTCACGATTCCAATCGAAACATCTCCTTGAAGTTTTACTTTTGTTGTTAAATACTGAATGAGAATACTTGATGACACAACAAAGGGAACAGCAATCCATAAGGGTTGATCTAAAAATAAGAGTCCTAATACAAATCCTGTAAAACTTACATGAGACAACCCATGTGCAATCATACCTTGTTGATTAAGCACTAAAAAAGGACTTAATAGCGCAGCAGATATCGACAATATCACACCAATAAGAAGTGCTTGTTGTAAAAATGCAAATTGTAGAAAATCACCCATGATGGTGTCCTTCGTGAGAAAAGTTTTGAAAATCTTTATAGTCTCCAAAAAAACGTATGTCTTGATCAATATATAACACTTTGCAGTTTGACTTCACGACATCGGTTAAATCATGTGTGACATGAATAATCGTCATCTTGTGTGTACGTTGTAGATGGTGTAATAAATGAAGAAATGTTTCTCTAAAATGTGGATCTAGCGCACTTGTTGGTTCATCTAAAATTAAGATTTCAGGATTTTGAAGGAGTGCACGCACCAAAAAAATGCGTTGTTTTTGTCCACCAGATAAATGCTGCATTGCTTCATATTTATAATCTGTCATCTCCATCATATGCAACCAACCATCAATGTCAGTTTCATTTTTTGTGATATTTTTTAAGACTTCATAAACACTCATTGGAACATGATCAGAAACATTGAATGTTTGAGGAAGATATCCGAGAATTGATGTATTTAAAGCGATCTCTCCAGATTGAGGTTGCAACAAACCAACAAGAATTTTTATAAGCGTTGATTTTCCACTTCCGTTAGGTCCAACAATATGCAAAAAATCACCTTTATTTAAATTAAAAGTGATATTCTTTAATGCATGATATTGTCCAAAAAACATATTGATATCTTTAACGTGTACCATAATTTAATTCTACCACCAATTTAATATTTTCAATATTTTTTTGAAAAATATCAAATAATGAAAGATTGTTCTCAAAGTCATTTGCGCTGATATTATGAAATTGGTGTAGTTCATAAAAAGAAGTAGGTTGATTTTGAGCTTCTAAAGTATCTTTAATGGTTTGAGCAGCAAGTGGTTCACTATCGAATAAAGGCTCAATGAAAAATGCTTTAACCTGATGTTCATTTAATGTCGAGATAAAAGTTGAAAGTTCTAATGAGGATAATTCTGCATCAGGAATAAAATCTGGAAATAAAGAGACAATTTCTATATTGAAATATTCCCCAAAATCAGCCATTGCATTGTGACCAGCAATATACAGATGAACATCATCACTGGCATACATTTCCAAAAATAAATGTAGGTCCTCAATGTATCCGTTTAATTGTGTCTTATAAGATTCTGCACGTTGTGTAAAAGTCGATGCTAACTCAGGTTTAACTTCAATCATATGATTTAAAATTAAATCCACCATATGTTTCATTGTGTCTGGATTCGTCCAATAATGTAAATCAAGGACTTCTTCGTGGTCATCATGGTCATCATGATCTTCTTCGTGATCATCATGATGATCATGGTCTATATTAAGTTCTAATTCTAAATTTAGAGATAATGTGCTTGTGAACGTTATATCGGTTACCCAGTTTTCCAATGTATCAGAAGTATATATAAATAAAGATGATGTTTCAATCATTTGGCGATCTTTAGAAGTGATTTCAAATGTATGTGGACTTGTACCAAAAGGTAGGATATTATGAACGGTTAAATCATCACCAGCAATGTGTGTTGCCATGTCATATTGAGGGAAAAGCGTCGTTATAACATCATAAGTTTCTGTCTCTTGGCAGCCTCCTAAAATAAAAGCTGTAAATGATAATGTCAAAAGTATAAACGTTTTTTTCATATGATTCTTGCTCCCTTTTATTGCGAATTGTTTGCAATAAAATTATAACATACAATTCAATACATGCAAGTCATTCGCAACAAAATAAGTAAATCATCTTTATATTGTCTTTGAAAAGCGTTTATGCTATAATAAAAGTACTTCATGAGTGGGATTTAGTTTCCACTCAATTTTATTGAGAGGATCCCTATGCTTGAAAAATTAAAAGAATCAATTGACCTATTGATCAAAAAACATCCTTTTATATTATATGAAATCAATCAAACGATGATGTTTGGACAACAAGGGATAGAAATTTTAGTTGATAATGATGATGGTCCAATTTCAACAGATGCATTAGAAGCATTTCATCAAGAAATACTAACGCTTGATGATGACATTCTTCCAGACCATTATATGATTGAAGTATCATCAGTTGGTATTGAAAGACCACTTAAAAGTGAAAAAGATTATCAAAAAGCCATTGGAAAATATATGTATCTTGTCTCTGATCATTACAAAGGATACGGCACATTAGAATCATATACAAATGAAGCCATTACAATTAGCTACTTAGAAAAAACAAAAAAAATAATAAAGACAATCCCAGTAACATCCATATCATCTGCACGTCGTGCGGTAAAATTTTAGGAGAAAAAAATGATAAGTAAAGAATTTTTTAAAAACATCGACCTTGTTGCAGAAGAAAAAGCACTTACCGTAGAACAAGTCAAAGAAGCTTTTGTACAAGGACTCATTGCAGGTTGTAAGAAAGCATTTGATGTGAGATCATGTCGTGTCGAACTCAAAGAAGAAAAGAATGAGCTTCTTTTATATACACAACAACTTGTTGTTGAAGAATATTCACTAGATAATGAAAAAAATTACACTCAATTATTAGTTGAAGACGCAAAAGAACTCAAAAAGACTGCAAAAGTTGGTGACATCATCGAAACAAAAGTCTCACCACAAGACTTTGGACATTTTGCAGTTCGCGACTTTAAAAGCAGACTAAATGAAGCTTTAATCACCATGCAAAAAGAAAACTTATTCAACTACTTTAAAGCAATGGAAGGCAATGTCTTATCATGTCGTGTTATTGATGTGAAAGATGACTTTTATCGTTTAGATATTGGTCGTGATCTTACAACATTATTGCCCAAGAAAGAAACATTACCTAAAGATAAATTTCATGCTGGGGATTACGTGAAAGTTTATGTTTCAGAAGTAGAAATGAAAGGCAAATGGCCAAAAGTTTTCGTTTCTAGAACACACAGTAATCTCATTATCAAACTTCTAGAAAACTTAATCCCAGAAATTAAAGAAGGGATTATTGAAATCATGGGAATTAGTAGAGAACCAGGTGATCGCGCTAAAATTGGATTGAAATCAAATGATCCTAAAGTTGATCCGATTGGTGCTTGTGTTGGTGAAGGTGGTGCACGTATTAAAGAAATCGTTCGTGCATTAAGTGATGAAAAAATTGACTTATTTAGATGGTCAGATAACGAGCATGAACTTATTGCAAATGCACTTCAACCAGCAGAAGTTGTTGCTGTTACAAACATTAATCCAAAAGATAAAACAGCTCTTGCAATCGTACCTGATGATCAATTATCACTTGCGATTGGTAAATTAGGACAAAATGTGAAACTCGCAGTTCAAGCTTGTGGCTGGTCAATTGATATTAAATCAGAACAAAATGCTGCAATGGAAGGTATTTTATATTAAGGAGGTGTCACATGAAACATACACCACTTAGAACATGTTTAGTCACAAGAGAAAAATTACCGAAAGCACAACTTTTAAGAGTTGTTAAAACAAAAGATGACACCATTATTTTTGACCCAACAGGAAAAATGAATGGTCGTGGCGCTTATATTAAAAAAGACATTGACGTGATTAAAAAAGCGCAACAAAAAAAAATAATTTCTCGTCATTTTGACACAAATATTCCGACTGAATTTTACGTGTTACTAGAGGAAAGATGTCATGATTAATAATCTTGGACTTGCATACAAAGCTAAAAAAATTGCGATTGGAACAGATTTATCAATCGAAAAAATGCGTCAAAAAAAAGCAGTCATCATTTTACTCGCAAGTGACGCATCAGAAAACACACAAAAAAAAATTAGAGACAAAGCGTCTTACTATGGCATAGACGTGATGGATACTTTTACATCAGAACAATTATCGCAACCCATAGGCAAAGGTCAAATCAAAGTGATTGCGATACTTGACGAAGGATTTAAAAACATCATCATCTAAAAGAAAAAGGAAGTGAACATATGCCTAAACAACCTAAACATATTAAGAAAAAACCAGTTGCACATCATAAACCAGTACAACATGCGCCAAAAAAAGTGAAACCAGCAGGACCACAAATACTGTCTTATAAAGATGGGATGAATGTATCAGAAGTTGCAAAGGCAATGGATGTATCGAGTGCTGTCATTATCAAAAAACTTATGCTGATGGGGATGATGACGTCTGTGAATCAAGTCATCGACCGCGATACAGTTGAACTTATCGCGTTAGAAGAAGGTTTTGAAGTCATTGATGAAGTGATCACAGATGTGACACGTTTTGATGAAATGGAAACAAATGATGATCCTAAAGATCTCGTGAAACGTCCACCAATTGTGACCATTATGGGACATGTTGATCACGGGAAAACAACATTATTAGATACGATAAGAAAATCACGAGTTGCCCAATCTGAAGCAGGTGGCATCACACAACATATTGGTGCATATCAAGTTGATTACAAAGGTGAAAAAGTTACTTTTATTGATACACCTGGACATGCTGCATTCACTGAAATGCGCGCACGTGGTGCGAAAGTCACCGATATTGTGATTATTGTTGTCGCTGCAGATGATGGTGTCATGCCTCAAACTGTTGAAGCGATTGATCATGCAAAAGCTGCCAATGTCCCAATTATTGTTGCTGTCAACAAAATGGATCGTCCTCAAGCTAATCCAGACAAAGTCATGACATCACTTTCCGAAAGAGGATTAACGCCAGAAGAATGGGGTGGACAAACACCATATGTTAAAATCTCTGCTTTAAAAAATGAAGGTATTGATGCTTTGCTTGAACTTATTATTTTGGTAAGTGAAGTAGAAGAGTTGAAAGCAAATCCAAAACGATTTGCACAAGGAACTGTCATCGAAGCGCGTCTTGATAAAGGTCGTGGTTCAGTCGCAACATTGATCGTTGAATCAGGGACGCTACGAGTCGGCGATTATTTAGCATGTGGCAATACATATGGTAAAGTAAGAACGATGGAAGATGACTTGAAAAATCGTTATAAAGAAGCGCTACCAGCAATGCCAATTGAGATTACTGGCTTAAATGAAGTCCCTAAAGCAGGCGACATTTTTAAAGCATTTGATGATGAAAAAATGACGCGTCAAATTGCTGAAGAACGTCAATCAAGAGACCGTGAAAAAGAACTTAAAAAACGTTCGAAGACTTCCCTTGAATCACTGATGGGAGATATTGAATCTTCTGAAAAAGAACTTAATCTGATCATCAAAGGTGATGTGAATGGTTCTATTGAAGCCCTTAAAGGTTTATTAGAAAAAATTGATGTTGAAGGTTTCCATGTCAATGTGTTACGTGGTGAAGTTGGTGCGATATCAGAAAGTGATGTTACGCTAGCATCTGCGACTAAATCCATATTAATTGGGTTTAATGTTAGACCGACAGCTTCTGTTAAAGCACTCGCAGATACACAAGGTGTCGAAATCAGATTATATTCTATTATTTATCGTATTCAAGAAGATATTGAAGCTGCACTTAAAGGCATGCTTGCACCTAAATTTGAAGAAATTGTGATTGGACAAGCAGAAATTAGAGAAACGTTTAAAGTGTCTAAAATTGGAACAATTGCAGGATGTATTGTGACTGATGGATCGATTGTACGTGATTCACTCGTACGTGTATTACGCGATGGTATTGTCGTTTATGAAGGAAAACTTGCATCTCTCAAACGTTTCAAAGATGATGCTAAAGAAGTACGTCAAGGTTTCGAATGTGGTCTTTCAATTGAAAACTTTAATGATCTTAAAGTAGGCGATATCGTTGAAGCCTCTAAAATGAAAGAGATGGAGGTGGCATAATGTCTATTTCTCTCGAAAGACTTGCAAGTTTGATCCAAAGAGAACTTGCAAATATTGTCAATGAAGAAGTTAAAAATAGCCAAGTTGGTTATGTTAATTTGACCGAAGTTAAAGTTACTAAAGACCTTTCATATGCATCTATATTTTATACAATTTTATCTGATGACCAAGACGTCATTCAAAAAGCGCAACAACTGCTCGAAAAAAACACATCTAAAATAAGAAAAAGACTTGCTGAAAAAATTAGAAACATTAGAAAAATCCCTGAGTTGTTATTTAAATACGACGAAGCGCTTGCTTATGGGAATCATATTGATCAGCTTTTAAAAACAATTAAGTAACGCAAGTTACTTTTTTGTTATAATTAATACGAGGTTTTATGATTGCTGAAGTCATCATTGACATTAAACATCATGATGTCAACCAACTTTATGATTATTTCATACCAGAACATCTTACTGACATTCTTGAAATTGGGATGCGCGTATGGGTGCCTTTTTCTCATCAAAGTCGTACTGGTATCGTTTTAAATCTAAAAGAATCTTCAACAGATGCAACCAAAGACATTCTTGAAATCGATTCAGGATTACCAGTATTAAGTCAATATGAGTTAAACGGCATACACGAATTAGTCAAGCAAAATCACATGTTGTACCAACAAGCTGTAGAACTGATGATTCCTCATTTATTTCATGTTAAGTATCATTATGAAATTAAAGTACATAAAAAAGATGACCTCTTAGAGACGCTTGAAATGTATGATGTAGGACATACATATAACCTATTAAAAAAAGATGAAATTCATCTGTCAAAACTTAAATTACGTCATCATAAAGGTATATTAGAACTTTCTCAAATCACAAAGACAACGCAACCTAAAAGAAAAGTTTACCAGTATATCTATTCTGGTTTACCTTATAAGAGACTTCACTTAAAGTTAATGGCGCTTAAGATTCATGAGCCTTATAAAAAAGATGCACTTATCGAGATCGGTTTTTCAGATTCAAATATAAAAACACTTGTCAAACATGGTATTTTGATTCAACAAGAAAATACCATCATCAAGCTACAACCATCACATCCGATTGGCGTATCAAAATATCCGAGTGTTCTTATACATCCGTATGAAAGCATGCTTGATGCTTTGAAAACGAAAATAGAATATGCAATCACACATAAAGAAAATATGCTGATTTTAGTCCCTAATATTCAGCGATTGACTCAACTAAAAGAGTATTTTATGCTCTCGTTACGTTATGATTATAAGTCAAGTGCTAAGACGATGTTAACCATCATTGACGCGTTTCAAGATCATAGCCAAATTTTAATTTCAACGAGAAAAGGCATCTTCCTTCCAGTTTCATTTGATCATATCTTTATTGTAGAAAGCCACTCAATCACATATCGTTATGACCAAGGTGTCTTTTTTGATGCCATTGAAACAATAGAAAAACGATTTCCTCATGCATCCGTATGCCTTCATACGTATGAAATGACGCCTCGTTTGCAACATATGAATCTTAAAAACATCCATCAATCTTTTCAACCTCATGACATGAATACGCAGTTACACGTCGTTTCAATGAAAGAAGAATTACTTGCTGGACATACAAAAGTGTTATCTAGAAATGTTATCGAGTCAGTCAAAGAAGCGCTTAAAACTAAACATGTGGTCATGTATTATCCTAAAAAAGGGTATCTCACAGTCAATGTTTGTAGACTTTGTGGGGATGTTCAAACATGTCCTCGGTGCAATCAAAAATTGAAGGTGACATCATCATATGAAGCAACGTGCTCAACATGTCATGACACATACCCATTAATCGATACGTGTCAGTATCAACATCAAAAAATGATGAAACCCTTAGGTTTAGGGTTAGAATATGTTGCAAAACATATACAGACCATGTTTAAAGATCACCCAGTTCATGTCATTGATAAAGAACATACACATGTTGAATTCAGTGATAAACAATCCATATTGATCGGGACACAAAAGTTACAATCGTATTTACCAACGCTCGATTTTGAAATGGCAGTCATTGTATTAGCAGATTTATCATTTCATGTGATGGATATGCTTGATGATGAAAGACATTTTTTTGATTTACTGATGTTGACACCATTGGTGCATCAAAAAATAAAAAAAACATGGATTCAGACATATGATCCTGAGCATATCATGATCAAAGGTTTGTTTGATACCAAATTATATATGAATGAACGTTTAAAAGAAAGAGAATTATTATCGTTACCACCTTACACTAAATTATTTGAAATTGTTCATGAACATGCATCTTTTTTTAAAGGGTATCAAGAGATTCTTAAGATAAAAGCATCACTCAATGATTTGAACATACAAGTTGTTGGACCACTTTATGAAGACATTCAACCATTTAAACTTTTAGTAAAAATCTTTCAACAGCAAAGTGATGATTTTTATCAATTCGTCACCAAAAATCGCTTAAGATCGAGGAGAATACAATGAAAATTATATTTTTTGGAACCCCAAAATTTGCGCATACAATCCTTTCAGCATTATATGAAAACCATGAGATTTTAGCAGTTGTAACGCAACCTGATGAAAAAAAAGATGTATATTTACCTGTAAAACAGTTTGCCTTAGCGCATAATATTAAACTTTTCCAACCTCAAAAAGTGAAAGACATCGCAGAAACATTAAAAGCGATTGAACCAGATTTATACATCACAGCAGCATTTGGACAATTTATTCCAACAACGATTTTGAAACATCGACCTTCCATCAATGTACATGCATCATTATTGCCAGCTTATCGTGGTGCAGCACCCATCCAATACGCCATTAAAGATGGGTCTAAAAAAACAGGCATCACCATTATGTATATGGAAAAAGAAATGGATGCTGGAAACATCATTGCAGCTAAAGAAGTCATGATTGAAAGTGAAGATAATACATCCTCGTTGACACGTAAACTTGCTGAAGTTGGCGCGCATGTATTACTTGAAACGTTACCACAATTTGAAAACGAAAGACCTGTTGGTCAAATTCAAGATGCACAATGTGTAAGTTTCGCACCAAAATGGACGCCGCATGATGAAAGGGTTCATTTAGAGATGAATGTGAATACCTTTATCAATTATGTTCGTGCGAATGCAGACACTCCAGGTGCAACATTAAAAACAAAAAGTCTCACAATGAAAATTTACCAAGTGAAAAAAAATGATATAATACAACCAGGTCCAATAGGCTACATTCATCTTTCTAAGCACACATTATCCATTTCTTTGAAAGATGGTGTCATCGATATTTTAGAAATACAAATTCCTGGTAAAAAGCGACTCTCTATTAAAGATTTTTTAAATGGACAAAACCTCATTACAGATGGCATGATATTAAAGGAGATATGATGGATACGAATAAAATTATTTTCACAAGATCAGAAATGTTAGAATTCAATCGTCAAACATTATTAAGAAGAGGCGTCAGTCTAGAATCAATCGCTGATATAGCTTATAAACAACAAAAACGGTATTCTGATGATGTGACGTTTGAGCTATGTTTAGAAAGTGTTGAAAAGATCTTATCTTTTAGAGATGTATTTCATCACGTTCAACTTGCTGCTGAAATTGATCGACTCGCTGAAGAAAAAATGTTTCAAGGTCCTATACAAGACATTATTTTTGAAGATTTTGGTCTTTTTGGAATCGATGAAACAATGGGATTAGATGTTGCAGGCTTATATGGTACGATTGGTCAAACCAATTTTGGTGATATCGATGTGAATAAAGCAGGCATCGTCAAAGATTTAAATGAGTTTGGAAAAGACGATAAACAATGCCATACATTTTTAGATGATATCGTAGGTGCCATCGCAGCAGCAGCCTCCACGAGAGTTGCTCAAATTTCTAATGAAGATCTCGCAGAATTAGACGATGAAGGACATAATTTATTTAAAGTTTCAGGAGAATAATTTTGCTTTTTAAAAAACGCAGTTTAACATCGTTTTCACAATCGGTGTTCTCAAAATTTTTTGGGTTTGAAGAAGGTGTCGACATTACAAATGATGTCGCCCTTTTAGTACGTCGTAACGTTGTGATCAAAAATATTATTTTCATTTCAAACATCTTGTATGGTGTGATGCTTTTTATTTTATCTTTATCAAGCTCTGGTGGCGTAACGGATTGGGTCATTACAGTATTAGCATTTCCAGTAACATTTATGATTAACCAAATTTTAAAGCGCTTGATTTACACAGACCAAGAAGATAAAACAAAGCAAAGTGTTGCCATGTATGTTGCTGGATTTTATATGTTTTTCTCAGCAATTTTGATTTATGCAAGACTCTATTCGATTCCTCATTTTGAAACTGGGGCCTATATCCTTATTTATTATGCGATTGTTGTTATTAGTCTATATCAAGATAAACAACTTTTATCATCTAGCTTTACAACGCTGATGATTTTACTAACTGCCATTCATTTAATCTGGACATTTAATCTCCAACAAGCGGCTCAAGGCTTTACAATATTTGAATTTATTCCAATTTTTTTAAGAACCAATGATTTTCAAGACATTGCGTTAAGAACACTTCTATTTATTTTATTCTATTTTGTTGTTTATGCCATCGTCTCAATGGGACAGTATATGCAACAAGAACGTAAATTAGAACTCATAAGACGTAGACAAGTTCAAAGTGATTTTTCTCATATCGTTTCAGACTTATTTTCAGTCGTGTTTTCTGAATCCGATAAAAGAATGGATCAACGTCATGCCGCTCATATTAGAGAAATGAGTTTAAAACTTGCGAAAGATGTTGGACTCACTGACATTAAAACAAAAGAATTAGAGTGGTATGCAACCATCCACTTAAAATTTGAAGATATTAAAGATTTAATTACAAAAGAAGAAACGCAAACTCAATCAACGTATCAAAAACTAAAAGAAAAAACGGAGTTAGGGTCTTCAATTGCGAAGCGATTACAGCTCGCTCAAAAATGTGAAGATATCATTCGTGCCCACATAGAAGGCACGAACAACGAAAATTTTATACACAATATGCAAAGTATTCAAAAAACTGAGATCGCAGATGTCATTTTATGTACCGATATGTATTTAACACTTAGAGAGCTTCGAAGTTATAAACGCCCGATGAATCATAGTCAAGCAATGAAAATTCTTGAAGGTGATTTATCGGTCTATATCGATCAGCGAATTATCGAAAGATTTGTGAAATTTCAAGATGAATACGATATCATGTTTAAAAACTTTTAAATCATGTATAATTGATATATAATTCAATCGTCTTATTCAGAGCTATGTAGGTTAGGTGACCGTCATCATAGCAGCAACCTATTTTTAATAAGGTGCTATCACCAAGGGGGAAACCCAACAATAAGAAAGAATAAGACACGTTCACGTGTCTTTATTTTTATAGAAAGTAGGCTTTAAATGATTAAATTATTTAGTAGTGAGTCCGTCACAGAAGGACATCCAGACAAAGTGAGCGATCAAATATCTGATGCAATTTTAGACGCATATTTAACCCTTGATCCAAACAGCAGAGTGGCATGCGAGACAGCTGTCACAACCAATTATGTCTTAGTCTTTGGAGAAATTACCTCAACAGGTATTGTTGATATAGACAAAGTCGTGAGAGAAACCATCAAACGCATCGGTTATGACAATGAGGATTTAGGGTTTAATTATCAGACTGTCAAAATTGAGATTAAAATCAATAAACAATCACCCGATATTGCGCGTGGGGTTGATGAAAACGAAGATAAAGAGCTTGGTGCAGGAGATCAAGGTCTTATGTTTGGGTACGCAAATAAAGAAACCGACACGTATTTACCATTACCAATTTATTTATCTCATCAGTTATCAAAAAGACTTGCACAAGTAAGAAAAGAGAATATCATTCAAGGTCTTCGACCTGATGGTAAAACGCAAGTGACTGTTGCGTATGAAGATGGTCACGTTAAATATATTGATGCCGTCGTGTTATCAACACAACACGATGAAAGATGGGTCAATAACCAAGATGCACTTCAGCAAGAAATCATGACACATATCATGCATCCAGTGCTTAAAGATTATGACACACACCAAACACGGTATTTAATGAATCCAACGGGTCAATTTTTACAAGGTGGACCAAATGGCGATGCAGGCTTAACAGGTAGAAAAATCATCGTTGATACCTACGGTGGATTTGCGCCTCATGGAGGTGGTGCGTTCTCAGGAAAAGATGCTACAAAAGTCGATAGAAGTGCAGCTTATATGGCACGTTATATCGCAAAAAATGTTGTTGCAGCAGACTTATGTGATATTTGTGAGTTAGAACTTGCGTATGCCATTGGGGTCTCGGAACCGGTCAGTTTTTTTATTGAATGTCATGATACTGAAAAAGTCGAGATTATGTTAATTAAAAAAGCAATCTCAGAAATATTTGATTTAAGACCAAGTCGTATCATTGAGGCATTAGACTTAAAAAAACCTATTTTTTCTCAAACTGCATCTTATGGTCATTTTGGTCAAAATAATACGACATTCCCTTGGGAAAGACTGGATAAAGTTGCTAAATTGAAGGAAATCATATATACTAGTCATAAGGACTAAGTGATGAGTGAACTACTAAAAAAAATTGAACCATTAGAGAAAAAAAGAAAAGAACTATTTGCACAGTTTTCAAAAAATATATTGATTGCAGTGATTTTAACAGTCATCATTGTTGGTTTATTTATTTTGTTCCTTGAACAAGGATTTTACTTTGTGTTGTTTTTACTTATTGTTCCAATTTTCTTTGTATTAAAAGCACAAGGTCATGCGAATAAATTTAAAGAAACCATAAAAAATGAGCTTGTACATCTTGTATTAAATGATAAATTTGATGATGTTTATTACGATCGTCATCAATCGATTCCTCAAGGTGTGATTGATCAAACAGGGCTTGTTAAAAGACCAGATCGATTCTCAGGTGAAGATTTCATTAAAGGCACTTATAAAGGTGTATCATTTGAAGTTAGCGATGTAACCCTAAGAGAAAGACAAGAACATGTTGATTCTAAAGGACATCGAACCGTGACATATCCAGTATATTTTAAAGGACGCTGGTATGTTTATAAATTTCCAAAGACATTCAAAGGAACACTAAAAATTTGTGAGACACGTCCTAACAATGCAAAAGGACTTGAGAAATTAGATACAGAAAGTATGGCATTTAACAAGAAATTTAAACTTTATGCATCCGATAAACAATATGCGTTTTACCATTTAACACCCATCATGATGGAAAAATTGTTAGAATTAGAAAAATTACACCGAGGAAGTATTTATTTTTATTACACAGGGAATGAACTTCATATCGGTGTGAATGACTCTCAAGACTATTTAGAAATTCCATTTAGAAAAGCAATTGATGAAAAAGCAATGAAAGCGTTCGAAGGTGACGTAGATTTAATTCCTGCGATCATCAACGAATTAAAACTTACGTCAGATAAATTTAAATAAAAATAAAAGGAGAATACAATGGATCCAATCTTAATTTTAGGTATTATCGTAGGGGTTATCCTTATCGTCGTAATATGGTTTATTTCACTACAAAACAGTTTTAGAACGATGCTCGTCAAAATTGACGAATCAGAATCAGGTATCGATGTTGCATTAACACAACGTTTCGATATGTTAACAAAGTTGTTTCAAGCAGCTAAAGGTTACATGAAACACGAAAAAGAAACGCTAGAAAGTGTTGTTAAATTACGTCAACCTCAACATGCAGATAACATTAAAGACAAAGAAGCGTTCGCAAATGAAGTTTCAAGAGGATTATCCGCAATTAATGTTGTTGTTGAACAATATCCAGATTTAAAAGCATCACAAAATATTCTTAAGTTACAAACATCAACTGCTGAAATCGAAGAAAACCTTCAAGCAGCACGACGTGTTTATAACTCAAATGTTTCAATGTATAACCAAAAGATCGTGACCTTCCCAAATAGTGTGGTTGCGAATATGGGTAAATTCTTAAAGAGAGAATTTTTTGAAGCAGATCCACTTAAAAAAGAAGATGTTAATTTTGAATTTTAAAAAACGCAAATTGCGTTTTTTTTTATCAAAAAATTCATGTATATACAATTGGTTTTCATTGAATAAATCGGCTTTTTATAGTATGATAATATAGATAAGGACGTGACTTATGTTTAAAAAATTATTCGATCCATCAAAACGCTTTTTAAAGTCAGCTAAGGTTATTGCGAACCAGATTGTTGCTTTAGAAAATGAGATGGAACAATTAAAAAATGAAGATTTTATATTAAAAACACAAAGCTATAAAAAACGACTTCAAGATGGCGAAACACTCAAGTCACTTCAAGTAGAGGCATACGCACTTGTTCGTGAAGCTTCAAGACGTGTTACTAAAATGTATCCTTACTATGTTCAATTACTTGGTGCGATTGCAATTTTTGATGGTAACATCGCTGAAATGAAAACAGGTGAAGGTAAAACATTAACATCCGTGATGCCTGCCTATCTTCAAGCACTTAGTGGTGAAGCTGTCCATATTGTAACCGTCAATGAGTATTTAGCGAAACGTGAAGCTGAAGGAGAAATTGGAGATATTTTCCGATTTTTAGGTCTTACTGTAGGATTAAATGTTCGCGAACTAACGCGAGAACAAAAACGTCAAGCTTATGACTGTGACATATTATATTCAACCAATAGTGAATTAGGATTTGATTATTTACGCGATCACATGGTGGTGTATGCAAAAGAAATGGTTTCTCAAAGAGGTCTTGGCTTTGCAATCATCGATGAGATTGATTCCATATTAATTGATGAAGCTAGAACGCCGCTTATTATTTCTGGTGGTGCAAAAAACAATCAAAATCTATATCAAGCTGCAGATCGTTTTTCAAAATCATTACGTGATGAAGATTATGAAATCGATGTTGAGTCAAAAACAATTGAATTGACCCAAACTGGGATTGCGAAAGCAGAGCAAATATTTAAAATCGATAATTTATATGATTTAAAATATGTCACACTCGTCCATCACATTAATAATGCACTACGTGCCAATTATTTAATGTTTAAAGATAAAGAATACGTTGTCGCAGACAATCAAGTCCTCATTGTGGATCAATTCACGGGTCGTATTTTACAAGGTCGACAATTTTCTGAAGGATTACACCAGGCGATAGAAGCCAAAGAAAATGTCACCATTAAAAAAGAAACCGTCACCGTTGCGACCATCACGTATCAAAACTTTTTTAGAATGTATAAAAAACTTTCTGGAATGACAGGTACTGCTAAAACAGAAGAAGAGGAATTCAGAGACATCTACAATATGGAAGTCATTGAAATTCCAACCAATGAACCACTTATTAGAAAAGATGAACCAGACTATCTTTTTGCATCAGAAGATGCAAAATTTGACGCACTTGTCAATGAAGTGGAAAAAAGACATCTTCTAGGTCAACCGATCCTCATTGGGACCATTGCTGTTGAAACGTCTGAAGATTTATCAATGATGCTTAAAAAAAGAAGAATTCCACATGAAATACTCAATGCAAAAAATCATGAACGTGAAGCGGATATCATCGCAAAAGCAGGTCAAAAAGGTGCCGTTACAATCGCGACGAACATGGCAGGTCGTGGAACCGACATTAAACTCGGTGAAGGTGTGATTGCATTAGGTGGACTGGCAGTCATTGGTTCAGAACGTCATGAATCAAGACGTATTGATAATCAATTACGTGGTCGTGCTGGTCGTCAAGGAGACCCTGGATATTCTAGGTTTTATTTATCTGCAGATGATGAACTCATGGTTCGTTTTGGTGGCGAAACCTTTAAACAACGCATGGTCATGCTTGAGCGTTTAAATGCAAGTAGTGATGAACCACTTTCTTCAAAAATATTTACACGATTTGTAACCAATGCGCAAAAGCGTATTGAAGGTAATAATTATGACTCACGTAAAAATGTTTTAAAGTATGATGATGTCCTAAGAAAACAACGTGAAATCATCTACAAAGAAAGACGAGATGTCTTACTTTTAGACTCCATTGAACCTCAAGTATTAACCTCAATTAATCGCACACTATCATCTGAAGTGAAACAATACACAAACCAAATCGATAAAGAGGTGAAAATTGACACAGAGTCACTTTTTCAACATATTACAAACACGTATTTTAAACCAAACGTATTAACCAAAGAGATGATAGAACATCAATCCGTAGAAACCATTGAAAACATTATTTTAGATCTTGCGCATCAAGAGATGTCATTTAAAAAAGAAAATACACCAATCGCTGTATATAATGAATTTTTGAAAGTTATCATGTTACGTGTCATCGATACGTATTGGACACAACATATTGATACCATGAGTGAATTGCGACAAGGTGTTTCATTACAGTCGTATGGTCAAAATAATCCGTTAACAATGTATCAACAAGAAGGTCTTAGATTATTTAATACAATGGTTTTAAACATTTCAAAAGATGTGACGAGATTTGCCTTACGTGCACATATCCAAATGGATGCTCAACGAGAACAAGTTGTTAAAAACACTTCAACCAATCAAGGTCAAATGGATGCACCAAAAAAACCAAAAAAACCTAAAGTAAGACGTAATCGCAATATGAGAGGACGACCATTTTAATTTATGATTGAACGCTATGAACTCAATAAGTGGTTAGAATCTTTTCAAACACGTATGGAAGATATTCATAAAGCCATTAAACCGAATGAGATTAAAGTTTCACTTCAAACACTTTCAGATGCCATGCAGGCACCTGATTTTTGGTCAAACACATTAGAGGCAAAACGTGTCACTAAAGAATCCTCACGCTTAGAAAAAAAATTAAGTACCTTTCTTTCATTAAAAGGTATTTTTGATGATATTAAAATGCTCGCTGAAGAATCAAAAGAAGATGAAGAATTATTTGAATTATTAGAACTAGAAATGGCATCTTTTGAAAAAAAGATGAAAGCGTATGAAATCGAAGTCTTGTTATCAGGACCCTATGATGACCATGATGTTTTACTTGAAATTCATCCTGGTGCAGGAGGAACAGAATCTCAAGACTGGGCAGATATGCTTTATCGGATGTATCAACGTTATGCACAACGTCATGGTTACAAAGTCGAACTTTTAGATTATTTAGCTGGAGAAGAAGCTGGTATTAAAAGTGTGACAATCAGAATAAAAGGGGAGTATGCTTACGGCTATTTAAAAGCAGAACATGGTGTTCATCGTTTAGTACGTATTTCACCTTTTGACTCGAATCAAAGAAGACATACATCCTTTGCATCTTGTGAAATCATGCCTGAGCTTGATGATGATGTTGAGATTGATATCAAAGATGAAGATATTAAAATTGATGTCTATCGTTCAAGTGGTGCAGGTGGACAATCAGTTAATACAACGGATTCAGCCGTAAGAATCACGCATTTGAAAACCAACATTGTTGTCACATGTCAAAATGAGCGTTCACAAATTAAAAACCGTGAAACAGCCATGAAAATGTTAAAAGCAAAACTCATCCAAGAAGAAATTAAAAAACAAGAAATCGAATTAAAACAACTTAAAGGTGATCAACAATCAATTGGTTGGGGATCACAAATTCGCTCGTATGTCTTTCATCCGTATCAAATGGTAAAAGATCATCGAACGGATGCTGAAACTGCACTCATTCATGATGTCATGGATGGGGATATTGATGTATTTATTAATGCCTATTTGAAAGCATAAGGAGGCTATATGGAAAATAAAAAATGGTTAGGAATCTTTTTTATTGCAGCCATTTTTTTATCGTTTGCTGCTGGATTTGTCATGAAAGATATTTTCCCGGATCGTCTCTTTAGTCAAGGATCTGATATTTATGAAACCATCACTACAACATTAGAAGACAATTACTATTATGATCTTGATGACACGGTTACTTTTGAGGCTTATCTTGCCTCGATGGAAGCCATCGCTTCTGCTTATGGTGGTTATTTTAATGATCCATATACAAGAATCGAAGCATTTTCTAATGTTTCTTCAAATACAAATTTTGTTGGACTCGGTATTTATATCGACTTTAAAGACGGTTTACCCTATGTGAGAGATGTGATTTATGAGGGGCCTTCCTATCAAAAATTATATCCTGGAGATCAACTATTAGGTGTCAAAGATGGCGTTGACTTTACAACCCTTTCGTCAGTTGAAATGGTTAGAAATGCACTCATGGATTTAGCAAAGATCAATCAAACCGTGATTTTTCAAGTCAAAAATGCATTAGGTGAAGCACGCGATGTATCGATTACATATGATCTCATTGAAAGTACCAATGTCACAGCACACCAATTTAAAGATACCAATGTCTCCTATATATCGATCCAACAATTTAATCCTTATATTGACGAAGATAACATCGGGACGGCTCAAGCATTTAAAGAAACATTAAGCTATTTAGAGTCAAACGGCTTAGATGAAAATGGGACCTTACTTATCGATTTAAGAAACAATCCTGGAGGGAGCTTAACAGCGCTACATAATCAAGGGAATCCTAGTCTTCCATCTGGTATCATCCAACAATTATTACCTTATGATGCTTCAATCAATTATTTTTCGCTTATTGACAATAACGGACAAGTCACCCATTATAAAGGTGGCTTAAGTGAACCTAAACCGTATGATATTGTTGTTTTAGTTAATCGTTTTTCAGCATCAGCAAGCGAAGTTCTTGCAGGATCATTAGAGTCATATGGTTATGATATTTATGGTGAAGAAACATTTGGTAAATATGTCTATCAAAATCAAATTCCGTTAACTGAACTCAATGATATGACCTATGTTTTAGTTTATACAGAGGGAATTTGGACCTATAAGAACCAAGTGACCATTCAAGACGATCCAATCGATGTGATCGCAACACCAACATTAAAAATTGAAGATATCATGGGTTTAGATTTTGATGAAGTAATGGTCAAAGACCAAGTTTATGAGAATTTAATCCATATTATCAGAGTGATTAATTTATATTATGATTTAGAATTGAGAGTCGATGGGTATTTTGATCAAATGATTTCTGATGTCATCAAAAGTATTCAGCAACAAGGGTCTCTTAATATCACAGGAAACATAGACTTTGAGACATTTCAAATCATCTATGATTTGTATTTAAAAGTTCAATACGATATTAGTTATGATCAAGAAGTCGAGTATATCGTCGAGCTTTTATCATGAAAACAATTACCAATTACCATTTTAAAAATGAAGACGTGCATGTAGAAATAGAAAGTGAAACACTTATTATTTCTTATGGACTTTTTTTAAAATATCAACTAAAAATAGGAATGGAATTCACGCCATCACTTAAGGAAAAAATCGAAAATGATGTCTTATTTGAACACTTATATTTAGAATCAAAAAAGTATTTAAAACGTATGAGAACAAGTGATGAAGTAAAAACGCACTTACTTAAAATATCTCCTAAAGAAGAGATTATTAAACAAGTAATCGCAGATTTAAAGGATAAAAAATATCTTGATGATCAAAGCTACATCAGTAGATACATGCAAACCCACGAGCATTATGGTCCTAATAAATGTTTGTTTGAATTGATGAAAAAAGGGATTAAAAAAAATGAGATTTTAGACACATTAAAAACCATTGATTTTGATTCAAAACTTCAAGATGTCATTTCATTATGCAGTAAAAAAAATCAAAAGTTATCTCATCAGAAAAAACTTCAAAAATGTTTTTTGCACGCGAGTCAATTAGGATATGAACAAAGTCAAATTCAAGCCGCTTTAACGAACATAGAAAAAGCTCCAATCGATGAAGCAGCGTCATTACAAACATTTTTTATAAAAACGTCTAGAAAACTCAAAGGGAGTCCCTATGAGAAATGTCAATCATGGATTAAAAAAGCAATGCAACACGGCTACCGCTATGAGGATGCCAAAATATATTGTGAGGAGATAGATGATGAAACGACTATATAACGCTACATTTTATACAATGAATGAGATGGAAACACTGAATGAACTCTATATTGATGAAAAAGGGTTGATTGTTGATGCACCAATACAAGGTGTTGACATTGAACATATCGATATGCAAGGTCAATTTATATATCCTGCATTTATTGATTGTCATCTACATTTAATGGGTTACGGTCAATTTTTATCTAGACTTCATGCAAAGGGTATTCCTTCAAAAGAAGCACTAATCCAATTCATATTTGATCATATGAATCCACATATGATTTATATTGAGCATTATAAACCGTGGATGAATATTCAAAAAGCTGATTTAGATGTAATATCCAATGATATTCCAATTTATCTAAGACATGAAGATTATCACGGGATGACTTTAAATTCAAAAGCACTTGAAATCATGGATTTTATGTCTGAAGACGGTATTTTAAAAGAAGAAGATGCAACCAAAGCACTTCAATCCATTCCTAAACATGAGATAGAGACACTCACATCTTTTTTACTTAAAGCGTATCATCAACTGAATAAATATGGCATTATTGGTGGACATAGTGATGATTTATATTATTTTAACGGCTATCATGATACGTTAAAAGCCTTTTTTGATGCGAGTAAAAAACATCCATTTTATAATCATTTACTTGTACATCATCGTACATTACATGATCATGTCAACAATCCAATTGTTCAAAATGATTTTGTTGAACTTGGCGCGGTAAAAATGTTTTATGATGGTACGACTGGTTCTAAAACAGCACTGATGTCGACGCCTTATGTTGATCAAAGCTTTGGTATGCGCATCATGGATAAAGTCGTCTTCAAACATCAAGTGAGACTAGCAAGAGAGGCTCAAATGCCAGTTGCGGTTCACGTCATTGGTGATCAAGGGCTATTAGAAGTTGCTGAAATATTAAAAGAAATCCCTGTTAAAAAAGGATGTTATGACAGAGTGATTCATGCCAGTTATGCAAATCAAGAAGCCATTGAATTACTTAAAACATTAGATGTGTTTTTAGACATTCAGCCTCAATTCTTAACGACTGATCTACCACATACATTAGAGTTATTTAAATCTATACCAAACATGATTTTCCCATTCAAAACTTACCACGATGAACAGATTTTATATGGGTATTCATCAGATGCACCGGTAGAAGACCCTAATCCTTTACTCGGTATTTATGCCGCTGTCACAAGAGATATTGGCTATCCATTTCAGGAAAGTCAAAAAATGACAAGATATCAAGCCATTAAAGCGTATACAACACATGCATGGATACTATCCAAACATCAAGGTGGTTATTTAAAACCAAATCATCCAGCGAATTTCGTGGTATTTAAAAAAGATTTATTTGACATCCATGAGACTGAATTTAAAACACTAGAAGTTTCTCAAACATGGATGTTAGGAAAAAACATGTATCAAGCACCGTAAGGTGCTTTTTAATTGAAGAAGATTATGTAAATCCATGTCTCAAAGTATGTATCCACACTATTGATTGATACAATACACATATAGAGAGGTTACCATGTTACAACTTCAACATATTAGAAAAATTTATCCTTTAAAATCAAATGACGTCATCGCATTAAAAGATGTGACGCTTTCTTTTAGAAAAAAAGAATTTGTTTCTATTTTAGGTCCTTCTGGATGTGGTAAAACAACGATGTTAAATCTCATCGGTGGATTAGATCGATACACGTCTGGAGATTTAAAAATTGATGGTATATCTACAAAAGACTTCAATGACGCTGATTGGGACCAATATCGTAACCATCGTATTGGGTTTGTGTTTCAAAATTATCATTTAATCCCGCATTTAAGCGTCATTGAAAACGTTGCACTCGCCCTTACATTATCTGGTGAAAGTAAGACAAGTCGATTAGAACGTGCTAAACAAGCGTTGATTTCTGTTGGATTGAATGACCAGCTTGCTAAAAAACCAAACCAATTATCTGGTGGTCAACAACAACGCGTCGCAATCGCTAGAGCGCTTGTCAACGATCCAGATATTATTTTGGCAGATGAACCAACAGGTGCGATTGATTCAAAAACCTCAACGATGATTATGGACTTACTTAAAGATATCTCGAAGACGAGACTCGTGATCATGGTCACGCATAATCCAGATCTTGCAAAGAGTTATAGCGATCGAATCATTGAATTTTTAGATGGTGAAGTCATTTCAGACTCCAATCCATTAGAAAATAAAGACATTGAGACGCAATCACACATTAAAAAGAAAACGGCAATGTCTTATGTCACTGCACTTAGTTTATCTTTTAAAAACTTACTTACTAAAAAAATACGAACCGTGATCACGGCTTTTGCAGGTTCAATTGGAATTATTGGAATTGCATTAATCTTATCGATTTCAAATGGCTTTCAAATTTATATTACAAATGTTCAACAAGAATTATTGTCTGCTGTCCCAATTACCATTGAAGAACAAACATTAATCTTACCAGATACACTCCCGACAGGACCTCCAATTTTTCAAGAAACGAACCCATTACCGTTGTTTCCAAATGGGTTGTTTGTGACACCTTATACACCGGTTCAACAAATCTCAAATTATAGTCATTTCAATGTATTAACTGATGATTATATGACCTATTTAGAAGGGTTAGATGCTTCATTGTATCAAGATATTACCTATCGCTATGATGCTGAACCGCTCGTGTTAAGAGCATCAGAAGAAGGCGATATTAGACGTATTTCATCGGGTAGTATTCGTATGCGTCAACTCAATACGGATAATCCTGAACTTATTGCAAGTCAATATGATGTTTTATATGGACGATTGCCTGAAGATGATGCACTAGAAATGGTGATCATCATTTCTAATCGTAATCAATTAAGAGATTTTATATTAAATAATTTAGGGTTTGAAGGAGAAGATGAAATTTCATTTGATACCTTAGTTGATATGAATTTCAAACTTGTCCACAGTGGTATTTTTTACCAACAAAATGAAAATGGCAAATTTTATTCAGACGTAAATGGTGCTTACAATTCAGATGAAGCACGCGATTTGAAGATTGTTGGGATTATTCGTATTCAAGAAGGTGTTGATTCAGAATTACTTAGTGAAGGCTTTGGTTATACTCAAGCTGTCATGGATCATATTTTAGAAGCTTCAAAAGATGCACCGATCATCGATGCCTTGTCTGCCAATTTAGAAGCTGGTGGAATGGAAGGTCCATATCTTTCTGTGTTTGATGATACGTCATACACGAGAAGAAGCGATGTGATTAATTTACTTCAATTTTTAGGTGCTGAACAATTTCCAAGTCGCATCACCATTTATGCGAATGATTTTTCTGCAAAAGAGGCAGTTTCTAGTTATCTATCAGCTTATAATGATGACATTCCAGATAGCGAAGTGTATCGAAAAATCATTCATACGGATTTTACCCAAACGTTATCGTCTTATTTATCTCAAATTGTGACGAATATCACGTATTTACTCGTTGCATTATCAGGGATTTCGTTACTTGTGTCTTCAGTACTCATTGGTATCATCACCTATGTTTCTGTCATTGAACGAACAAAAGAAATTGGTGTATTACGCGCCATTGGTGCTCGTAAAAAAGATATCTCTAGAGTCTTCAATGCTGAAACGATGATCATTGGATTGTTATCTGGATCACTAGGCATTTTAGTGACAGTTTTACTCAATCCAATCATCAACAGTTTAATTGAAAGATTTGCAGATATTAAGAATATTGCGATCTTAAATCCTTTAACAGCTTTGATCTTAATTGTCTTAAGTATTGCATTAACCTTGATTGCCGGCTTTATTCCTGCTAAAATAGCATCGAGAAAAGATCCAGTGGTTGCACTGCGTACGGAGTAATATGACAATAGAAATTTGGTTTGATTTTATGTGTCCTCAAAGCTATTTACTACAAATGTCTTTTGTAGAAGCTTTGAAACAATATCCAGATAAAAACATTGATGTTTTATATCGCAGCTACGAAATGATTCCTGGAATGGATGAACACACAGAACATTCACTCTATGATGTGATTGCAAAGCATTTACTGATTGAACGTGATGAAGTGGAAGCATTTTTTAAAGACTACCCAGTCATACAAGATCAAAAACCATATCCAGTGTCTCATATTCATAGGCTTTCACATTTAGCTAAAATCAACCATCAACAACATGCTTTTATTACAACAGTGTTAAAAGATTATTATGAAAACCACCTCAATATTAGTGATCACCAGTATTTATTAAATACGTGTCTGAATCTCGGTATCCCGCAAGATAAAATACTTGAAGTATTACAGTCTAATAAGTATCAGGCCCAAGTAGATTCAAACCGAGAAAATGCCATATTAAAAGGTATTCATCGTATCCCGCACATGAGAATTAATGGCATTCAACCCATGTATGGATTTCAAAAAGTAACGCAACTCATCCAAGCATTTGATTACGCGAAGCAACTAGAAAAAAGAAAAGACGTGTGTGATGATGATACATGTGCGGTTACTGAATAGGCCGGGACGTGGCGTAGCTTGGTAGCGCGCTTGGATGGGGTCCAAGAGGTCGCAAGTTCAAATCTTGTCGTCCCGACCATAAAAAAAAGGAGAAAACATGTCTGTTTTCAATTATGAAGTAGAAACGTACAAGCATGAAAAAGTATCACTTAAAACCTATCAAGGCAACGTATTATTAATCGTCAATACTGCACCTAAATGCGGACTTGTCGGTCAATATGAAGGTCTTCAAAAATTATATGAGACATACAAAGATCAAGGATTTGAATTACTGGATTTTCCATGTAATCAATTTATGAATCAAGCTTCTCAAAGTAACGAAGACATTCAATCTTTTTGCGAATTATCCTATCATACGACATTTACAACGTTTGCTAAAATTGAGGTCAACGGTAAAAACGCACATCCTTTATATGAATTCATAAGAAAACAAGCACCGCTTGATCGTGATGGACAAGGAAAGCTAAAAAAAGGCCTATTTTCAAAATTGATGGGTTCTAAAATTAAATGGAACTTTACTAAATTTTTAGTCAATCAACATGGTGAGGTCATCTATCGATTTAGTCCGACGGTACAACCGGAAAAAATTGCACCATTTATTGAAACGTTATTAAAACAAAAGGTCTAACACTGTTAGACCTTTTTCATTATAGTTTTTCTTCAAATGATAAATGGTAATCTTCATATAAGGTGACATCTAAGTTACCATTCATGTCACGGATCGCATCGATTAAAACTTTTGGATCGACATCTTTTTTTGTAATGATTTTATAGGTGAGTTTAAAAAGTGTCCCAAACTCAGTGGACTTGACTTTATCAAGTTTAAACGATTTTGTATGGTTTTTTAAGACGTCATCTACAACACCTTTTAAATTCATTTGTTCTGGAATGTAAAATACAAGTTTTGCAAATGAGCGTGTTTGTTGAAGTAGAAATTGGGATAATAACGCAAGAACAATAGATAAAAAAGTTGTAATGATGATTCCCATTAACACATAACCTAACGCGATTGATAAACCAACCCCGACAGAAGCAAGAATAAAACCTAAGTCAGAAGAATCATTCATCGCGAGTCTAAAACGTACGAGTGTAAAGACACCTGCTAAACTAAATGCACGTGCTAAATTATTAGAAACTAATAAGACAATGATACTAACCACTAATGGCATAATCAGTAATGTAAATAAGAAACTTTTATCATAACCATCTTTACGATGGGACACATGATAACTAAATGCAAGCATAGACCCTAATAAGGTTGCCATGAATAATACAATAAGAAGTGTTGAAATGGTGAGTGGTTCTAAAGTTAATACCCAATAAATGGTTAAAGACATAATGTTTCTCCTTTATGTTGTTGTAAAGATAATCCTATTTTTGAAAGTGACCTGCTATAGATATGGTGTGATGATAAATAATGAGAGAGAAATCTTGGAAGTGATTGATCATATTTGATTTCTAGAATGACAGTCTCAGCATCGAATAATGCTTTCTTTTCCGCTTTGAATGTATAAGAAACATCATAATCAAAGGTAATGCGCAAGTTTTCTTTATGATCTTCAAAGGCAATGCGGTCATATTCTATGAGACAAAATTGTTGAATTGGATCTTGTGTAATAGACGTTAAATAAGACGTTGGAAAATTTTCTAAAATCAGTGATTGATAATTATCATATGAAGATGCATCTTCTTTAAACGTCATTCTTTTTTTGTGTGAACGCTTTTGATGTTTAATTTTCACTTCTAAAAAAGTTTGTTTAGAATCTTCATACCAACGCAATCGATATTTTTCTTTATAAGAGGGTTTTTCGATACTTTTATGAATAATTCTCGCATCTTTATCATCTAAATATAAGGAATGGATTTTATATGGTACAATATTTTTCGGGTCATGATGCTTATCTAGTGCAAGATGACTGTTTAAAAAAGCAATCATTTCTGACGCTTGAAGTAAACTGATTTTATATTTTTTCTCATAACGTTCAAAGGATTGTTTCATCGTTTATATTGTATCATGAAAGCGCTACATATGATACAATAATGTATGCGTGCACTCGTAGCTCAGATGGATAGAGCGTAACCCTCCGAAGGTTAAGGTCGCATGTTCAATTCATGTCGGGTGCGCCAAAAATGGAGGAATACTCAAGTGGCTGAAGAGGCGGGCTTGGAAAGCTCGTAGGCTGTAAAAGGCGCAGGGGTTCAAATCCCCTTTCCTCCGCCATATTGAAAGCATAGGTTTGATACAATTGTATCAGGCCTTTTTTTGCGCTATATAGGGCTATTTCTCTATTTGCCAAAATTTATAAAGCCTAAAAAGTCACTTTATTTTAGTCGATTTTTGCATTTTGTATAGAATTTCTACACGATTATAAATGGTTAAATAAGAGTACGCAATTCTGTGCAATTAAGGTTCCTCAGTTTAATTCAGTTCAAGTTTATTTTTTTAAATTAATTATATCATTTGTTTTGAAACATTTTTCTTGACAAATAAAGTTAATAGGTGAATAATATAGATACCCCCCCCATAGAGGGAGGGATAATAGGAGACTACTCGATGAAAAAAACTATATTAGAAGTAAATGATTTGAAGAAAACGTATTTGATGAAAGGTGGCAGAAAGATTGATGTTATTCTTTGGTAGTAGAAGATTTGTAAGCATGAGTAATAATAAATAAAGGAGTTTGGTAAGATGCAAAAACATCAGAATGCATTAAAAACGATTAAAGTGGCGAGTGGACAAATTCAAAGTGTGGCTAAAATGATTGAAGAAGATAGATACTGTATGGATATTTCTATGCAGATTCAAGCCACTATTTCTCTTTTAAAGAAGGCACAAGCAACAATTATAGGAGATCACTTAAACACGTGTGTTGTTGAATCAATTGAGCAAAATGATGCTAACCTCAAAGTCGAAGAAATCAATGCGTTAATCAAATCAATTTTAAAATAAGAACGATCCTATACATTGTACCAAATAAATAATAAAAGTATAGTTTTTAATTTTGACTAATTTATGCAAAAAAATTGATTTTAAAAAGAGTGTCAAGATCCTAGAAGGAGGGAAAATATATGGATACAAAAAACGAAAAGGTGACAAAAAAGAAAGTCGAAGGTAATCAACTTGAACATCATGGTGAGCACCATCACCATGTATCGAATGATCATTGCGAAAGCGCAAGTCATGAACACCATCATCATGAAAAGATGAATGAAAACCATATGGAACACCAACATGTGGAAGAAAAGCATAAAGAGCATTTGCATGGCGCAGATGATCATAATCACGAGCATCACCATAAACCTCATCACCACGATGAACATGATGCACATATGCATGGACATGGCGGTCATGCTGGACACGACCATTCACATATGATTCAAGACTTTAAGAACAGATTTTTAGTTTCACTGATCTTAACAATACCAATTGTCTTGTTGTCACCAATGATTCAAGAGTGGTTTAACTTTACTTTAAGATTTACATACGACCAGTATGTTGCTTTTATCTTATCAACTATTTTATTTATATATGGAGGTAAACCATTCTTCGTTGGTGCATGGCATGAGCTAAAAGCCAAAAGTCCTGCAATGATGAGTCTCATTGCAGTTGCCATAACAATCGGATATACATACAGTTCAGCTGTGGTGTTTGGACTGACTGGGAATGATTTCTTTTGGGAAATTGCGACCTTGATTACCATCATGTTATTAGGGCACTGGTTAGAAATGAAATCATCAGTTGCAGCTACAAATGAGTTAACGGCACTAACTAAACTCATGCCAAGTGAAGCAAACTTGATGATAGGATCAACTATTAAAACAGTCTCTGTATCAGAATTGAAAATGGGTGATGTTGTTTTAGTTAAACCAGGAGATAAAGTACCGGTTGATGGTGTCATTATTGAAGGAACATCGACACTTGATGAATCGATGATTACAGGTGAATCGGTACCAGTCAAAAAAGATGTGGAAGATCAAGTCATTGGTGGAACAATTAATGGTGATGGTGTCCTAAAGGTTAAAATCACCAAATTAGGATCAGAGACTTATCTTCAACAAGTTATTACTTTAGTAGAAAATGCACAAAAAAATCGTTCTAAGATGCAAAGACTTGCAGATACCTTTGCTAAATATCTGTTCTATTTATCCATGACATTTGCAATTGGTACCTCAATCTATTGGGGATTAAACGGTTACTCTACCGAATTCATACTTGAACGCGTTGTTACAGTTATTATTATTGCATGTCCACACGCTTTAGGTGTTGCAGTTCCACTTGTTACAAGTATCTCAACAACGATTGCTGCTAAAAATGGATTACTCATCAAAAATAGAAGTCGTTTTGAAACGGCAAGAAAAATAAACGCAGTTGTGTTTGATAAAACTGGAACATTGACAGAAGGTAAATTTTTTGTTGATCATATGCACACATACCTAATCGATGAAAAAGAAGTGCTTGATATTGCATATAATTTGGAAAAAAACTCCAATCATCCAATTGCTAAAGGTATTGTTTCATTTGCTAAAAACAAAAAAGCTCAAGACTTATCAGTAGTAGGGTTCTCAAATGTACCAGGGGTAGGCGTCAAAGGAACCATAAACAACATACTATACCAAGCAGTTTCACCTGCTTATCTGAAAAAAGAGAAGATCAAATTTGATGAACAGCACGGACATCACATGAGTCAAAACGGACAAACCGTTATTTATATATTGAAAGAAAAAACGGTTATTGGTACATTTGCTCTTGAAGATAAAATCAAGGATGAAGCATTTGAAGCAATTAAACAACTAAAAAAAGCGAATATTAGGTCAATACTTTTAACCGGAGATAACAGAATAGTTGCAGAAAATGTTGCTAAAAAATTAAGGATTGATGAAGTGATTGCTGAAGTTCTACCACATCAAAAAGCAGAAAAAATTCGTCAACTTAAAAGTGATGGATATATAGTTGCGATGGCTGGAGATGGAATCAATGATGCACCAGCACTCGTTGAAAGTGATTTGGGTATTGCAATAGGAGCAGGTACAGATGTTGCGATAGAATCTGCTGATATTGTATTAGTTAGATCCAATCCAAAAGACGTAGTCAATCTACTTAAGTTATCAAAAGCAACCTCAGACAAAATGATTCAAAATTTAATTTGGGCAACCGGATATAACATTATCGCATTGCCACTTGCAGCCGGTGTGTTATATCAAGCGACAGGTTTCTTATTACCGCCAGCAATTGGAGCAATCCTTATGTCATTATCTTCAATCATTGTAGCAATTAATGCTAAAACCCTGAAGATTAAACAAGTATCATAATAAACATGTATCACACTAAAGAGCACATTCAATTCAAATTTGCTCTTTTTTGTTTCAACAAACGGCAGTTTTGGTTACCACAAAGAAATCAAAGGGTATCAAATTTCTAGAAGTCAAAACCAGGATTTAGTTCTTAAGACACTAAAGAAAGCGATTAATCAAAAAGAAGATTTATCAAAGCTTCTCATACATTCTGATCAGGGTATCTTATGTCAATCTCCAAAATACCGTAATTATCTTAAAAAATCAGCATTTACACAATCAATAAGTGCTAAAGGTAAGGCTTATGATAATGCAGTAGTTGAAAGTCTCTTTGGGACACTTAAGCGTGAAACAATCTATTTACAAAAGGTTTAATCATTAGTAGATTTAATTCAAACAATCGATGAATATATTGAATGGTACAATCAACAAAGAATTAAGTTGTCATTAGGAGGGTATTCTCCTATACAATATGGACACATGAATCAATAATTAATACAATAACTACAAAGAACATATAAATGTCAACATAAGAATGTACAATTGTGTGCACGTAAGAATCCCCAATTCTTAGCACTAAAAGCGTACTCTTATTTAACCATTTATAGGAGACTATGTTGTTGATTTAATCAACGGCATGTACACTGATTTTTTTATAGAGAAGAAGGAGACTTTGTCACCATTACAAATGACAGCAAATTGATCTCTTATCTTAAAAAGAATCAGATTAAGTCAAGACATTACTTTTTCAGAAATGGAGTCTATTAATTACGCATTAAAGAGGATATTGATAATCAGAACATCAAAGATTGGGAACTTGTTTCACCAATCCTTGTTAAATTAGAGATGCCTGAAGAACACAATCTACCTAATGAATTTATGTTTTGTTTTTATTGGATTGAGGTTGGATATGCAACTATAGTAGATAGAACAATGACTCTTAGAGTATATGAGAAGAATCTGATACACATGATAGACATTAGTGTTGCTATAGATTTCATCATTGAGTCAATAAAAAACACAAATAATTGATATTGATAGCCTTGTTAAGACATATTTACAGGGATGCTAAAAATCAGTTAAGGGTGCTAAAAAAAATCATGGGGTGCTAATTTGTATCAAAATAGGTAGCATCACACATATAATAAGCATAAATCTGATGTGATAAGCATTAGATTTTTTTTATATGTTATAATAAATGAAGGAGTACTTAATGAAATCAGTTCAAGAAATTAAAAAAAATTTATCAAGTGTCGACCGATTTAAAAGCTTTAAACAAGCTGGAAAATTACTTCTCATTGGTTTTATTTTGACATTGATTGGTGGTTTTTTATTTAATGACGACTTACTAAATTATCAGCCTATTGTGATTTTATTTGGTTTTGGACTATTCTTTTTAGGGTTTGTATTTATTTTTATTGGTTTTTTTAACGTTTCAAAAAAACAACAAGCATTTTTAACGATTATTTATGATGAGATATGGAAACCGTATATTCAAGAGATGAGTTTTTCAACGTCGGCAAACTATTTTCTTCAAACTGAAAACACAAACACAGAAAGAACCATCACGCATCCTGTGATCCCATCATATGCAGGAGAAACGTTTCACTTCTCACTAAAAAAAGATCAGTTCATGACATTAAACGCAATCGAATACAGTCATACGACATCAAGTGGTGAACGCACCTCAAGATATATTGATTTTATTGGATTTGCGATTCAAACTGAAAGAGAAGTTGATACAAACCTGCTTGTTAGAAAACATGCACCCATTACCAATTTCTTTAAAAGTGGTTTAAAACGTTTTTCAGTGGATCAAGAAATCGATGGGTATGATATCACGGGAAAATTCACACCTGAGTTAGACGCTTTGAAAACAAATATTCTAAATCTAGGCTTTAAGGAAGTCATCTTCATTCCTGAAAAAGGGAAACTGATGATTTTAATACCTGAATTTAAAATCCATGGGAACTTAAAAATGAGAGATACCATGATAGAAGATGCTAAAATGCATGTCGGTAGACTCATTCAATTATTAGAAATATTATAAAAAAAAGACCTTAAAGAAGATACTTTAAGGTCTTTTTTTTATGATCATAAACTTTCAATTCGATTTAAAAATTCTTCCATGGGTTGATCACCAAGTAATTCAATTGAATCATTGATGACAATTTTAGGAACACCAGAAACGTTATATTTTGTAGATAACTCTTGGAAAGTATTTGCTTCAATCATTTCACCTTGAACATGTTCATTCAGCATTGCAAGTTGATGTGCTTTAGAAACAGCACCAGGGCAATGTGGGCATGATAACGTAACAAACACTTTGATGTTCACAGGTTTATTAATTTTTTTAATGCGATCAAGTGTTTGTGTATCAAATCCTGGATCTGCACCAGACATCCCTAAAATACCTGATAAAAATGAATTGATTTCATGTCCAGCAGGAATCCCGTTAAATTTAACACCTGTATAATTGCCTTCACCATCTAACATCACAAAACTAGGCGTTAATGTTACGCCATATTGTGTCGCTAAATCGTTATCTTTTTCCAAATCTTTGACTTCATAAGATAACTTGTCATTCAATCCACTGACTTCTTGAAGAAGGGACGCTGTTTCACTGCAATATGTACATGCCGCTTCGTTACTTTGCGTAAATAATACCATAGTGACTGGGTTCACCATTTGTGTTAAGTGTGATTTGATTTGATCTTTCACTTGATCATTAAGTAAATTTGCCATATAATCTCCTTTTATTATTGATTTAGATATTGATTCATTGCAAGCGCTGCTTTGGCACCTTCAGCAGTTGCGATTATGATTTGTTTAAATGGTTGATTCGTGACATCACCAGCTGCATATAAGCCTTCACAGCTCGTTTCTTGCATGTCATTGACGATCACTTCGCCTGAAGAAGTTGTTTGTACAAGATGGCGAATTAATGACACATTAGGAATGGTTCCGATTTCAATGAATAAACCTTCAGCTTCTATGTCAAACGTTTCATTTGTTTTTTTATCAAGAACTTTTAATCCTGTCATGGTATCTTGACCAAGCACTTCAAGTATTTGTGTCTCTAAGTGAATTGTTAGATTTTCAATGGACGTTAATTTTTTAAGTAAGACATCATCTGCACGCCATTGACTACGATGTACGACCGTAATTTTTGATGCCCATGGTACTAAATCAATCACCGCTTCAGCAGCACTATTTCCACCACCAGCAACAATCACATGTTTCCCTTTGAAAAATGGGGCATCACATGTTGTACAGTAAGAAACGCCTTTATTGGCATAAATCATTTCTCCTTTAACATCAAGTTTTCTCGGAGAACCACCTGTTGCATAAAGTAATGTCTTACTATGTAATATCATACCATTTGAAATATGAACTTCAAAGTCTTTATTCACTTTTTGGATGTTTTGTACAGAAACCTCATTTAATATCGGGATTTCTAAATGATTCGCATGTGTTAAAAATGTGTCCGATAAGTCTTTACCTAGAATATGTGTAAATCCAAGGTAATTATCAACTTCAGATGTATTATGGAGTTGGCCACCTATTTCCTTAGTGATGACGCCTACTTTTTTTCCTTTACGAACTAAATATAAGGCCGCATTGAGTCCCGCAGGCCCACCACCAACAACAAGTGCATCAAAGACTGCACCATGTACAAATACATCATTTTTTGTTTTTTGAGTAACATCAAAAGAAAACATGTTATATCCCCTTTATAATAATGCTTATGGCATCTTCAACTTGCTTTGATGAAACATTATTTGTGTCAATGATCGCTTGTTTTAAGTTTTCTGTTGTAAGAATACCAATGGCTTTATCAATACTTGAACGAATCGCTTTTAACTGAACAACGATGTCCATGCACGCATGGTCACGATCCATCATATCTAAGACACCTTGCATTTGACCTTTAGTGCGTTTAATACGATTTTTCAAATTCACATCACAAATCATATAAAACCTACTTTCATTTTTTATTATACCCCATGGGGTATACAAAATCAAGATTAATGATTGTAAATATTTTATTTTTTATGTATAATTAATGAGATTTTAAAGGAGTCCTATGTTAGTCATTGTTGGCGCGAGTGCTAGTGGAAAAACTGAAATTGCAAACATTCTCGTATCTCAATTTTCATACACCAAAAGTGTCACAACAACAACACGTCAAAAACGTGTTCATGAAATTGATGATATTCATTATCATTTTGTTTCTAAACATCAATTTGATCGTCTAAAAAAACAAGATGCTTTTATCGAAACGACGCTTTATCAAGAACATAATTATGGACTTCAAAAAAATGAAATCGCGAGCAATCGAATCATCATACTTGACCCTAAGGGTTGTAATGTATTACATCAAATGTATCCTCAAACAACGTGTGTGATGTATATTCAAAGTAACAAAGAAATGAGACAAACAAGAATGTTATCACGTGGTGATCATCAACTTCTGATTTCAAAAAGATTAGAAGAAGATGAAGAAATTTTTCGAGTCTCCAACCTTGACAAAATTCACCTTATCATTGATAATCATCATCAAACAATACAATCGATTGCTGAAGAGATTCATCATTTTTATCAAAGCTTTTTAAAAGGAGAATAACGCATGATAATTAAACCCTCAATACGTTCGAACGTTTTTTTAAACGCGCATCCAAAAGGTATTCAAGCATATATTCAAACATTATTTCATGAAGCGCAATCATTTCAAAAATTTAAAGGTCCTAAAAATGTACTGATTATTGGTGGATCATCAGGATATGGTCTCGCTTCAAGAGTTGCACTCGCGGTTAGTTCAGGTGCAAATACTTTAAACGTTTCTTTTGAAGGTGCACCTTCAGATAAAAGAACAGGCACTGCAGGTTTTTGGAATAACGTTTATTTTTTAGAGGAAGCTAATAAACTTGGTACCAAACATATTGATGTCGTTGCAGATGCTTTTAGCGAGACTACAAAAAAAGAAGTCATTGCGCGCATTAAAAAAGAATTCGGGAAAATTGATCTCGTGATTTATTCACTTGCTGCTGGTGCTAGACCAAACCCTGAAACGGGAGATCTCGTGCGTTCTGCACTAAAACCAATTGGTGAACCTTTAGATGGTGATACCATTGATGTCGCAACAAAATCATTAAAACCACTTCATATGGACGCTGCAACAGAAGAAGATATTAAAAATACTGTCTATGTGATGGGTGGGTCTGATTGGGAATCATGGATCACACATCTTGATCAAGACAACGTCTTAGATCATAACCTTAAAACCATCAGTTATACTTACGTAGGGAGTGGCTCAATGGATAAAATTTACCGAGCAGGTACAATTGGTAAAGCCAAAGATGATTTAGAGGCAACATCACTTCGTATGAATGCTTGGTTAAAAGAAAAATATCAAGGTGAATCTTTGATTTCATCCTCTAAAGCAGTTGTTACAAAAGCCTCAGTATTTATTCCAGGCATCACATCCTACATTGCATGCTTATTTGATGTGATGAAAGAAAAAGGCGTTCATGAAACAACACTTGCACACAAACATCGTTTGTTTAAAGACATGGTCTATGGAGATTTAAGACGTGTCGATAACCTGCACAGAATCCGTATTGATCATTATGAAATGCAAGAAGATATCCAAGAAGCAACATTAAATAAGTTAGATAAAGCACAAGCAAATATTGTTGACCTACAAGGGACACATGATTTTGTTAGAGAGTTTCATCACATTCATGGTTTTGAATTTGATCATGTAAATTATGAGGAAGATATCGACTTGTCTTCATTTAAATTTGATCATCTTGATTTGACATTATTATAAATTAAGGGATTTATCCCTTTTTTTATTGTGATGATTTAGGTAAATTCATTGTATGCTATAATAATTCAAATGAAAAAAATAATGATTTTTATTGGACTATTCTTGATTTTTGGGGTTCAATCAACAATTTCATATACATTCAATGCCAATGATTTAAATCAAAATCCAAACATTGAATATGATTTGAACGCCTCTTTAGAGGGTTTTTCTACTTTTAATAACATTGTCATTTTTATTCGATTTAATGATGAAGCTGATTATGAAGCACCGTATCGATTAGATTATTATGAAAATTTATTCAATGGTGTCAATCAAATATCCTTACGAGATTACTATTTAGAAGCTTCTTATGGAAAACTTGATATTTATTCTCATATTGTTTTATCTGAAGGTGAGATTTACTATTATACGGATATTTATGATAGAAGCTACTATGAAAGTCAAAGTTCAGATAGTGAGCAAGCCTCTCTTGAACATAACCTATTAAAACGCGCAGTGAACGAAGTAGATGCTTTAGGATTAATTGATCCTTCTTTAGATTTAGATGTTAATAATGATGGGGAAATTGATTCAATCACTTTTTTAGTCAGTGGTGAAGATAAAGGTTGGGGTTCGTTATTATGGCCACATAAATGGGAATTGTATGATGTGTATAATGATGCTGATGCACCAGAGATTAATGGCGTTAGAGCGTATACCTATACTTTCAATTTATTAGGTGACTCAATCAATTATGATATGAAAGTAGATGTTGGCGTCCTTGCACATGAAACGTTCCATTTATTAAGTGCACCTGATTTATATCATTACTACGATTTTTTTGAGTTGGATAATGCTGGTGCATGGTCACTTATGGATAACGCTGCAGCGATTCCTGTTCATATGTTAGGGTACATGAAAGAAACCTATGGTGGGTGGATAGATGAGGTTGAAACCATTACATCTTCTGGGACATTTACATTAGAACCCCTTGCAAATAGTGATCAAAATTTATTAAGAATTGATACGGGTTACTCCAATGAGTATGTTTATTTAGAATACCGTTATCAAGATGGCAAATATGAATCAACGTTACCAGATTCAGGATTATTGGTTTACCGCGTCGATAAAGATTATGTTGGTAACGAAAGTGGATATGCAACGACTTCAAAAGGCGAAGGCATTAACGAAGTATTTGTTTTTAGACCCAATATTGGTGATACGACTGAACCCATTACATTCCCTAATGATGAGTCAGCTTCATTTTATGGAAATTTAAATCAAGCTGCAATTTCTAATCTTAACCTCTTTAAAGAGGCGAATACGACCACATCTTTTTTATTGTTTCATAGTGACGGGACATTAATGGATATCACCATTACAAATGTCATCGAATCAAACGGTTCCATCACCTTTGATATTACGATGAATACGGTATTAGATATTAATTTTATGATAGATGATATGGAGTATTCAAGTGACATTAAATTTATCGATCATCCATTGATAACGTATGAAGGTACGTTAGAATTTGATGAAAGTTATGATGTGTATTATAGCTATCAAGACGAAGAGGTTGATAATCAATCCCTTATTTATGATGATGTGATCCCTTTTGATGCATCTAAAAACAAAGTGAATTTAGCAGTGTATCAAAATGGGGAATTTGAAACAACCATGTCATATGAATTTGATTTTGTGGATGTGATTGAAACAAATCACAACCCTTATGGCAACATGCAAGATATATATTGGTACATTCCTGCAATACAAGATTTAAGTGTTTTTGAACTAACATTTAATGATTTATTTGAACTTGAAGAAGACTATGATTATCTTACGATTTATAGCTCAAACGGTATGAATGCCTATACCGGGACATCACTTAAAAATACAACGTTAGATTTATCAGATGAATCCAGCGGCTTTTGGATATGGTTTTCATCAGATGAATATTTAGATGAATATTATGGTGTGTATGCTGAGATCAATATTCAAATTTCTAAAGACGTCCCTGTGAGTCAAGCTGTTTCATTAAAGGGGATGTCATCGTTAGAAATACCATATGGTCAACCATATGTCGATTTAGGATTAGAGATTTTAACTCAAAGTATTGGATTATATGATGTGATTGTGACTGAATCCATTGATATTTTAAATCCAGACACCTATACGGTCACATATGATATTTACGAAGATGATGTTTTGATCTATACGCTTACGAGAGAGGTAATTGTACTTGATCCTATTACAGTAGGGTTTAGTACCATATTCGATTTAGATTATGAGCTTGGATCTGAACCGATTGATTTTGATACATTATTATTTAATGTGATGACGAATGGTGAAGACTATGAAGTCATCATTGATGCCGACATTGATTATCAAACAGTGGGTGTGTATCAAGTGATTTTAACGGTTAGAGATGCATTTGATTTTGAATCTTCGCAATCATTTGAAGTCAATATCAAAGATACCACTGCACCTGAAGTAACGCTTAATCCATCCTTAGATACCATTTATGTTGGAAGCATGTATGTTGATCAAAGTATTGCTTATGAGGATTTAAGTCCTGTAACAACTGAAGTTACAAATAATATTGATGTTAACGTTGCAGGAACATATGTCATCAATTATGAAGTCACAGATCTCTATGGGAACCAAACCTTGATGAAACGTTATATTCATGTTGTTGACAATCCATTTGTTGTATTTCATGTAACACCTTCAATATCAACTTTAAGAGTTGGTGAGACATTCATTGATCAAGGTTGTTATGCAACACATTTAAATGTTAGATACGCGTGTGAATTAGATCTTTCTGAATTAAATCATCTTGTTGTAGGCGATTATAAAGTCACGTATTCAGTCAATATATTAGGTAAAGCATATCGTCGTTCCTTTTATGTATTTATCGTTGAACGTTCTTATAAACAAGAAGACGCAATTTTACTTAAACATAAGGGAGAATTTTTATGAAAATCATACCTTATATCTTATTAGTCCTTATCATTTCAGTTTTAATTGTCGTTTATCAAACAACACCTTATATGAATTTAAATGAAGGACTTGATACCATTTATATTGGTCAAACCTATGAAGATCCAGGTGCAACGATTAAAATCGGAAATGAAATTTACGAAATGTCTACTGAAGACACCATTAATGCTTCGCAAATCGGTAAACAAGCACTAACGTATGTGTATACGTATGAAAACAAAACATACCAAATCAAACGATATGTCATGGTCATTGAACATGATCAATTTGAGATGACATTAAATTCTGGTGTGGATACCATTCGTATCGGTGAATCGTGGATGGATGCAGGTGTGACAACTTCTTTTGAAGTTGATGTTGTTGTAAATTCAAATGTCAACCGATTACGCGCTGGCACCTATGAAGTAACCTATCAAGTAACCTATTTAGATACGTCCTATGAAATCACACGTTACGTGACTGTAATTTCAAGATAAAGAATGTCTTAGACATTCTTTTTTTATGCTACAATGATGTAGGGTAATTTATGAATAAACATATAGGGATAGGAATTTTATATGCAACAATTTTTGGACTCACATTTATGTTTTCAAAAATTGGACTACAATCGATTCATCCTATTGGATTAATCGCATTTAGATTTAGTATTGCAAGTCTTGTTTTAATCTTTTTGAATATGATAAAGGTCATTCAAATTAAGTTTAGTAAAGCACAATTGGTTGCACTTTTACCACTTGTGTTTTTCCAACCAATATTAGGATTTTCTAGTGAAGTTTTTGGAATAAATTTTTCTCAATCTTCTGAAGCAGGGATGATGATTGCACTCATACCAATTCTTGTTGCGATTTTATCATTTCTTTTCAGTTCAGAAAAACCTACGTTTAAACAAAGTGTTAGTATTGTATTGTCAGTATCCGGTGTGATATTCATTCAAGTTATGAATATCAGAACGGTTTTAAATTTTTCTATATTAGGAGCTTTATTAATGTTTATTTCAGCATTTGCAGCCGCTAGTTTTAATATGTTTTCAAGGAAACTCTCAACAACAGTCACACCAGTTCAAATCACGTCGCTCATGATGTTTTCAGGTGCGATTGTCTTTATGAGTTGGTACCTAACGATTTTAGTAACGTCAAATGAACTGGCGTTATTATTTGCGCCATTTCAATCTTTCTCTTTTGTAGTATCGGTTGTGTATTTAGGCGTGATTGCATCAATTATGGGATTTTTCTTAGTTAATTATAATTTAAAGCATCTACCTGCACATGTCTCTTCAATTTTTGCAAATGTCGCGACACTCACGTCAATTTTAGCGGGTGTTATCTTTTTAAATGAAATTTTGTATTGGTATCATATGTTAGGTGCAGTCATGATTATTTCAGGTGTAATGGGTGTCATTTTCTTTCGTAGAAAAAAAGAAGTTGCATAAAGATATTTACGTTAATGAAATGTCTTGATATGGTATAATATTCAATACATAGGAGTGCCTTGTGAAACAAACATACCTCTTTACAATATTTGGCTCAACAGGAGACTTAACTGCACGTAAACTATTACCTGCGATCACAGAGCTTATCAAAAAATCATATGATATTCATGTCATTGCTGTAGGAAGACGTGTTTTTAATGATGCAACATATTTATCATTTATGGATGAAAAAACGTCATTTCCTCTTCAAAAAGACGTGTTAAAAGATCGATTACATTATCTTGAAATGGATATTCATGACCCACTGCATTATTTAAATTTAAAAGAAAAGCAACGCTCTTTTTTAAACGGAAAAACAAAACGTCTTTACTATATGGCTGTTGGTCCTGAACTTTTCGGTGTCATTACAGATGGCTTAAACCATGCACATTTAGTAAAAAAAGACGATGTGAGCGATGTTGTTGCTTTTGAAAAACCTTTTGGAGAAGATTTACAAAGTGCTGAAAGTATTAATGCATTACTTTCTAAGTATTTTACAGAACGACAAATGTTTAGAATCGATCATTACTTAGGTAAAGAAATGATCCAAAATATTATGATGCTTCGATTTGCAAATCGCATCATAGAGGATTCTTGGCATAATCGTAGTATTAAAAAGATGTCTGTCTATGTCAAAGAGAAAGATGGTATTTTATCACGTGCTGGCTATTATGATAAAGTGGGTGCACTCAGAGATATGATGCAGTCGCATGTTTTACAAATCGTTTCTTTACTCACAATGGATATCCCAATCTCGTATTATTCAGATGATGTAAAAAATGAAAAAATTGCTGCTTTACAAGCACTTACGATTGATGATTCAGAGACAGTTTTAGGCCAATATCAAGGATATTTAGAAGAAGAAAATGTTTCAAAAGATTCAACAACTGAAACTTTTGTTTTTCTTAAGGGATTTGTCAATACACCTAGATTTAAAGGTGTTCCAATTTATATGATTACAGGAAAAAACTTGGATGAAAAAAATGCTTTTATAGAAATTGAGTTTGAAGAAACGTCTGAACAAAGAAAGTGGCATTTACCTTTATCAACCAACCGATTACGTATTAATATTGCGCCAGAAGATGGTTTCCAACTCACTTTAAATGCAAAAGTTCCTGGTTTACGAGAAGGTGTCCAACAAGTAAAACTTGGATATGATGTTGACAATTTAGGTGTTGGGAATTTACCAGAAGCCTATGAAAAGTTACTACTCGATATGATGGAACATCATCGTACTTTATTTACAAGATGGGATGAAATTCAAGCATCTTGGCAAATTATAGATTCCGTCCTTAAACAAGAAAAAAACATTTACACATATAAAGACTACCATGATTTAATAAGCTATATTAAAGGAAAAACTGGTGAAACCTTATTATGATTTATGATGTCACAATGCCGATTCATCAAGAGATGCAAGTTTATAAAAATAAAGAAGAAAAGAAACCTAAGATCACATATCAATTGCAATCATCACCGCATGCGATATCAGAAACCAATGTTTTTTTACCGATGCATACCGGGACACACATGGATTTTCCTAGACATATGGATGCATCTGGTAAAACATCATCTGGATTTGATGCCACAACATTTTTTAATAAAAATGTGATTGTTTTAGATTGCTCAGAAGCAGTCGATCGCCTTGAACTCAAACACATAGAAGGTGTCTCTTTTCAAAAGGGAGATACTGTTTTTTTTAAAACAAGAAATTCTTTTGAAACAGCGTTTAATCCAAACTTCGTGTATGTGTCGTTAGAACTTGCAAAAAAACTTGCAACACTAGAATTGCTGGCAGTAGGCATCGATGCTTTGGGGATTGAACGTAACGATTCGATGCATCAGACACATTTAACACTGATGAACCACGATATTTATATTATCGAAGGGTTACGTTTAAAAGATGTTCCACCTGGGAACTATAAGTTTACAGCCCTTCCAATTTATATTTTAGAAAGTGATGCCCTTCCTCTACGTGTCCTCATACACAATTAGAAAAGCGGTACGATCTGATTTAGATGACATTTTCGAAATACGTCAACAAGCTTCACGTCGTTTAAAAGAAGATGGCGTGAATCAATGGCAAGGTGTCGAACCTTCCAAAGAAACCTTTCTCAACGATATACAAAATCAAGAAGCATTTGTCATATTAGATCACGATAAAATTATTGGAATGGCGTCTTTATGTCTTTCTAAAGAAGCGGCATATGAAACCTTAGTTGATTTAGAGATCGATGCGATCACCATTCATCGCATCGCAATCCATCATGATTATCTTTTCAAAGGTATCTCAACGTACTGGTTTGATTTCTTTGAGACGCAAGCAACAATCAAGAACATCACACGCATTTATATCGATACTCATCCACACAATTTTAGGATGTTATCTCTATTAAAAAAACATCATTATCGTCATCTTGGTCAATTTGAATTTAAGCATCTCCCTTCCCCGTTAAGACACTTGTTTATGAAAACGATTTTAAGTTGACTTTATCAATAACTATGTTAAAATATGTTTGATAAATTTTGAATATCAAACATTTCATATAAAAAGTTTAGAATTGAGGCCCTTATGAAACTCTCAGAAATACAAAAAATGATTAAAGATTTTGAAAATTCAAATCTCACAGAATTAGAGTTAACATTTGAAGATACAACAATTAAATTATCAAAACAACAAGCTCAACAAAGTGTTTCAACACCTGTTGTTTCACCAAGTCCATTGTATCAAGCACCAGAAAAAGAACAAGTATCCTCTCAATCAGCAGAAAATACAATCGTCTCTCCACTTGTCGGCACATTTTATGCTTCAAGTTCTCCAAAATCAAAACCTTATGTTGAAGTTGGATCTAAAGTTAAAAAAGGCGATGTTTTATGCTTAGTTGAGGCCATGAAAATTATGAATGAAATCACTGCGCCAAAAGATGGTACCATTGTTAAAGTTCATGTTATGAACGGACAAGTCGTTGGTATTGAAGATGCTTTATTTGATTTGGAGTAATATAGCATGGGAAAAGTCTTAATCGCCAATAGAGGCGAAATTGCAGTAAGAATTATTCGTGCATGTCATGAGTTGGGATTAGAAACGGTTGCTGTTTATGCAAAATCTGATCAAGATGCGATGCATGTTAAAATGGCTAATCAAGCGATTTGTATTGGTGGCAATTCATCAACAGAGTCATATTTAAATAAAAATAATGTATTAAGTGCTGCCATTGCAAGTGGATGTGATTATATCCATCCTGGCTATGGCTTTTTGTCTGAAAATGCAGACTTTGTTTCAATGGTGGAAGATTGCGCCATAACGTTTGTAGGTCCTAAATCTGAAACCATTACAGCAATGGGTGATAAAGCAAATGCTAGAAAAATGGCAAAGCAAGCTGGTGTACCCATCATTGAAGGTAGTGATGGCGATATTGAAACTGTAGATCAAGCAGTAGAATGGGCCAATAAAATTGGATTTCCAGTCATCATCAAAGCTGTTTCAGGTGGTGGTGGACGTGGGATGAGAATTTGTCATCACGAACAAGATGTAAGGAATGCGTTCGAAAAAACCCAACTTGAGGCATCTGCTTCCTTTGGTGATAGCAGATTATATATGGAACGTTACATCGCATCACCTAGACACATTGAAATTCAAGTCATTGCGGATACAAAAGGACATGTCGTGTCCTTATTTGAACGTGATTGTTCATTGCAACGTCGTCATCAAAAAATGGTTGAAGAAGCGACATCACCAATGATTTCTGAAGTTACAAGAAAAAAACTTAATGCTGCAGCCATTAAACTTACAAAAAATATTAACTATGTCAATGCTGGAACCTTAGAGTTTTTAGTTGATGATAAAGAAAACTTTTATTTTATTGAAATGAATACCCGTATTCAAGTAGAGCATCCAGTCACTGAAATGATTACAGGTGTGGATTTAGTCAAAGAACAGCTACTTGTCGCAATGGGTAAACCACTCTCCTTTAAACAACTTGATTTAAAAGTCAATGGCCATTCGATTGAATGCCGTATTTTAGCTGAAAATCCAAAATTAGATTTTAGACCATCACCTGGTCTTATTAAAAATCTTAGTTTACCAGGTGGATTTGGAGTTCGTGTTGATACACATTTATATGTTGGATATCAAATTCCTCCTTATTTCGATTCGATGATTGCAAAATTAATCGTTCATGGAAAAACAAGAGAAGAAGCGATTAAAAAAATGCAAATTGCACTAAAAGAGTTTGCGATTGAAGGCATCGATACAAATATTGAGTATTTATATGTCTTAATGCACAATAAAGATTTTATTGCTGGTAAATATGACACAAGTTTTTTTGAACGCTTTCGATATCTATTAACAGGTGAAAAGGCATGAACTTTTTAGATATCCATAAAAGAAAACTTGAAGGTGCAACTAAAAAAAGAATGGATCTTGACTTACAAACCCCAATTGAAATTCCAGAAGGGGTTTTTGTTCAATGTTCCAACTGTCAAGCGGCACTTTATGAAAAAGTACTTAAAAAAAATCAACATGTATGTCCTGTGTGTCAAAATCATTTTCGTATTGATGCTAAGACACGTTTAGAATATACTGTCGATGAAAACAGCTTTGAAGCTTTGTTTGGAGATTTATTATCTACGAACCCATTGCATATGCCTGGATATGAAGAAAAACTGATACAAGCTCAAAAATCATCGCATATTAATGAGGCATTCGTGTGTGGAAAAGCATCCATCGTTGGATATCCATGTGCGATTGGGATTTTAGATAGTCATTTTATGATGGGATCAATGGGATCTGTTGTTGGAGAAAAAGTGACCAGACTTATTGAGTTTTCTATTAAACAAAATTTACCACTTATCATATTTTCTGCTTCTGGTGGTGCACGTATGCAAGAAGGTATTTTATCGTTAATGCAAATGGCGAAGACATCAGCAGCAATTAAACACTTAGATGATGCAGGTGGCTTGTTTATTAGTGTGATGACACATCCTACAACAGGTGGTGTTGCTGCTAGTTTTGCTTCACTAGGAGATTATCATATTGCTGAAATGTCTTCACTTATTGGTTTTGCAGGGCCACGTGTCATTAAACAAACGATACGGGAAGAATTACCAGAAGGGTTTCAAACCGCAGAATTTCAACTTCAAAGTGGTCAAGTTGATATTGTCTTGCATCGTCAAGATATTCGAAAAACGTTATTTCAATTACTAAAATTTCATCAGAAGGTGCTTTATGACAGCCTATGAACAATTGAAAATTGCAAGACATCCAAAAAGAATTACTTCTAGAGGTGTGATTAAACAAGTATTTCCAGATTTTCTAGAACTTCATGGTGATCGTCAATTTAAAGATGATCTTTCCATCATTGGTGGCATTGCGACATTTAAAGGACACACTGTTACAATTATTGCGCAAGAAAAAGGTGTAGATACCGAGGATAAAATTAAACACAATTTTGGGATGCCACATCCAGAAGGTTACCGAAAAGCGTTACGTTTAATGAAACAAGCTGAAAAATTTAAACGACCTATTATTACGTTCATCGATACACCAGGTGCTTATCCTGGTGTCGGTGCTGAAGCACGTGGACAAGCGCAAGCAATTGCGAATAATTTAAAAGAAATGATGGGATTAAAAACGCCAGTCATCGTGGTTGTTTTAAGTGAAGGTGGTTCAGGTGGTGCACTTGCGATTGGAGTTGGTGACGTCATTTTAATGTTTGAACATGCCATTTATTCTGTGCTTTCTCCTGAGGGATTTGCCTCTATTTTATATAAGGATGCCAAACGTGCGCCTGAAGCTGCAGAACTCATGAAAATAACGTCGAATGACTTAAAAGAAATGAATATCATCGATGATATCATCAAAGAGGGTCCTGGACTTCACGAAAATTTAGAAATCGGCATCTCTCAGTTATCTCAGCACTTAGAAAAACAATTAGAAAGTTTAACACATAAACCAATTAAAAGATTGTTAATCTCTCGGTATGAAAAATTCAGAAAGATGGGAACAATTTTAGAGAGGACTCAAAATGAATCTACCAATTAAAGTACTCGGTACTGGTCATTATGTTCCTGATCACGTTGTTACCAATCAAGACTTAGAAAAACTTGTTGAAACATCTGATGAATGGATTGTGTCGCGTACTGGGATTAAAGAAAGACGAAAAGTCACACATGAAACAACGCATGAAATGGCTTTTTTAGCGTCAAAAAAGGCTTTAGAAAAAGCGGGTATTGACGCAAAAGAAATCGATATTATTATTGTTGCAACGATCACTGAAAATCAAAAAACACCTGCTGTTGCTAATTTTGTTGCTGGTTTATTAGGCATTGAACATGATGTCATGAGTTTTGATATCAATGCAGCATGCACAGGATTTGTCTATGCACTTGAACTTGCATCATCACTGATTCAACAACCTAAATATAGAAAAGCGCTTGTGATCGGTGCAGAGACATTATCAAGTGTTTTGGATTATACAGATCGTAATACATGTATATTATTTGGAGATGGCGCAGGCGCTGTCGTGATTGAAAAAGGTAATGCCAATCATATGGGTTATTTTTATAATAGCTCAAAACCAGATATGACCAACACACTTGATGTTGGTAAATACATAAAGATGGATGGTCGTAAAGTCTTTTTATTTGCAGTTGATGTTGTTGAAAAAAGCATATTAAAAGTATTAGATGATGCAAATCTCTCAATAGATGATATTGATCATATTATTCCTCATCAAGCAAATGAACGTATTATTATGGCTGTCGCAAAAAGTATGAATGTCCCGTTAGAAAAATTCGTGATGAACATCGCATCTTATGGCAATACATCTGCAGCAAGTATCCCTTTGACATTATCTGAATACAAAAACGCCCATCTAGATACAAAACGTGTTGTATTTGTTGGCTTTGGTGGTGGGTTCACTTATGGTGCAGCCATCATTGAGGTTTAATATGAAAACGTGTTTGATGTATGCAGGCCAAGGAAGTCAATACGAAGGTATGGGACTCGATATCGTCAAAAAGCATCCAGATTCAATGAAAATTATCCAAACGGCGAGTCATGTTTTGGGTGAAAATATATTAGATTGGTTTCAGAATCCAGAAAGTTTAAAACATACATATCAAACTCAATTATTGACCGTGATTACACAAGAATTATTCGATGATCTCCTTAAAGATCAACAAATTGATGGTGTATTTGGATTTAGTTTGGGTGATATGAGTGCACTCAAGCGTTCTGGTGTGATCACATTTGAAGAAATGTTGCGTTTAACGCAAGCACGAGCTAAAGCGATGCAACAAGCTACAGAAGTTTCCGATGGCATGATGGCTGCTGTTTTAAAACTCACACCTGATCTCATCGAGTCGATTTGTAAAGAACAATCGACACCAACAAATTTTATGATGCCGGTAAATTATAATGCACCACTTCAAACGGTTATAAGTGGGCATAAAACAGCATTTGATAACATTAAAGCGCATTTAGTAGAGGCTGGTGGTAAAGTATTACCTTTACGCGTTGCTGGGGCATTTCATACCCCACTCATGAAAACGCATCAAGATATTTATGAAGATGTTATTGATCAAATCGAGTTAAAAAAACCTCGATTGCCTCTATTTTCTAATGTGACGGGTCAATTAATCACACAAGTTACAAAAGAGGATCTGATTCAACAAATGACATCACCTGTATTACTCACGACGATATTTAAAAATATTCAAGCATTAGGATATACACATCTTGTAGAAATCGGACCTGGTAATGTTTTATCGCAACTTGCAACTAAGCAAGTTGACATGATGTCAATTAAAACCTATCAAAACGCATTATCTTTGGAGGAAAATATATGAATTTAAAAAACAAACGTGTTTTAATTACTGGCGGTTCTAGAGGCATTGGTAAAGCAATCGTTGAACGATTTGCTGAAGAAGGTGCGCATGTTTTATTTACGTACAAATCCAATATGGCGTCAGCACTGGATATCGTTGATGTGTTATCTGCAAAAGGCTATCACGTACATACGGTGAAAGCAGATGTAAGTATAGAAGACGATTGTAAAGCACTACTTAAACATGTTCAAGATACGTTAGGTGGTCTGGATGTCCTGGTTAATAATGCCGGTATCACAAGAGATACATTGATGTTGAGAATGACATTGAATCAATATGATGATGTGATGAACACAAATCTTAGAGGCGTATGGATGTTAACACACGTCATGTTAAAACCCCTATTAAAATCAGAAAAAGGCAAAGTCATTAATATTTCATCTGTTTCAGGTATTTTAGGTAATGCTGGACAGACAAATTACAGTGCAGCAAAAGCTGGCGTTATCGGTTTTACCAAAGCACTCGCAAGAGAACTTGGTGGTAGAAACATCAATGTGAATGCGATTGCACCAGGGTTTACAAAAACAGAAATGACAGATCAGTTACCTGAAGAAATCTTAAATCAAGCACTTCAACAAATCCCATTAAAACGTATGGGTGATGTCAAAGACATCGCGAATGCTGCTTTATTTCTTGCATCAAATCAATCAGATTATATAACCGGTCAAACATTAGTGGTCGATGGAGGGATGGTGATGCCGTCATGAGTAAAAGAAGAGTTGTTATTACTGGATTAGGACTTGTAAGTCCGATTGGAAATGATGTGAAATCTTCATTTCAATCAGCAATTGAAGGTAAAAATGGGATTGATCAAGTGACGCTTTTTGATACCACAAATTGGAAAGTGAAAATTGCTGGAGAAGTTAAAAATTTAAATTTTGAAGATTACATCGAGAAAAAATCAATTAAAAGACAAGATCGCGTGATTAATTTAGCGCTTGTTGCTGCAAAAGAAGCATATGAACAAAGTGGATTAAATGAAGAAAACATTGGGGATCCCTATCGATTTGGAACTTTTGTCGGATCTGGTATTGGTGGTTTAACAACGATCAACCGTGAAACAGAAGTTTCAGTATTAAGAGGACTCGATCGCATGTCTCCGTTTTTTATTCCTTCAGCCATCATTAATTTAATTGGTGGTGCTATTTCAATGATTTATCAAGCGAAAGGACCCAATTTACCAGTCGTCACGGCGTGTTCTGCTGCAACCAATTCGATTGGTGAAGCATTCAGATACATTCGTGATGGATATTTAGATGTTGCGTTTGCAGGGGGATCTGAAGCACCTATTAATCCAATTGGTGTCAATGGATTTGCAAATATGCGTGCACTCATTCAAACAGATGACATTGATCAAGCATCGATGCCATTTGATGCTAGACGTGAAGGATTTGTGATTGCTGAAGGTGCAGGCGTCCTCATATTAGAAGAGTATGAGCGTGCTATTTCAAGAGGTGCAAACATATTAGGAGAAATTGTTGGATACGGAACAACATCAGATGCATTTCATATCACGGCACCTGATGAAGAAGCAAATGGTGTTGCGAGAGCATTAGAACTTGCATTAAAAGATGCAGGTATCGAAAAAGAAGACATTGATTACATCAATGCACATGGTACATCAACACCACTAAATGATAAATATGAAACATTAGGAATTAAAAAAGTCTTTAAAGACCATGCCTATAAACTTCATGTCAGTTCAACAAAATCAATGACAGGACATGCTTTAGGCGCAGCAGGTGCAATTGAAAGTGTGTTTGTTGTCGAGGCTTTAAATCATGGGATTATACCACCAACCATCAACTATAAAGAAAAAGACCCGGATTGTGATTTAAATTATACGCCAAATGTTGCTGTCAAAAAAGATTTAAATTATGCAATCAACATGAATCTAGGATTTGGTGGACAAAACGCAATTCTCATATTTAAGAAGGTGTAATGATGTATAATCAAGAACAAATCAAAGCAATCATTCCTCATCGAGATCCTTTTTTGTTTGTTGATGAGATCACATATTTAGATCCGCTAAAAAAAGCGATAGGAAAACTTTTTGTAAAAGAGTCTTTTGATTTTTTTAGAGGACATTTCCCTCAAAAACCAGTGATGCCTGGTGTTTTGATTGTAGAGTCACTGGCTCAGGTTGGGGCGTTTCTCTTATTGATTGATGAAAAATATCGAGGCAAAATTGCTTATTTTACAGGTATCAAAAATACAAAAATTAGAAGACAAGTGAATCCGAATGACACACTCACGCTTGAGGTTGAACTTACCAAACTACGATCTAATTTTGGTTTTGGTCAAGCGTTTGCGTATGTTGGTGAAGATCTTGTGGTTGAATCAGAATTTTCTTTTGCTGTTCAATGATATATATTCATAAAGAAGTTGTCACCTCAACACAAAAAGAATTACTTGAGAACATGGAAAACTTCCCACATCTAACTGTTTTAAGTGCTGGATATCAAACCCAAGGCCATGGACAGTTTGATCGTATATGGGAATCTGATGCTAACCAAAATATTTTATGTTCAATTCTTATCAAATATATGACAACTCAAAAACTCGTAAATATTCAAAAAGAAGTATCGTTAGTAATTGTGAGATATTTAGAAAAATATCTTAATGATGTTGTTTTTAAAGAACCAAATGATATTCTTGTAAAAGGTAAAAAAATTGGTGGTGTGATTGTTGAGTCTAAAACGAAAGAGCATGAAGTATTAGGTGTTGTGATTGGTTTTGGACTCAATATTTGTCAAACAGTATTTCAATTAAATGATGCGACTTCTCTACAATTAGAGCTCAATACGCCAATCGATTTAAAGAAAATAGAAAACGAAATCATTGATGAGATCATTGCATTATTTTGATTCGATTGTAGTCTCATGAAAACCCTATCATAAGTCGAAATGATGATTTTATGATAAAATACTCATGATTCAAAAAGAAAGCAAGGTTCAATATGAAACGAAATAAGTTTGTTGTTATTGGGTGTGGTCGTTTTGGTGGTCAAGTCGCTACAGAACGTTCTGAAGAAGGCATGCAAGTCATTGTCGTAGATGCCCATGAAGATTCATTTAGAAAGTTACATGAAACATTTGCAGGATACACAGAAGTTGGAGACGCAACGCAATTAGAAGTTTTAAAACGTGCACTCATTGAAGAAGCAGAGTATGTTTTAATCTCTACAAATCGTGATAATTTCAATATATTAATCGCACATATTTGCGATCAAATTTTTCAAGTTCCTAAGATCTATATTAGATTAATGGACTCTGAAAAAGAAAAACTTATTAATAAAGAACGTATTCAAGCGATTTATCCTTATAAACTTTCACTTGATAGTTTTAGAAATTTATTTCAAAGTGATGTTGAGGACCGATCATGAAAATCATATTAGCTGGCGGCCACTTAGAGGCTGATTTTATCATTAATGAATTTAAAAAAAGTAATCATCAAATTACGATTATTAATCCTGATATCGATTTTGCTAAGTACTTATCTGCACATCATGACTTACCAGTTTTTGCGGGTGATCCAACTAAAATTTACGTGTTAGAAGACGCTCAAATTCATGAAGCAGATGTATTTATTGCTTTATCAGAAAATGACACAGATAACTATATTATGAGTGTAACAGCAAAAAATTTATTCGACGTCAAAAAAGTTGTTTGTCTCGTCAGAAATCCAAATAATGTACAAGTCTTTAAAAGTTTAGGGATAGATCGCGTGATTAATGCCACAAACTATTTAGTTCAAAATATCCATAATGATGCTGCAATTCAACAGCTTAGTCGTACAATTTCATTAGATGATGACGATAAGATTATTGTCGTTGAAATTCAAGTTCAATCTACGTTTTCATTTTTAAATCAATTTATTAAAGATATTCATTTTCCAACAAATATTAACATTAGTTGTGTCTTTAGAGACCCACTTCCTATTATCCCTAAAGGGGATACAATGATAAAAGAAGGCGATAAATTGTTGATTGTGACAACACCAGTTGAAAAAGACAAAGTTGTTAGGTTTTTTGAGAAAAATTCATAATGCAAGCTCAAATCATTCAACCTAAAAAATTAATCGGATTCCCGCTTATATTTAGCTATTTAACGATGTTTATGATTGTCATTGGTGTCATCATGATGATGCCATTAATATCACTTTTTTTTGATATTAGTGAGTGGCAAATGAGTTTGAACTTTCTTATTCCAGGATTGATTTTAATCATCACTGGACTTTCTTTTCAAAAGTTTTTTAAAAAATTTGAAAAAAGTCAACTCGCTCGACATCAAGATGCAGTTTTAGTCGTTGCAACTTGGGTCATCGCAATCTTATTATCAACAATTCCATTGTTACTTTTAGGATATTCATTTACACATGCTGCATTTGAAATTACGAGTGGTTATTCAACAACAGGATTAAGTGTCGTTGACGTCACGCAAGCCCCAAAATTATTATTATTGTATCGTTCGTTTTTACAATTTTTTGGAGGTGTAGGATTCGTTTTAGTGTTAACCTCTGCAATCTCTGATAAATTAGGAATGCGACTTTATCAAGCCGAAGGACACAATGATAGACTTGTTCCTAACTTAGTCAAGTCTGGTCGTATCATTATGCGCATTTATGTGTTTTATATTTTATTAGGTATATTCTTTTACGTCATTTTTGGGATGCCACTTTTTGATGCGATCAATCACTCTATCAGCGCTGTTGCTACTGGAGGGTTCTCTACGAAAGCTGCATCGATTGGTTATTATCAAAGCCTAGAAATTGAAATCATCACAATGATTTTGATGATTTTAGGTGGTACGAATTTCTTTATTCATTTATTATTGTTTAGGAGAAAATTTAAAGATGTTTTTTCACATATTGAATTAAAAGTATTTGGTATTATTGCATTTGTTTCTATATTATTTGGGACCCTTAGTGTGATGAATCAAATGAATCTAGCTTTTGGTGAATCATTAAGAATTTCAAGTTTTCAATTGATTTCAGCAATTACAGGAACAGGATATCAAAATATTGATGGTTTTATCGCACTACCATCCGTTTTATTTTTTCTCATCATTTTAACGATGATTTTAGGGGCTGGTACTGGATCAACCGCAGGTGGTATTAAGCAATATCGCATTGGATTGATGGCGAAAGCTCAATATTGGCAAATTAAAGATATGTTAAGCCATAAAAAAACTGTGCGAACGAAGTTTATTAATCGCTTAGGAAAAAAAATGGTCATTGAACAAGAAGACATTACACAAAACTACATGTTTATTACGACATATATCGTTGTCTTACTCTTGGGTTCATTTATGATCATGCTTCATGGACATTCATTCGAAAATAGCTTGTTTGAATTTGCAAGCACAATTGGTACTGTCGGGTTATCAGTGGGTATTTTAAATGCTTCTGCACCTAATGTTTTACTTTGGACAGGCACATTTGGTATGTTTTTAGGACGATTAGAATTTTATGTGATCTTCATTGCAATAAGTAAAGTTGTTTTAGATATTACACACAAACAAGTTGTATAAAAAAAAGAAGCTAAATGATATCATTTAGCTTCTTTTTTTATTATGAAATTGTCAATAGTAATAATTCATCTTTTATGTCATTTAGATGATCAAGGTCATAAGACGTGATACCGCCATTTGAAATGACATACAAGGTATTTCCAATATAAACAGCCCTTTGTATGTGGAATGCGTAAATGATACGGTAATCATCACTATTCAAGTCGAAATTATTTGTAATAAAATGTTGATGAGAAAATGTTGCTTTGATGGAAATAGGTGCGTCGTTGTTTTCTGTGTCCACATCAAATAACATGTATTCACTTAAGTAAACATTGGTTGAAAACGTTTCGGTTTGTATGTACTGAAATCGCGTCATCGAGAAACCGAAGAAGTTATGAGATTCAGCAAAAAGTAAGGCTTTATGATTGTAAAGTGCTTCAGAATATGTCCATCCTTGTTCACCATTTAAAAATGTAACATCACGTCCAATTTGATTTAAATTGTAGCGATCAGAAGTATCAAATAATGCTATTTTTAAACCGATGATTCGTCCATTACTATCCGTTTCATAACCGATATTGATGAGTGTATCATTTTTCCATGGATGTTGATATGTTGCAAACCCTGTAATTTCTAACTCACTTGTAATCTCTGGATTCGAAGGATTTGATAAATCAATGATGTAAAGTGGATCTGTGAGTTCAAATGTAACAACCGTTACAATATCTTCATTAAATCGTACAGAACGAACGGTTTCTCTCGGTTTACCAATACCTTCATCTAGCAGTGAGAGTAGAGTTAAAATGGGTTCTTCACGTTCATTCAAATCAAGTTTAAATACATAAAGTCTATTGATGACACTATCACCCCAACCATCGGTTGTGACTAATCGAATCATGTCTTCATATTGGTCTATCGCAAACTGATTAATAACATAACCTTGATACGTTTGGTACCCACCGAATGTCACTGAGCCATCATCTAAAAGTTGATAGCGTATAAGCATGCCAAGGGATTCATAAGTATCGGTATCTTCGTTAAAACGATATGAGTTACCTGCAAAATATATCCCATCAAATGTTACATAAGTGTGACCCCAATATCCTTGACCCAAATATGTTTTTAATTGAAAATCCATCGTTTCTTCTAACTCTAAAAATAAAATATTTGTATAATTTTCAAGTGATGTCATATCAGGGATATATTGAATATTTTCATAAGGTTGAATGAATGTGACAGCGTTATGTGTCAATTGAGGTCTTGGATCAATGTCATCAAAAATTAAGATATCTTGACGGGTAATCACATATAAATGTTCATTGATTAATCTTGAACTCGATAAATAGCCACTTACCGTAAAAGTATCTGATAACACTAAAGAATCAATATCATAGATTTCAATGATTGTTTCAGGTAAGCCATAATAATACCACGGTGCAATATCAATATATTCACTTGCTTTGGCATCACCTTCAAACGATTGTAAATAATAAGAGAAGCGCTGACCAACAACAATGATATAATTTTCTGTAACATACAGTTCTTGGTAATATGTATAACTTTCATCACTTCTCGTTGTTTCTAGTGTTTTTGTGAGCAGTAGTGTCATTTCATCAGAAGTAACATCGATCACATTGAAAGTGTCGTAACTTAATGTATAAATTCTTTCTGCATCAACTTTAATCATATCGCCTTCATCAATACCTTGAACTTGAACATTGGTTGTCGAATAGTCAGTATCATTTGATCCATCGGATTCCAACCCATCCATTGCAACTTCAGGAAATAAGCGGTTTTTATTTAAGTTAGACCCTTCAAATAATAGTTTTAATTGATTATAATCACTGATGTAGGATAATTGATTGTGAGAATCGTCATCGTTATGGACAATCTCTTGCGTGCAAGATGCAAGTCCCAATGTAAAGGTTAAAAGTGTTATTAAAAGAAGTATTTTTTTCATATTGGCTCTCCTATCTGAATGTATTATATAAGATAATTGTGTCAAAAATGTGACAAAGTTTTAACAAAATAAAATCAACCACTCAATTCAAGTATCAGCATGTTAAAATATAGATATGAAGAAAAACATCCTTATTGTTGAGAATGATTTGTCCTTACAAACACTGTTATCGGATTATTTTACATCAATTGAATATGATGTTTTTTTAGTTTCGAAAGGTTCTGAGGTTAAAGAAATTTTAAAGCTAAAAAATATCAATGCAGTCATATTGGATGTGATGTTAGATGACATGGATGGTTGGTCAGTTTTAAGAGGTATCAAAAAAGATTTTGACATTCCTGTTATCATGCTTACAGCAAGAAGTGAAGAAGAAGATAAAATTTTTGGATTGGAACTTGGCGCTGATGACTATATCACAAAGCCATTTTCTTTTGTTGAGTTAAAACTAAGAATGGAAAAAGCAATGGATCATCGACCCATTCATAAATCATCATTTACGCTGATTCATCATACATATGAAATTCAAATTGGTCAACAAAAAATTAAGTTAACGAAGCATGAGTTCGAATTATTGAAATATTTGTATGATCATGAAAAAGAAGTCATTTCAAGAGAACGACTTCTTGAAGTATGTTGGGGGTATTTATATTCTGGTGATACGAGAACAGTTGACACAACGATTAAACGTATACGTCAAAAATTAAGCATGGTCAATTGTATTCATACTGTTTTTGGTGTTGGATATTATTTTGAGGTAAAACGATGAAAAGAATACCGATTTTTTATAAACAACTTATTTTTATTCTTGTCACGATGTTATTCATTTTTTCCATTTTAATCATTGCTCAAAATTTGATACTGCCTTCACTATATAAAAATAATATAGAAGTCATGATGAAAAATCAGATTGATCAATTGAACGAAGCATTCAATACCAGTTCAGAAGATGATGAAGAGATTTATTTAGACTTTATAAATTCTATTGATGGTAAAATTTCAATCTATGATAAGATGGGATCTCCACTTTTTGGTGATTCAAAAAACTTATCGTTGTCATTACTCATCGATTTAAATGATGAACAAATGATCATTAGTGAAAATGATATCAATACGGTCAATTCAATACAACTCATTCAACTTAAAGATGAGAAAATTTACATTTATACACAATCTTTAGAAGGACTCAATCAAACGCTATCACTTGTAAATGCGCTTTCTATTTATATTCTGATCATTGGAATTATATGTTCCATCATTGCATCATTATTGATCTCAAAAAGATTAACAAAACCAATTCACCAGTTAATAAAATTTGTCGATTCAGAGGATGTAATGCTACAAAATTTTAATCGAAAAGATGAGTTTAATACACTGATGCTTGCATTTTCAAATATGAAAAAACATCTACGTCAAAATATTGAAGCATTAAAACTTGAACTTGAAAGAGAGAAAAAACAAGATCTTTTATCTAAAACCTTTATTGCGAATGTTTCACATGAAATACGCACACCACTTTCTGTCATACAGTCGGCAATGGATATGGTTTTAATGTCTAATGATGCAACAAAAAAAGAAACCTATACGGATATGATTTATCGTCAAATTTCACTATTAGAAAGATTATCTCAAGATATTCTCATGTTATCTAAGCTTCAAAGTCATGTATTGAAACTACATGTAGAGTCTGTGAATCTTTTTGAATTCGTTGATGAAGTCATTAGTGAATTTCATCTCATCTATGAAACCATTGATATTAAGCACTTAAAACCTTCTCATGATGTCATGTTAAATTTTGACAAAATACGACTCAAACAAGTATTTACGAATCTCTTAAATAATGCTATTAAGTTTAAAAATAACCACGCACCAATTGAAATTACGTATCAAATCAATAAACCATATGTTTATGTGATGATCTATAATTCATCTCTTCCAATCTCTGAAGATCATCTTCCTCATTTAACCAATCCTTTTTATAAGGTCAATTCAGAGGGTTTTGGACTAGGACTTTCAATTGTTAAAAACATCATGGCAGCACATCAAGGGAATATCTTTATTAAAAACCATCAAAAGGGTGTAGAGATTACATTAAGGTTTAACAATGAATAAAAAAATGTATCTATTTTTAACCATGGTTATGTTCGTTTTATTCTTACAATCATGTCAACTTGTCATTATTCCTGAGGTAGAAATAGACCCAGAGTCAGAACTATTACCAATTGAAGAAGAAGCACTATTACGTGATGAAAATTATGATCGTTTTTTTGATGAGATTAATCATAAAAAACTCGTTATTATAATATCCGATTACAATGCTGAACTATTAAATTCTACAATGCAAGCATATTATGATCGTTTCGGAAACTATAAAAGTGATACATATGTAACATCAGATATCATTTATCAAGATTCATTTGGAACCATTGAAATGCAAGATGTTGCTTTCAGAACTCGAGGTAATTTATCTAGATCACGATTTTTAGATGATGAAGGCAATTTAAATTTTAACCATTTTAAACTAAAATTTAATCAACAATTTTCAAATATGTCTAGAAATGGTTATTTATTTGGATTAGAAGAACTCGATCTTAAATATAACAGAAATCAAGATGAGAGTTATATGAATGAATTTGGTGCACTTAAACTTTATGAGTCTCTAGATGTGCATGCACAACGCGCAACGCTTATTTATGTCGAAGTTCATCTTGGTGATACTATTTTTCAAGTTGGGGTTATGACAGCATTTGAACCGATAGATGAGTGGTTCATTAAAAGACGATTTGAATCAAAAGACAATCAAGTTGGTGATTTATATAAATCGTTATGGCAACAATTTGGTCCAGCAAATCTAGCCAATCTTTTAGAAGGTTCTATCGGCATCAAGGATGTTGACAATAATTACCGTCCAGCTTATGACTTAAAAACGAATAAGACAAGTTCTACACATGAACATGTATTGTTACTTGTTGATGTCTTGGCATCAGAAGATATCAATTATAAACGCGCATTTATAGAAACGTACTTTGATATTGATCAACTCGCAAGATATTTTGCAGTCTCACTCTTACTAGGAAATCCAGATGATTTTAGGTCGATGGCAAATAATTATTATTTATATTTTGATATTGTGAAAGAAAAATATCAAATCATACCGTATGATTTAGATCATAGTTTAGGACAAGGCTGGGATGGTGCGCCTGTTTTTGAAAATCAACTGACGAATACTGCGTTATATCACTTTGGTGAAATGTTTTCTTTTTTATCGAATCAACCCATCCATCATCCTCTCATTGAAGTCATCTTTGAATTAGAACATTTTAGAAAATCATATGAAACTCATTTAGAAACATTACTCAATACATCATTTCGATTTGAATTCTTCAAAGATTATATCGATCAGTATCGAATCATTTTTGATGATGATTTAAAAACATCAATGATGCCATTACCATTTGGTTATCGTAATTTAGAAACATTTATTAACGAGAAACGTCAAAGTGTGATCAACCAATTCAATGAAACTACTTGATTACCTATTATTTTCATGTATAATGTTAAGTGCAAATGGAGTTATAGCTCAGCGGGAGAGCACTTGCTTGACGTGCAAGGGGTCGTGGGTTCAATCCCCTCTAACTCCACCATTTGACATTCAAAACACTTAATTATAAGTGTTTTTTTTATAAAAAAAAGACTGCTAAGCAGTCTTTGCTGGAATAAATAATATTTCATAGGGTGCTAATGTTAATGTTTCTTGTTCAAGATCAATCACACGATTTTGAATAAGATCAGCTTCGATTTTAACTAAATGAAGATGACGCAATATATTCATATCAATAATCATCACTTGACTTGAAACATTAAATAGTCCATATAGTGACTTTTTATTGAGTTTCTTTTCTAGAAGTAGAATTTCTTGATGTTCAGTATTTATGGCGCGTTGTTGAACAAATGGATGAAGTAAAACATTTAATTTTCTTAAATGAATAAATTGTTTTAAATCATGGAAAATCTGAGCTGTGTCAACTTGATTTTTAATAACTTCAGAATATAATTTCCAATCGTAAAAAGGTCGATGGATCCATCTTGAATCGTGTTTCTTAAGCTCATTCTTTAAATATGAACGATCATTTGTCATACCGATATCATCACCAGCATAAATCATGGGTGCACCTTGATAAAAAAATAAAATTGCATTGAGCATTCTCATGCGTTTCATTGATAATTCAAGTAACATTGATGCTTGTTGATTTTTAGCATCTTCAATACCAATTAAAGATGCAAACATCCCATTGGTTCTTGCATCTTTGGTTTTTTCATTTTTTTGATAATCGACACCTTTACTAAAAGACCCTTTAAAACTACCATTAAAGAAAGAAATTAAAAATTGTTTATGCAAAAATGGATCAAAACCAAAACGCGATAATGCATCTTCATTAAATCCCCATCCAATATCATCATGGCATCTAATATAATTCAACCATGCACCGTGCTTTGGCAATTCAAAGCGGTTGGCATCGATATTAAGTAGTCTTGCATCTTGGGTTGCTACTGTATTCCATAAGTTAACCATGAGATTCGCATTATACATAAAGTCACACTCAGGAGCATCATCCGTTCCAAAATATTTTACAATTTCATGCGGTTCTACAATCGCCTCACCTAGTAGAGCAAGATGGGGACATGTCAGGTCTCTAAAAGCTCTAAAAATTCGCATTAGAACATGAACTTCTGGTAAATTTCTACAGGTTGTTCCTAAAGTTTTCCATATAAAAGGTATAGCATCTAGTCGAATCATGTCGATACCCCAAATCGAAAATTGATGAAGTTGTTTTAACATCTCAATCAATACATAAGGATTTTTATAGTTTAAATCCCATTGATAATCACTAAACGAAGTATAAATATATTTATTTAAATTAACTAAGTGCGTAAAGTTTGTTTTTTTCCTTTCAGGTATGACAAGTGGTACTGTTAAATCAAATTGAGAAGGAATAAAATCATCATCATACATCATAAAGAAATTTTGATAAAAATGATCACCATCTTGCGCTTTGATCGCCCATAGGTGTTCTTTTGCGACATGATTTAAAACAAAATCAATCATGATTCTAATGTCATGTTTATGAAAAAAACGAATGACTTCAAGTAAATCATCTTTGGTACCAAATTTCGGATCAACATCATTAAAATCAACGACTGCATATCCCCCATCATTTTCTTCATCTCGAGTTTTTAATAACGGCATCAAATGAATTAAGTTCACACCTAAGAATTTAAAATATTCTAGCTTTTCTTTAAGCAATATAATATTTTTGGAGAATAAATCAACATACAATGTCATTGCAACAATGGGTGTATTTGAAAACCATGGTTGTTGATTTTCTTTCGCAGAATTTAGTTCTATATAGTCAAGTAAATGTTTTTTAGCCTCGTCTTGATTTGGATAAAGCATCTCAAATAACGCACGCATCAATTGATTTTTTTTCATAATATGGAAACCCTTTCATATGGTATTATATCAAATATACTAAATATTTGAACATGTGAGGGTTGCACATATTTATGATGAAATATATTGCACATAGAGGTGCGAGTAAACGTTATATTGAGAATACATTTGAAGCTTTTAAGTATGCTTTTGAATCTTCCTTTGACGGATGTGAATGTGATGTAAGAATTACAAAAGATCAGGCATTTATTGTTTATCACGACAAAGATTTTTTAAGACTGAATCAAGTGAATCATCGCGTTTCTGAGTTAAATTTATATGATATACAACCATATCTTTATTCAGATGGACAAAGAATTTTGACACTTCATCAGTTACTTGATTTAAAAAGTAGATATCGAAAATATTTGTTGATTGAAATTAAGGATAAACTTACTGTCGATGACATGAATGCTTTGCTTCTAATACTTAAAAAATTTGATTTAACATTCATTAAAATCATTTCATTTCATTTAGAAGTCATTCGTTATTTCAAAAATGAGATTGATGTTATGTATTTAAAAGATGAATTAAATGAAAAAGAAATAATTGCGATCCAACAATTAGACATTCATTCTGTAAATTTGAATATTGCATGTTATCATCCAACAAGACATTCATTATATATTCAGTCAAACTTAAAGGTTTCATATTGGACAGTAGATGATGTCATGATACAGAATAAACTTCAAAAAGAAGAAGTACAATTTCTTACAACAAATATCGTAGACTAAAAAAAGCGCGTATGCGCTTTTATATTTTGGTAAATTCTTCAATAAAATGTATGAGTTCATCTGTATTCGGACTTTTCGCATTGACAACATAAAATCCACTTGTACAAACACCTGTAAGAAGTGATGCTTTCGGCGTTAATCCAGCAAGTTGACCAAAGACATACCCCGCATTAAAATTATCACCTGCACCTGTTGTGAGTTTAGGTTTTTCTACGTAAGGGCCTTTTGCTTCAAAATAACCATCTGAAGTCATGACAACTGCTCTATCTACTGGATGAACAACAAGCTGATCAACTTCAAGACTCTCATAAAGTGCTTTTGTAACTTGTTCTAAACTGGCTTCTTTGATGTCAGTTTTTGAAAACAATCCAAGCGTGACTGAAACGTCAAACGCTTCTTTTTTATTAAATCCTAGAATCACGGTAAAATAAGATTTAAAAAGTTTTAATAAATGAAGTGCTCTTGTGATATCACTTGATTCTCTTTTTTCTGGATCCGCAATGTCTACAAAAAAGATTGGTTTTGTGGATCTAGATTTCAATTTAGGTAATGCTTTTTCAAGCAAATCTTCCCAAAAAGATGTCATGGTTGGAAGCATTGACCAGTTGACACTTGCAAATAAATCAGAAGTTTGAAGTTGATCGAATAAATTGGCTTCACCATACGTCTCTATTAAACGATCATACGTCATATTATCAAAATTCATACGACCCATAATAATTTTGCCATCAAAAAATTCTACTGCATCTGAAATGCCAGGATTTTCAATCGAAATCACATTTGCTTTTTCTGCAATGGGTTGAAAAACAGGATGTAATGTTGGGAATCCTAATGCACCAACATACGTTGCATGTACATGATGGTTAAGGAGTGCATTGGTCATAATTGGACCATTACCACCAATCTTTTGTTGGTCAACAACCCATTCGATATTTGTAGATAATCCAGCAGCTTTACCGATGCGTTCTGCATAATCTTTGATATATTCTAAGCGTTTAAACTCTGTTAAACTGATACGTTTATCCACGACGTGCATGATGTTGTCAACGAATCCATCAAAACCAATAAAGAGTTTTAAAGGATGTTTTTTTGTATCATATAATGCTTTTGTAATGTCTTGAATGGTCATAAAATATTCTCCATGAATAAGTTTGGTCTTCGTTACGTTAATATGATAACATAAGAATATCATGTTGAAAAGAGAAAATCATGCGAATATTCTTAGTTAGACACGGTCAAACAGACGATAACATTAAAAACTTAATGCAAGGATGGAAAGATACGCCACTCAACGAGACTGGAATATCTCAGGCAAATCAACTTATCTCTTTTTTTGAGACTCAAAAAATAGACATTATCTATTCAAGTGACTTAAGTCGTGCATATGAAACAGCACGTATCATTGCGAAATCTTTAAATAAAGAGGTTTTTTTAGATAAGCAGTTAAGAGAAATGTATTTAGGATCTTGGGAAGGTCATTCTTGGCAAGAAATTGAAGCAGAGTTTTCATATTTTCTTGGTAAACCTGAAAATGAAAAGAATGCGTTAAATATACATTCAGGAGAATCTTATATTGAGTTTCAATTACGATCATTTGAAGTCTTTAAAAAAATAGTAAAAAACCACACGAGTAAAAACATTATGATCGTGACTCACGGTGGCGTCATACGAGAAATTATTGCACGTATTATGAAAATCAACCAAACACAAAAAGATGCAATTCCTATTCGAAACTGTAGTGTTTCAATGATTGAATACGATAAAGATAAAGACCAATATTCAATTATTGATCTTTGCGTCCTTTAAAAGTGTTGATTTTATCCATCATATCTACTGCAAGGTCTTTAGTAGGTATGTCTTTAATTTCGTCGAATGTAAATGTCTTAATGATATCGATTTGTCTATTGACAGGATGAAATGGTGCTTTCTTACGAATATCGATGTCCCCACTGATTTTAATTAAAGTTAATTGAGCTTCGGCTTTCAATACTAATTTAAAAGCACCAGCTTTCATATTTTCTACATCATTACGATATCGATCTCTAATGGTACCTTCTGGGAACATAAGCATCGTTTGACCATTTTTTACAACGTGAATTGCATGTATCATATTCTCTAATGTTTTTCTGGGGTTCATTCTATCAATTGGAAAACTTCCAAGCAATTGAATCCAAGTTCCAATCCATGGAACTTTAAGTAAAGATACTTTAGGTGTAAATGCCATTGGCATTTGCACTTTTTCTAATACACATAGTGCATCTGTATAAGAAGTGTGATTTGCATAAATTACTTGTTGATGATTTTTAGGGATGACACCATTTAAAGTGGTTTTCATACGTAAAAACAAATGATTAAACAACGTAATCATTTGTTGATTCAAATAATTCAAATAATGATTACTAGGTTTGACGTTTATAATTGAAAAAAAAGGAATATGAATCGCTACCAATAAAAATACGAATGCAAACGAGAATAGAGGTGATAAAGAGACCCACAGCAAAATCAAATGAGAATTCATATGTGTCATAAAATAAGGAAAAATAAATAAAGATAATAAATAAATAAAAATAATCATCACTTGTACCCCTTATAAATCAATCCTAACACGAACGAAATCATTTTTCACACAAAAATACATTATTATCATTGACAACGCTTACATTTTTTGTTAAAATGTTTATGAAAACCTTTCCATAAAAAAAGTGAGGAATTATGACTAAAAACATCCTATTTGGAAATAGCAGAAGAGCTCAAAGTAATCGATCATTTTGGTTATTTTTATTTCCTTCTTTGTCTGCTTTCTTGTTATTCGTTATCGTCCCTTTTATTACTGGAATATACTACAGTTTTACAAACTGGTCAGGACTCAATACTGGAAATGAAAGTTTTATAGGCTTTGATAACTATCGCCAAATTTTAAGTGATCCTCAATTTGGCTTTTCTTTTTTACAGACAGCAACGTATTCGTTACTTTCTGTGATAATTATCAATATTGTTGCATTTGGTTTAGCGCTTTTAGTGACTCAAAATACAATTTTGAAAAATGTATTCCGTGCTGGATTTTTCTTACCGAATTTAATTGGTGGTCTGGTTTTAGGTTATATTTGGCAATTTTTATATAATCGAGCACTCATCGTTTGGTTTGAACCTTCCCTAATTGCTGTTGGTAATACATCGATATTAGGTTTAGCGATCGTTGTCACATGGCAATATGCAGGTTACATTATGATGATTTATATTGCAGCACTTCAAAATGTCCCGCAAGACTTAATTGAAGCGGCAACCATTGATGGTGCGAATGCTTGGCAAAGACTAAGAGCAATCACATTTCCACTCGTTGCACAAGCATTTACCATTGCGTTATTTTTAACATTAGTGACGTCATTTAAACAATACGATACCGTTGTTTCATTGACACAAAGTGGACCTGCAATGCAAATGCCAGTTTGGTTTGCGAATCTTTATGGAATAAATCCAATCACAGTTCAAAGTACTGAGGTCATTACATACAACATTTATGAAACAGCATTTGTTAGATTTCAACTTGGCGTAGGACAAGCAAAAGCGATATTGTTTTTCTTACTCATCGGTATATTTGGTGGCTTACAAGTCTACTTTACTCAAAAAAGAGAGGTGGAAATGTAATGCAAAAGACAACGAATAACAAACAAAAAACCAATTGGTCGGTAACGTTAAAACAAAATAATTGGACAATCGAAATCATATCATTAATACTCTTAATATTATTTTTCATGCCAATTATCATTGTTTTAATTAACGTTGGTAAAGCAGATAATAATGCAATTATTTTAGATCCATTAGGTTTACCACAAAATTATTTTAGAAACTTTTTAAATAATATTGAACGTATATTAACGCATCGTCAAATTAGATACTTTTCATCGTTTGGCTATTCGCTACTTATTACAACATTGTCACTTACAGCAATCGGGATATTCAGTTCGATGGCTGCTTGGGTACTCGTGAGAACAAAGACTAAATACTCTAAAGCTATCTTCTTTCTATTTTTAAGTGGATTAGTTATCCCATTTCAAGTGGTGATGTTACCACTCGTGCGATTGCTACAAGACATCACGAACTTTACTGGAATCACAATGAAAGAAACTGTCCACGGGATTGTTCTTGCATATGTTGGTTTTGGTGCACCACTTTCAGTATTTATGTTTTATGGCTTTATAAAATCTGTTCCATTAGAAATCGAAGAAGCAGCCATCATTGATGGTTGTAATCAAAGACAAGTATTTTTTAGAGTCGTTTTCCCAATTTTAAAACCGATCTTTGTCACGATGCTTGTTCTCAATGGATTGTGGATTTGGAATGATTATTTATTACCGGTTTTAGTATTAGGGGTAAAAAATCCCGTTCAAACGTTACCGTTATCTGTCGGCGTTTTAGCTGGATTATATACAAAAGATTGGCCATTAATTCTTACTCAGGTCATTCTTGCAGCAATTCCACTACTTATACTATTCTTGTTTGTTCAAAAACATATCATCAAAGGGATGACATCTGGAGCAATCAAGTAATACTGATGAAACATCGATTGCAACATTGCAATCATCATAAATTCGCTTTCAATTTAAAAAAAAATAGGAGGATAATAAATTGAAAAAATTACTTTCATTATTTACAGTACTTACTGTAGCCGTCATTTTAGCTTCATGTACTGGAACACCTGCGACAGACTCGCTCGTGATTTTCCAAAACAAAGTTGAGATTGATGATGTTTTAAGTACTTATGCATCGACGTGGGGAACTGAAAACGGATTAAACGTTGAAGTTCAAACGTGTGGAGGCGATTCATGTGCTTATGGAACGCAACTTTTAGCTGAATTCCAAGGTAATGATCAACCAGATATCTTTGTTATTGAAGGTCTCGGAGGATTCAATCAATACAAAGATAAAATTTACCAATTTTCTGGCAATGAAAATTGGATTGACAATACAGGTTTAGAATTTGTTTTTGAAGGTGAAGTCTATGGTTTCCCAGTCGCAATTGAAGGTTGGGGTATGGCTTATAATAAAGACATCTTGGAAGCTGCTGGATTAACAGTTCCTGCAATAGGTACACCATTATCACAAGCAGATTTTAGAGATATGTTTGAAGCTGTAGAGAAATATTATACTGATAATGGAATCACAGATTCATCTGTTGTTTCTATGGCTGCAGCATCAGGTATGACGTGGGTAACAGGTTTACACAACTTTAACGGTTACTTAAGTTCAGGCTTATCATATACAGATTCAACTGTGATTGATCAAGTCAATGCAGGACAACTCGATGAAGCTCGTTTTGGTCAATATACAGATTGGGTAGAACTCTTATTTGAATTTGCGAACCAAACAGTTTTAAATACTGGTGGATATGATGAACAAGTAGGATTGTTTGCTTCAGGTAAAGCAGCATTCTTACATCAAGGTAACTGGACAGATTCATCTTATGCAAATTCAACTTTTGAAATGGGGTATTTACCTCATGGTGTTTTAACAACAGGAAATGATTCTATATTCATTGGTGCACCTTCATATTACGTGATTAATAAAGATGGTGCTAACATTGAAAATGCAAAAGCATTCTTAGAAGATCTAGCAGCAACTTCTGAAGGACACGATTACATGGTAAACCAAGCAAATATGGTGCCTGCATTTGATTCAGTCACACTAGTCCCTTCAACACCATTATCAGCAGCAGTACTTGCTTGGAATCAAGCTGGTAAAGCATATGCTTGGTGGCAAAATGATTTACCTGCAGGATTTGGTATGGATACATTAGGACCAATCTATAGCGCACTCGCTGATGGACAAATTACACGCGCACAATTTATTGATCAAGTAAAAACTGCAATTGAAAATTTAGCTTAATTTCAATAAAGTTTGTTTAAAAAAAGGCACTTTACCATAAAGTGTCTTTTTTATTGACAATCATCTCATACATCACTAAAATACTATTGGGAGGATTATATGAAACAAACAAAACAATTTAAAACTGAATCACAGCGTTTATTACATTTGATGACACACTCAATTTATACGCATCATGAAATCTTTCTAAGAGAACTTATTTCAAATGCAAGTGATGCCATTGATAAGCGCAATTTCAAATCATTAACAGATGAAAATGTAACCCGTGCTGAGTATGAAATCAGACTGATTGCTGATGAAAAAGCGCGCACATTAACCATTGTTGATAATGGGATTGGATTGACTCAAGACGAGTTGATTGAAAACTTAGGAACCATTGCAAAATCAGGAACAAAAGCATTTCAAGAATCACTTGAAGAAAAAAATGATGCTGAATTGATCGGTCAATTTGGTGTTGGATTTTACAGCGCGTTTATGGTTGCAGAAAAAGTAGAAGTACGTACAAGATCTCCGTATTCTGAATCAGGATACTTATGGACATCTGACGGTGTTTCCAACTATACCATTGAAGATTTAGAAAAAGATACCATGGGTACTGAAATCACATTATTTATTAGAGAAGATGCTGAAGATATTGATTTTTCAAAATTTCTTAAATTTTATGAGTTAAAATCACTTGTTAAAAAATATAGTGATTACATTCGTTACCCAATTAAAATGCTTGAAACAAAAACTGAAGATAAAAAAGAAATTCAGGAAGATGTCACATTGAACCAAATGACACCCATTTGGAAACGTTCAAAAAGTGATGTGACTGAAGAAGAAACGAACGAATTTTTCAAGCATCAATTTAATGAATATGAAGCACCATTAAAAACAATTCATACAAACGTTGAAGGGATGCTTACCTATACAGCATTATTATTTATCCCTAAAAAACCTGCTTATAATTTTTATTCTGAAAGTTTTGAAAAAGGATTGCAACTTTATTCCAAAAGTGTGTTTATTGAAGATAAAAACAAATCACTTGTACCAGATTACTTTAAATTTGTTAAAGGATTAGTGGATTCTGCTGACTTATCACTTAATTTATCACGTGAAATGTTACAACATGACCGTCAACTTAAGAAAATCGCATCGCATTTAGAGAAAAAAATAAAAAGTGAATTAGAAGCATTACTCGCCGATGATCGAAAAACATACTTAGAGTTTTATGATGCCTATAAATTAACCTTGAAATATGGTATTTATGACATGTTTGGGATGAATAAAGACAAACTTCAAGACTTAATCTTATTTGAAACCTCAAAAAATGAAGAACCGATCACATTAAAAGAATATTTAGATCGTAAACCTGAAAGTCAAAAATTTATATACTATGCGACAGGTAAATCAAAATCTAGAATGTTAAACTTACCTCAAATGGATGCGATGAAATCTCAAGACATTGAAGTATTATTATGTTACGATGATGTTGATGAATTCATGTTCCAAGCGATGCAAAATTATCAAGAAATTCCTTTTAAATCCATTCAACAAGGTGATTTAGAAGAAGTCTTAGAAGATAAGAAAAAAGAAGTTAAGAAACAAGAAAAAGACTATAAAGAATTTTTAAAAGCAATTAAAGACAATCTTAAAGATCAAGTCAAAGATGTCAAAGTTTCAGCAAGACTTACAGAATCTCCAGTGTGTATTGTATCTGGTGAAGGCGTCTCCCTTGAAATGGAAAAAGTCTTAAATCAAATGCCTAATGGAGAGTCCGTTAAAGCTGAACGCATTTTAGAAGTCAATCCAAATCATGCACTCTTTAAAAAGTTATATGATACATTTCAAAAAGATGCTGAATCGATTGAATCCATTGCTTCACTACTTTATTATCAATCACTTGTAGCAGAAGGAATTCCCCTTGAAAATCCTAAAGCGTATACAGATGCACTTACGAATCTGTTATCAGCAACAACATAAAAAAGGCATATGCCTTTTTTTTTATCTTTATCAATATTACGAATATGATATAATAAGATAATATCAAATAAAAAAAAGGACCTAAATATGGGACTTAAAGAAAACTATAAAACAATTTATGAATCCTTTTATGAAGTGGTTGAACAAGACTATTTATTGTCATTAAGAAGTCAATTTGAATATTCTCTATCATTAAAAGATATCAATTTGCTGTTTGCCATTCAAAAAGAAAAAAAAGACTTTAGAAATTATTCTTCTTTATTAGCGAAAAAAATAGGTGCAACACACTCAACCTTCTCAAACCATTTGAAAATACTTGAACGATACAAAATTATTAGAAGATATCGAGATCCAAGTAATTATAAACACATGCTTATTGATTTAGATTTAAATGGAATTGCATATTACGAAATACTGATACAATTTTATCAAGGGTTATTTGAGTACTTCAAAACAAAATTTTCAAATTTAAAGCTGTTAGATTTAATTAAAACAATCATTCATATTAGTAATACGTTTTCTGAAGAAGAACCAAAGTTAAAGAAACCTAGTATACTCAATATACCATCATTTAATGATATTTATGAGGCTTTCAATAGAATTTATTTTTATAATTTTAATCAGGAAAACGATTTTTTGACGCATTATGAATTAGATATTGATCTTACGGATTTAAAGTTATTAACACTGACGTATTTATATGAAGAAGAGGGGTTAAATCAACCTTCAACACTATCTGAAAAAACATCGATGCAGTTCTCGACAATTTCTTCAATCATTCACCAACTAGATAAAGATGGCTTTGTAAAAAGAACGATTGGTGATGAAGATAAACGAAAGCTCAATATTGTATTAGAATCACATACGAAAAAAATAGTGGAAGATTACATGATGTTTAGAATACATCTACATGATGAGATCAAAACATCTGTTCCATCAAAGCAATTTGAACTCATTAAAAAAGCGTATCAATATATTAAAGATTATACGCAAGAATATAAACAAAAAGCACGTCAATGACGTGCTTTAATCATAAATTCTAGATGATGTTCTAATTTCATAACGGTTGAGTGGATGACGTCGACATGCTTCACAGCATGATCCTCTAAATTTGACTTCATTTTCTTCACTACATAATATTTGTTTATTACATGTTGGATTGGCACAATTAATATACCGTTCACAAGGTTCACCAGTAAAATGATCTTTTCCAACGATGACTGGGTCAATTCTATTTACTGGTACACGTATTCTAGAGTCAAAAACATAACACGCGCCTTCCCACAATTGTCCTTGAACCTTAGGGTCTTTCCCGTAGGTTACGATCCCACCTTTGAGTTGGTAGACGTCTTCAATCCCTTCTCGCTTTAAAAATCCAGACCATTTTTCACAACGTACCCCACCTGTACAATAGGTGAGAACAGTTTTACCTTCAAAAAGTTGCTTGTGCTTTCTAAACCAAGATGGAATCTCTCTAAAATGTTTAATGTCTGGTTTGATGGCATTTTTAAAATGACCTAAGTCATATTCATAATCATTTCTTGCATCAACAATGACAACGTTTGGGTCTTGTAGTTTCTCAAAATAATCGATAGGTTCTAAGTATGTACCGGTTAGTTCATGAGGATTTATATCGTGATCAAGCCCTAAATTTACAATTTCATTTTTGACTTTCACTGAAATTCGATGAAATACATGTTGATCGTCTTCATCAATTTTAAATGATATCGCTTCAAACCCAGAGATCGCTTTTAAATCCTTCATGTAGGTTTCTGTTTGCTCAATGGTTCCTGAGAGCGTTCCATTGATGCCCTCTTTTGAAATGATGATTCTTCCTAGGACACCAAGGTTTTTACAATATTTTAAATGGGTCTCTGCAAAAGCTTCTGGATCATCAATTGGTGTATAATGGTAATACAGTAATACTTGGTACTTCATGATTATCTCCTTAATTCTGGCATTGATTTATAAATGAAAATACCTGCTGATGCAATGACAAGTTGTAAGAGATTGCCTGGAATACTTCGCAATGCAGCAAATCCAGATCCTAAAAATAATGCCTCAAACATCAAGTATCCAACAACAATCACGAGTCCACCTAAACCTAGTGATAACCAGTTTTTCGTCATCGACATGCCTTGACCTTCTTTTGATTCCGCAACAAGCCCAAAGACATATCCTGCGATGATGCGAACAACAAAAGTACCAGGAGCCCAAGCTGCCCACGGTGAAAGTAAATCAAAAAGTGTCATTCCAATCGCGCCAGATAAGGCACCATAATATTTTCCATATTTAATGGAAATGATAAACATAACGAGTGTACCCATATGTGTTAAACCACCAAATGCTCCAAATGCTGGTACTTGAACACCAATGTAAGTAAAAACAAATATAATTGCCGAAAACATCGATGCATAAATTACTTGAATTAATGATAATTTATTTGTCATTGTATCACCTCATTTCTAAATTATAGCATATTTTCAAACCATACAAAAAAAAGGATGCTTATGAAAAAAACGATTACGTTACTTACGATTATAAGTATGTTATTAATGCTTCATGCATGTCAGCAAAATTTGACTGCGCGACATACTTTAGACGACGTCATGCCTTCAATTGAATTATTTTTAGATAATCCTGTACGTCATGATACAAAACTTCCTTTATTTGAAGGTACAACCATTTCATACAAAATAAATGATATCGACATCATAGATTTGGAACAATTTGAACGCCCTATTTATGATCGGTATTTACCGATTGACATCATCATTTTTGCTCGAGATCAGACAAAAACCATTCAACAAGAAATATATGTATTAAGTGACTATTCACCTGAGCATAATTACCAAATTCACCTAAATGATATCGATTTTGAAAATGTATCTAAAGAAACGTTTTCATCTTCAACAATTTCCGTGTATCAAGAAGAAAAGATGGTATTAGAAAAAGAAGCTCAAGTGAGAGGGAGAGGAAATTCAAACTGGATTTCTTATGAAAAAAAATCCTATCGAATTGCTTTTTCTGAAGATGTCATGATGATGGGGTTAAGACCACATCATGATTACTTACTCATTGGTATGCAAGCAGATAAATCGCTCATGCGTGATGCACTTGCCCATCAACTTGCAAAACTGATGGATTTAGAAATCACTCAAGATACACGTTATGTTGACCTTTATGTCAATGAAAATTATCACGGTTTATATTTATTAATTGAAGATCGCACATACATCAAAACTGGTGAAGACCCGTTATCGTTTGTATTAGAACTTGACCATAGAATTGATTGGGATCAAACAGGTGAACCCAATATACGCATAGAAGGTGCACCCTATGGTATCAAAAGAAGTATAGATCTAGAAGAAGATACGTTAAATGGTATCACAAATTATTTAAATGGTGTGATGCAAGATCTTCAACGTGGTGTGATGCATCCTGATATTGACCTTCAAAATTGGGTGACCTATATGATCATTCAAGAACTGTTTAAAAATGTGGATGCTTGGGGGTTATCTGTCTTTATGTATCGAGATCAAGAAGGCACATTAAAGTTTGGACCCGTATGGGATTTTGATTTTGCATTAGGGAATGCAGATTATGTCGGTGAACAATACTATGATCCTGAAGGATTTTTCTTAGCTTATGATTTTAGAATGGCGTGGTTTAATTATGCCATTGAAATTAAAGCGTTTAGAAATGCATTTAAACATGAGATGATCACGTATTATCAAGAGATACTCCCATCCTTTTTAACACTCATTGAAGTCTTAGGGGTGAGTCTTATTCCTTATTCAACGAAGAACTTTGAGAGGTGGGATGTTTTTAATTCTTATTTATGGCCGAATCCAATGTTTATGGTTGAATTTGAAACACATATGGATCATGTATTATGGAATAAAAACTTTATCTTTGAACGTTCAAAATGGTATCAAGAAGCAATGTTTAGACAACCATTTGTATAAAAAAAACACGTCTATTGACGTGTTTTTTATTTTATTGATGGGTTTTATGACCTATTTTGCTACAATTTTACACCCTCACCCTGAAAAATAAATCCCCTAAATTATGACCTAGTTTAGAGGTTTTATTTTTTGGATTTTTTTAGGAGTAATTTCTTTGTGTCAAAATCGGTTCTTCCACTATCTTCATAATGTGAGATATCGAACCCTTGACCGACGGCTTAAAAGGTTTCTTTCTCAATAATTTCTAATCTCAAGCCTTCTTTATCAGAAGGTTCTTCAAAGAATTTTGTTATTCTATAGAACATCTCTTCATTATCGAACTGATGTCTAGCAGGTTCTTCTTGCCTTCTCTTTAGAAGCTGCTTAATACAAACTTCATCAGCAACTTTTAAGTAGATTAGTTTGCCATCTACCTGACATTCTTCAATCAGCATTTTAAACCACTCTCGTTGTTTAATTGTATTCCCAGGAAAGTCCATAATAATACTTAGATCATGTTCAGTTAATTTTTTTACTAATTTCATAATGTAAGGTTTGATTCTTTTTGAGTATAATATATAGTCTTCTATATTTTTAATTTCACTTGGATAAAAAGAAGACAAAATCTCATCTTCCGATAGATAAATTGTATGTGGTTCATTAGATAATTTTTTTGCATATGTTGTCTTTCCTGCACCCATTTTTCCAGAAAAGAAGACTAATTTACCTTTATACATAAAATCAACTCCTTTTTAATTATCATATCACAAACTAAAGTGCTCTAGGTAAATATAAAATAGCTGCCCCTTAAATGGTTAGATTGCCAAAAGGCCCCATATATATAAAAAAGGTTTGATACGTGTCCACTTTATCTTGCCAAGTGCAATTGTATCAAACCTATTTACTTCATATGGTGGAGATGAGGGGAGTTGAACCCCTGTGCAAAATATGATGATATCATGCGTCTACGTACGTAGTTTATTGAGCGATTTAAATGTGATCCTAACAATAAACAAGAAAGATCACATCGAGACAATGAATAATCTTATAAATGCTTGTCGACACATATAAGATCGCTTACTTTCTGAGCCGTGTAAGTGTCGTAAGCAAACAACTTAGTTGGCACGCTCGCTATTCTTAAGCTGCGTAAGAAAAGTTTTGGTTTCCGGTTATTAGCCTCGGCTTTTTTACTTGAGCAACCAAGATACGCAACATGATAGATCCATACTCTGACGAATCCATAAACATCCCCAGTGCAAAGATTATACATGAAATTGACATTTTTTACAACGTAAATCATGATATAATATCATTTGAGGGAAAACATGAAAAAAGCAATCTTATTTGATTTAGATGGTACGATCTTGGATACAATTTTAGACATTCATCAGGCGGTGAATATTGGTTTAAAAACATTTGGATATGACGACGTAACTGTTGAAAAAGTTAAAAAAAGCGTCGGTTCAGGTGCCATGCAAATGATTGCGTTATGTGCACCATCTGCAAATGAAGGTATGATTAAAAACATTCATGATACATATCAAGAAGCATATGATCAAAATCATAAAGATTTAACAACGATTTATGATGGGATGCTCCCCTTACTTAAAGAACTAAAAAAGACATATCGACTTGGCGTTGTTTCAAATAAATATGACCATCTTGTTCAGTCTTTAATGCATCATTATTTTCTGAATATATTTGATGCATCATTAGGGATGACAAATGAACTCCCGATTAAGCCTGCACCGGATATGGTTTTAAAAGTTTTAAATGATTTAAACGTAACGCCTCAGGATGTCCTATATATTGGAGATTCAGAACCAGATATATTGGTTTCAAAAAAACTTGATATGGATCATGTTGCTGTGAGTTATGGGTATCGTGATGCTGAATTATTAAAGGATTTAGATCCCATGTATCTTGTGAAAGATGTTGCAGCGTTAAAAAAATTATTAATGTCACTAATTTGACACATTTAAAGATTAAAATAATGGCATGGAGGGAATATGGAAGCTTTAAGATTAGAACGTGTTTCAAAATATTATCAATCTGAAAATAACGTCAGTGTTGGGATGAAACACATCTCACTTACGTTTAACATGGGTGAATTTGTTGCAGTGACAGGTGAATCAGGTAGTGGTAAATCAACATTACTCAACGTCTTATCTGGTTTAGATAAATACGAAGAGGGAGAAATGTTTATTTTTTCTGAAGAGACATCCCATTATCAAATTAAAGATTTTGAAAACTATCGAAGAGAAAATGTAGGCTTTGTATTTCAAAACTATAACATCATTGATTCTTACACCGTTTATCAAAATGTGATGCTTGCTTTAGAATTACAAGGATATCCTATAAAAGAAAGAAAAGAACGCGCATTAAAGCTCATTGATCAAGTAGGATTAACGAAACAAAAACATCAAAAGTCCTCTAAATTATCCGGTGGTCAAAAACAACGTGCTGTCATTGCTAGAGCACTTGCAAAAGATACACCAATTATTGTATGTGACGAGCCTACTGGTAATTTAGACCAGACATCTGCTGAACAAGTCATTCAATTATTACATGATGTATCAAAAGATAAACTTGTCATCATTGTGACACATGAATTTGATCAAGTTTCTAAATACGCAACAAGACGTATTAAAATGTCTGACGGCGAAGTCGTTGAAGATATTAAAATTAAAGCTCATGACAATATTACTGTCAATAAAGTTGAAAAGACAAAAAGTTTAAACTTTTTTGGTTTAATTAAGTTTTCGCTTAGAAATTTACTTGCGCAACCTAAACGTTTTATATTTATGTTGTTTTTAATGATTATTGCAATTAGTGTCTTTACAGTTGTCTATTCTAATCAAATTTTTGGATTACGTACAACAGGACTTGAACAATCGTCTACCTATCCTTCAGTACCTAATTCACGTGTCTTAGTCGAAAGAAGAGATGGAAATCCCCTCACTCAAGCAGACATTGAAAAGATTGAAGCCTTCAATGATGTTTCAAAGGTTTACGCATATGGAGCCCTTTTTTATAATGACACAAGTTTTAATTTAGTTAGTTTTTATAATGGCACTGAAGTCATGGATATGATGGGATATCGTTACAATGATTCAGCATTGAATTTAAATACAAGTGATTTAGAATCAGGACGATTACCTGAAGCCGCTGATGAAATCGTTGTCAGTAGGTATTGGTGGGGAATTGAACTTGACCAAACCTTTTTACTCACGAGTAATCGTATTTGGGAATGGGATAAAGAAAGGTTAGAAGAGTCATCCATTGGCTATTTTAAAGTCGTTGGAATTGCAAATAATGATCGTCAAACAATTTATTTTTCTGAAGCATTTTTAGATCAAACGTATCCAACTGAACCCACCTTAGATCTTAACGTACGTGAGCAAGTCAAACAAACGTTAGAAAACAATATAAGATTCTCTTACAATGATCAAGATTTCAGTGTATATCCGATAGAAGAAGATTTTGATGGTTTTGATATTTTTCTAGAAAACAATACACCTTTAAATGACATCCCGTTAAGTATTGAAGTGATGATATATTCAGAATCTTTATCAACATCAGTGTCAATGTCTAAAACCATGACGATTGGAAATGCATTTCTTGAAGATAATTTTAATTTTGGTGCCATGAGCGCATCTGTCTATCAAGAAATTATTGATGCATTTTTAGAGGAAGTTGAAGAAGAATTCTTCACATTACCATCCGCAATCGCGAGTGTTTCTGTAGAGAATCAACTCGCCGGAACACGTATCGTCAATCAACTTGATGTTGAAACGTATAAAGTCTATTATCCTGCAAATATTCCAGGATTCATACAAGAATTTCTTGTGTTTATTTTATCGATTGTTGCGATCATTATTTTAACGATTTTAGGTCTATTTTTATATGCAGTGATACATGCAGTAACAAAAAACATGATGAACTCTAGGAAAAAAGATTTTTCAATCTTTAGATCTGTGGGTGCGCACGAGTCAACGTTATCTGTCCTTGTGATTTTAGAACAAATCTTACTCTCAATCATTGGACTTGCGCTTTCTGTGTTCATTTTAAACATGATCGTATTATTTGTACCTGATCATGGGTTAACCATTGAATATATGGGGGTCACTGATTATCTTATTTTAGTCTTATCCATAACGTTATTAGGGTTATGGTTAGGTTTAAGATTTAATAAGAAAGTGTTTCATCAAACTGTCATTCAAAGTCTAACTTCAGGAGGTGAATAACATGTCTCAAATGATACCACTCGTTAAAATATCTGGACTCAATAAGTTTTTTAACAAAAATAAATCGAATCAACTGCATGTGTTAAATCACATGACATTGGATCTTCCAAGTCAAGGACTTGTGATGTTACTTGGGCCTTCAGGATCGGGTAAAACAACATTGCTCAACGTATTAGGTGGACTCGATAAATTTGATAAAGGTCACCTTTATATGTTTGATAAAAATATCTCTAGATATCAGTCAAAAGTATGGGATCACATTAGAAATAATCACATTGGCTATATTTTTCAAAATTATCATTTATTACCAGATTTATCAGTATTTGATAATGTTGCATATGTATTAAAACTCATGGGAATCACTGATGAAGCACTCATTGAATCCCGTGTTCATTATGTCTTAAAATCTGTTAATATGTATGCATTTAGAAAGAAAAATGCATTACAACTTTCTGGTGGACAACAACAACGTGTTGCGATTGCGAGAGCAATTGTCAAAAATCCTGATATGATTATTGCTGATGAACCAACAGGAAACCTAGATTCTCAAAATACAATTGAAGTGATGAACATGATCAAATCCATTGCGAAAGACAAGCTTGTCATCATGGTCACCCATGAAAAAGAATTAGCAAGTTTTTATGGTGATCGCATCATTAAAATTTCTGATGGTCAAATTACGTCTGATGATGATACGCATGAACGTGGCGATTATCAAATGAAGTATGATGAAACTATTTACTTAGGGGATTTAAATAACGAGAAACTTGAAACATCAACGCATCAATCCTTTGATATTTATTCAGAACAACAGGATAAGAAACTTCAAGCAACCTTTATTGTAAAAAATGATACGATTTATATTAAGGTCGATAGTGATCTTAAAAAAGTAAAACTTTTAGATGAGTTTTCAACCATTCAAATTAAAGAAGGTAAAAAAGAAGTTCAACAAAAGAAAACCATGTCTGAAACGACTTTTGATAATGACGTTTTAAGTTTAGAAGGTGTGGAACGAAAACAACATTTTGTCTTCTCACTCAAAAAAGCTGTATTGATGGCCTTAGAAAAAGTAATTAGAACATCAAGAAAAGGCAAAATCATGCTTGCGAGTTTCATGTTGGCAGGTGCAGTCATTGCCTTTGCAGCAACCTCTCTTGCGAGTGTGTTATTCATGTCTCCCGATCAATACTTAACGCTGCCAAGTGGATATGCAGAAGTCTCACTTGTTAATCCAGAAGAAGCAACACAAAATTTTCCAACATTTCAAGGACTACAAAATATTGAATCCATCCAATACATCAACACATACAATAGAGGTCGCGTACAACTTAATTTCGTGAGACCCAATGGACTTAATTATAATACCGTGATCTCAGGTGCACTTGATTTATATGAACTTCATGACCTAGATTTAATGTACGGAAGACTTCCTGAAACAACGCAAGAAATACTTATCACAAAAGCGATGGCAGACAGTTTAGTTGATAGTGCAGCTGGTCAAGACATCGGAATTTGGAGTTATGAGCATATTTTATTTGAAACACTAACATTCCAAAATTTAGACATTAAAATCACAGGAATTGTTGATGCAACCTATTCTGTGATATTTACGAATTCAGATTTAGCAGATTATTTAACATATACCATCACACAACGTATGCCATTGAGATGGTTTGATGATGAAACACTTTTATATGGTTCTGTGCCTTCAGAAAATCAGGTATTATTACCTGCATCACTCGTTAATTTTGATGGCAACACAACATTTCCAGTTGAAGTCGAAGGCATCATCATCAGTGGGATATATGATGATCAAGACCTCTTTCCGTATGTCTTTGCAACAAAAGATACAGTAGAACGCCTTCGATTTGAAAATAGTACACGATTTTATACATTATCAACAAATTTTAATGACACAAGTGATGCACTTGTTAATTATGATTTGATTGTAGTAGATGAGCTAGAAAATGCCGAACGTATCATCGAAAGCCAACGACAAGTTGCACTAGTTTCAACTTTGACAACATCACTTGTCGTGATTGGGTTTGCTGGTTTAGGATTTTATTTTGTCATACGATCTAGTTTGGTGAAACGTCAATATGAGATTGCCATTATGAGAGCAATTGGTGTCTATAAAAAAGATATCATGCGGGCATTTATCATCGAAATATTGATATTAACGACCATCACAACCTTAGTTGGTTATGGCATTGCAACCTATGGATTTTCATTGTTATCCGATAGTTTTCTAGGTGAACTTAACTTATTTAACGTCACGTTTTTATCGGTCATAGGGGGCATTGGTGTTGCATATCTTGCAAATTTACTTGCAGGATTATTACCAGTTTGGTTATTACTCAATAAAACACCTGCTCAAATCTTATCTAAATACGATATGTAAAAAAAATAGCCTTGAATCAAGGCTATTTTTTTATATGATTTTTGCAGTATCATCAAAAGGTAAGCGTACAGATGGAAAACCTTCTTCAGCAGCTTTCCCGATAGAAACAATCATCACTGGCGTGTATCGTTCTTTATCTAAACCAACAACATCATGAATCATGTCGTGATTGAATCCACCAATTGGACACGTATCATAACCGTGTTCTCTTGCAACATACATTAAATTCATTGCAGCAAGTCCACAATCTATCATGCCACTGATGTTCAATTTAGCTAAATCCACTTTTTGAACCATATTTTTAATGTTAGTCATTTGTTTTTCTTTTACTTCAGGAGGCATGAGTCCTTGATTAACAGCAGTATCATAAATTTTTTCTGCTAATTCAAATTTCTTTAAGTCATTAAAGATCACAATCATCGCTGCACTTGTTTCAAGTTGTTTCAAGTTTCCATAAAGTGCAGGGCGTAATTTTTCTTTTGCTTCATCAGAAGTAATGATGACATAACGCCATGGTTGCATATTCATTGAAGATGGGGCTAGATTAGCTTCTAATATGATGTTTTGTAATTCTTCATTACTAATTTTTACCGATTGATCGTATAACCTAATTGAACGTCTTTCAAGCAATTTCATTATGTCCTCCTATTGCATTTATATTATAACATGACTCATTGAACGCCCTTAAATGTGTGTCAGTATGTGATATAATAGAGATGAGGTATGAGATGACAACTTTTTATTTAATTCGACATGCAGAACCACGTTATGATGACGTTCAAGAACGTGGTATTTATGGCATGGCATATAATTTTGGAAAACTTACGGATAATGGCATCATACAGGCACGAGATCGTGGGAACGATGACACTTTAAAAAAGAGTCAAATTATTTTATCATCGCCATATACGCGTGCACTTCAAACGGCAGCTATGATTGCATCTAAATTAGGGTTAGACGTCATCGTTGAACATGATTTACATGAATGGATGCCAGACTTAAATCCAAATATCGATGTCGATGGCGAAGGTGCTTTTCGAAGTTACATGGCTCAAAAAGGTCAAAAAGATACAACTAATCAATTTAATTATGAAACGTATCACGCCATTAAAAAAAGAATGGAACTTGTTTTATTAAAGTATACGTCATATGATCACGTCATCGTTGTCTCACATGGCATCGCAATTTCTGCGTTAACCCATTTTGATGATGTCATCGAACACTGTGGTGTTCGTAAAATTGAATTATAATGGCAATCAAAGACTTACTAAGTTGGTATAAAAAAAACCAGAGACCTTTGTCATTTAGACAAACAAACTCACCATATAAAATTTGGGTTGCTGAAATCATGCTTCAACAAACGCAAGTTGCTACGATGTTACCTTATTATGAAAAATTCATAAATAAGTTTCCAACAATAAAGTCGCTCGCAAATGCAACATTTGATGACGTATTACCTTTTGTTACGGGACTTGGATATTATAGACGTTTTAGATTAATGCATCAAGCTGCACAAGTTATGTTAAATCAGTTTGATGGCAAATTTCCAAACAATTATCATGATGTACGCGCATTACCTGGGATTGGTGATTATACTGCTGGTGCAATCATGTCAACTGCATTTAAACAACCTCATAGTGCATTAGATGGGAATGTGATGCGGGTTTTAACGAGACTTTATATGATTGAGGATGACATTCGTAAACCAAAAACTATAAAAAAGCTCAATGCGCTCAACCAATCATTAATCGATCTAGATGAACCAGATATCTATACACATGCCATGATGGAATTAGGGGCAACCATTTGTAAACCTATCAGTCCAAAGTGTGACGTGTGTCCGCTTCAAGATGGTTGTTTGAGTTACAAACATCAGATGCAAGCCTCATTTCCATATAAATCAAAAGCACCATCAAAAACACACATAAAATATATGACATGTATCATATATAATGATGATCAACACTATGTATTAAAAAAAGAGACGCAGTCTCTCTTTGAGGGGATGTATCTCTTTTTACAAGTTGAATCTGAAAGTGTAAACTACACAACTGAATGGCTTCTAGAGCAAGGAATACAAGCAGAACACCAAAGATTCATCACACAAATCAAGCATGTATTTACGCATCAAGTGTGGGAAATGGATGTCCATGCATTCAAACTGATCAAGATGAATCAAACACAATATTTTCTAGCAACGGTTGATGATCCAAAATTTAACATGATGCCTAAAGCACACTCAAAATTGAATCAGTTCTTGGAATGAAGGTTTTTCTTTCAATAGCTTATAAAACGGATAACCAATGACAAATAATACAACAGTTTGTCCGATGAAGATCCAACTGAAGGCTATTAAAAAAGCTGGAATCGTTGTAATATCACTAAAATAAACAAGCATCAATCCGATGATGATGCCATTAACAATGCCAGGCATAAGTAATGCGAGGAGTAGTCGACGTTTTAGGAAGATCATGAATAGTAAAGTAATGATGGTTGCAATGGTCCCAACCACTGCATCAACAAACCCATATGGGGAGAATAGCATATTGCCGACAAACGTTCCAATCGTAATCCCATAAAAGCTTTTAGAATTAAAAATGACTAAAACCAAAAGTAATTCTGCAATTCGAAATTGCACAAACTCAAAACTTAAAAATTGAAAGACATAAAGTAGTACAACATAAATTGATGCAATCATTGCATTTTTAAGATAAAATATTAAAGTCATCACACACCCCTGTTTTTATTTTTGGCTGGTAACTAGGATACAGCCCACATCATTATAACACAAAGGAAAACAATGGCAATCACATTTGAACTTATCCATACATGTAAGCAAACAGGCGCAAGATATGGAAAACTACATACACCAAGTGGCACATTTGAAACACCAATTTTCATGCCAGTTGGAACGCAAGCAACGGTTAAATCATTAACACCAGAAGAAATTTTAGACGTCTCAGAAGGACTTATTCTAGCCAACACCTATCATTTATGGAACCAACCTGGCATGGAAGTCATCAAAGCACATGGTCATGTTAAAGAAATGATGAATTGGCAACATGCACTGTTAACCGACAGTGGAGGTTACCAAGTCTTTAGTCTATCTGAGATGCGAAAAATTACTGAAGAAGGTGTCCATTTTAAACATCATAAGAATGGTAGTCCGCTATTTATGTCGCCTGAGATCTCAATTGATCTTCAGCAAACGATTGGTGCAGATATTATCATGAGTTTTGATGAATGTCCACCACCTCACGAAAGTAGAGCGTATATTAAAGATTCATTAGAACGTACTTTAAGATGGGCGCAAAGAGGAAAAGATTACAAATCATCAGACCAAGCGCTTTTTGGTATCGTTCAAGGAGGCTTACTAGAAGATTTACGTTTATACTCGGCAGAAAAAACAATGGAAATTGGCTTTGATGGTTATTCGATTGGTGGGTTATCAGTCGGAGAATCTAAAGAGGATATGTATCGTATTACAGCGTTACTTAAGGACGTCTTACCAAAAGATAAACCTAGATATTTAATGGGTGTTGGTGCACCTGAAGATCTAATTACGAATGTCATGAATGGTATTGATATGTTTGATTGCGTCTTACCTACGAGACTGGCAAGACACGGGACGGCTCTAACAACTGAAGGGAAAGTCATCTTAAAATCTAAACGCTATGAGTTTGATTTGTCACCGCTTGATCAAAACTTAAAAACACTTGCGTCACCCTTTACAAAATCGTATTTAAGACATTTATACAAAGCTGAAGAAATGCTTGTTGCAAGGCTCGTAAGTATTCAAAATTTGGCGTATTTAAAGCAATTAATGAAAGAGATACGAGATGCCATTCAAGCGGATCGTCTCGGAGATTATTATGTAGACATGAAAACACGTACAAATTATTTTAAATGAGTTTAAAAGAATGATTTTTCATGATACAATAATGATAAGAATAAGAAGAGGTATGTAGCGATGGTATTTGGCGAGCACGATGAATTTAATCAAAAACCGATCATAAAAGTCATTGGTGTCGGTGGTGGCGGTGGAAACGCAATTAATCGTATGATTGATAATGATGTTTCAGGCGTCACGTTTGTTGCTGTGAATACAGATGCACAAGTCTTAAAACATTCTAAAGCAGAAACCCGTATTCAAATTGGAAAAAATCTTTTAAGAGGACTCGGTGCTGGTGCAAAGCCTGAAGTAGGAAAGCGTGCCGCACTTGAATCTGTGAAAGAAATTGAAGACATGCTTCATGGTTCAGACATGGTATTCATTACATGCGGCATGGGTGGTGGAACAGGTACAGGCGCAGCACCAATATTAGCAAAAAAAGCAAAAGAAATTGGCGCATTAACAATCGGTATTGTTACAAAACCTTTTGCATTTGAAGGTCCAGTTCGTATGAGAGAAGCAATTAAAGGTATCGAAGAGATGAAACCTCATGTTGATACATTAATTGTGATTCCTAATGAAAAGTTACTAGAAGTTTCTGGTCCATCCACACAACTCCTCGAAGCATTCAGAGAATCAGATAACGTCTTAAGACAAGGTGTTCAAGGTGTTGCAGAAATCATTACTGTGCCTGGATTGATTAATGTTGATTTCGCTGATGTAAGAACTGTGATGGAAAATAAAGGCATGGCACTTATGGGTGTTGGCATCGCTTCAGGTGAAAATAGAGCTGTTGAAGCCGCACGTAAAGCGATTCATTCTAAACTGTTAGAAATTTCAATCAATGGAGCAACCGACGCGATTGTCAATATTACGAGCGGTACAAATATCACGTTGTTTGAGACAGAGCAAGCCATTGCCGAAATAAGAAATGCGACAGATAAAGACTTAAATATTATTTACGGTTCTGCAGTGAGTTTAGAAATGAATGATGAAATGGTTGTCACCGTCATTGCTACTGGTTATGAACTCAAAGGTACCGAAAGTGGATTAGATATTTTTGATGAAATTTTGAACAATAAATCAGATGATCAATTAGAAATGATAGATGGTGGACTTAAGTCAGTAGATCAAGCAGAAGAGAAAAAAGATGGACCCAAAATACCTTCATGGTTAAAGAAAAAAGGGTCGCTATAAAAAGGCGTAAAGCCTTTTTTTAAAGGAGAAGTTATGTTAGAAGCAGGAATAATTGGTTTACCGAATGTTGGAAAATCCACACTATTTAACGCTTTAACTAAAGCAGGAGCATTAGCAGCGAATTATCCATTTGCAACAATTGAACCCAATGTTGGGATTGTTTCAGTACCTGATGAACGTTTACAACGTTTGGCTGAAGTTCACCAACCTAAAAAGATCATTCCTACTGCATACCAATTTACAGATATTGCAGGTCTTGTCAAAGGGGCTTCTAAAGGAGAAGGGTTAGGAAATCAATTTTTATCACATATTAGAGAAGTGGATGCTGTATGTCATGTTGTGAGATGTTTTGAACTCAAAGATGTGACGCATGTCGATGGTTCAGTTGATCCAGTAAGAGATTTTGAAACCATTGATGTTGAATTACGTTTAGCAGATTTAGAAAGTGTCGAAAAACGATTAGATCGATTAGGGAAAAAGAAAAAGCAATCACCTAAAGAAGGTTTACATGAAGAAGCACTTCTTACCAAAATAAGAAATATATTAGATTCAGAAAATCGCTTAAGTTATGAACTTTTTGAGGATGAAGATCATCTATATTTAAAGCAACTTCAGTTATTAAGTTTTAAAAAAATGCTTGTGATTGCAAATGTTGGAGAAGAGGATTTACTAGATTTAGAACATCAAGTACATTATCAAGCGTTATTAAAGTATTTGTCAAGATTTAACATCGAAGTTGTTCCTGTATCAGCCCAGTTAGAGTCCGAATTATCAACCCTTGACGATGATGAAAAAAAAGAAATGCTGTCATCATATGGACTTAAGCAAAGTGGACTAGAAACCGTGATTGAAAAAAGTTATCAATTACTTGGCTTACATACTTTTTTTACCGCAGGGGAACAAGAAGTTAGAGCATGGACATTTAAAAGTGGCATGAAAGCACCACAATGTGCAGGCATCATTCATACTGATTTTGAAAAAGGATTTATTCGATGTGAGACGCTTGCATACGATGATTTTTTACAATACAAAACGACTGCTAAAGCTAAAGACGCTGGAAAATACCGTCTTGAAGGGAAAATGTATGAGATGAAAGATGGCGATATTGTACATTTTAGATTTAACGTATGAAAACTTTAGCTGACGTAACAATTGTTTGTGCATCTAAGTATTTTGATGCCAAACAAATGGTAAAAATCTTTAACAAAGGGTTTGTGCATATGGGAGAAAATCGGGTTGACGTTCTCCTTCAAAAGAAAAAAGAATTAAATGATTATCCATTAGTATGGCATTTTATCGGTCATTTACAGAGAAACAAAGTGGACTTAATCATTCAAGAAATTGATGTATTACATTCATTAGATTCTTTGGATTTAGCGCTTAAAATTCAAGCACATCGTTCTAAACCGTTAGACGTTTTCATACAGGTAAATGCGACAGGTGAACCTCAAAAATATGGCATTGATATCGAAAAAGTATCTTCTTTTTATGAAGAACTTAAAAAATATGATAAAATTAAGGTACTTGGTCTCATGACGATGGGAAAATTAGATGATTTAGTTGTCACAGAACAAGCCTTTGAAAAAACATTTAAAAAGACTCAAGAATTAAACTTGCCATCGATTTCGATGGGAATGTCAGATGACTACGAACTTGCATTAAAACATCATGCCACGCATCTTAGGTTAGGACGATACTTTAAATCAATATTAGAGGATGAAAATGGGACTTTTTCGTAAGAAACAAAAAGAAGTCATTCAAGAAAAAGAAGCTTCAGCAAATCGCATTCAATTTCATAAATTAGATCATGCATTTGATGAAAAACTCATTGAACTTGCTGATATTTTAAAAAAAGATATCCCGATTGTTATTAATTTTGAAAATTTGGAAATTGATGATATTAATAAATGTATCGCCTTTTTATCAGGCGTCTGTTATGCGATTTCAGGAGAAGTGATTCCAGTTCAAGAAAAAATATTATTATTTGGAAGCGAAGCTTCTTTTGAAGATGGTAGTGTTAAAACGTTCTTAAAAGAACTTAATTAAATCGTATGATGATAAGGACAGCACAATATATTTGATTTAAACAAGCGATCTAGAGATGGTGAGAGTCTAGATAAATGAATATATATGGGATCACCTTTAAATACAATAATACATAAAGTGTCAGCAAAGCTGGAAATAGGGTGGTACCGCGATGATTTCGTCCCTAGGTCTTGTTTTGCGATTTTTATTATAAGGAGAAATAAATGGATTACAAGGATACATTAAATTTACCTAATACTGAATTTCCGATGAGAGGGAATTTAGGTGTAAAAGAAGTCGAAATTCAATCTAATTGGGAATCTCTCAATTTATATGAACGGGTCTTAGAACATAGAAAAGATGCTGTTTCTTTTGTTTTACACGACGGACCGCCTTATGCAAATGGTGACATTCATATCGGACACGCACTTAATAAAATCTTAAAAGACTTTGTGTTGCGCTACAAAACCATGGCTGGATTTAAAGTTCGCTATATTCCTGGTTGGGATACACATGGACTTCCTATTGAAACGGCCCTTGCTAAAAAAGGCATTAAAAGAAAAGATATGCCGCTTCACGAATATCGTAATTTATGCATGGATTACGCGAAAGAACAAGTCGAAAAACAAAAAAATCAATTTAAAAGATTAGGTATTTTAGGAGAATGGGAACATCCTTACATCACGCTGCAAAGCTCTTATGAAGCTGCACAAATTAAAGTGTTTGCCAAAATGGTGGATAAAGGACTCATTTACAAAGGTCTAAAACCGGTATTTTGGTCTCCTTCATCTGAATCAGCTTTAGCTGAAGCAGAAATAGAATACAAAGATGTAGAAGATACATCGATTTATGTCGCATTTAAAGCGAAAGAATTAAAAGATTTTGACCATCAAAATGTTCATTTTGTCATTTGGACAACAACACCGTGGACAATTCCAGCGAATAAAGCTATCTCTGTTCATCCAGAACTAAATTACGCCTTTGTCAAAGTGGAAAATCAAGTATTCGTAGTTGCAGAGTCATTAGTAGCGCATGTTGCAGAAAAAGCATCTTGGAATTCGTTCAACATTCTTGAAGTCGTTAAAGGATCTCAATTAGAGCATTTAACCTATGAACATCCCGTATTCCATGAGACGTGTCCCATTATTTGTGGCGATCATGTTACCGCTGAAGATGGATCTGGACTTGTTCATACTGCACCAGGACATGGTGAGGATGACTATATCATCGGAAACAAGTATCATTTAGAGGTTTTTTGTCCTGTCGATGAAAAAGGATTTATGACAGAAGCCGCACATCAATTCAAAGGCTTGTTTTATACACAAGCAAATGATGCTGTCATCACTGAGCTAGATACCAAGGGTTTATTACTCAATCAAACTAAATTTATTCACAGTTATCCGCATGATTGGCGTACATCCAAACCTGTTATTTTTAGAGCAACACCTCAATGGTTTGCAAGTGTTAAAACAATTAAAAAAGATCTATTAGAAGCGGTTAAAGGTGTAACTTGGTATCCTTCATGGGGTGAACTGAGACTTTCAAATATGATTGAAAATCGAGAAGATTGGTGCATCAGTCGTCAAAGAGCTTGGGGTGTGCCAATACCTGTGTTTTATGCTGAAAATGGTGATGCGATATTAGACCAAGATGTTCTGATGCATGTTGCAAATTTATTTGAAGAACACGGATCAAATATATGGTTTGAAAAAGATGCGAAGGATTTATTACCAAATGGATACACGCATGTTTCAAGTCCAAATGGTATCTTTAAGAAAGAAACCGATATTATGGATGTTTGGTTTGATTCAGGTACATCGTATTCAGTATTAGAAAATCGAGGAGAATCTTTTCCAGCAGATTTATATTTAGAAGGATCTGATCAATACCGTGGATGGTTTAATTCAAGTTTATCTACAGCTGTTGCTGCATATGGAAAAAGCCCTTATAAAACGGTTGTTTCACATGGATTTGTTTTAGATGGTCAAGGTCGTAAAATGTCAAAATCATTAGGTAATACAATTGATCCACTAAAAGTGATGAATGTCCTTGGCGCAGATATCTTAAGATTATGGGTAGCAACTGCAGATTACCAAAGTGATTTAAGAATTAGTGATGATAATTTAAAACAAATTTCTGAAGGGTATCGTAAAATAAGAAATACAATACGTTACATGCTCGGTGTGATTGAAGGATTTGACGTCAATCACCATTATATTTCTTTCTCAATGCGTGGAAATATGAATCGCGCAATGACTTTAAGATTAGATGAAGTGATTAATGAAGTCATCGATGCTTACGATCATTATCAATTCGATCGCGTTTATCGTACGCTCATGCCATTTATTATCAATGATTTGAGTGCGTTCTATTTGGATTTTACAAAAGATATTTTATATTTAGAGTTAAACGATGACTTTGAACGCCGTGCTATTCAATCAACAATTTATGATATGTTAAACACGCTCCTTAAACTATTAACACCGATTATGCCGCATACCACATCAGAAGCATATCAATATTTACCAAATAAAAACTTTGAAGATATTTATTTGGAAGATATGCCTGAAAAAAGATTACGTGAAGAATTTTTAAAGTATTTGGCATACTTAGAGGATGTCAAAAAAGTACGCGATGTTGTGAATAGTCAACTTGAAAAGGCAAGAACTGAGAAAATAATTTCAAAATCTATGCAAGCCGCAATTACACTTTATATACCTCAAACAATGCTTGATCATATTTTAGAAATGCAATTTAGTTTAAAACAAATCTTAATGGTTGCGCATGTTCATATTGAAATTTCAGATACGTTACATGCAACGCTAGCATTATTTGATGGTCAACAATGTGAACGTTGTTGGAATGTATTTGAATCACTTGAAGCGGGCAATGTTTGTAAACGTTGTGCATCAGTTCTAAAGGAGACATTATGAATATTTTAGTTGTCAATGATGATGGATATTTAGCACCTGGTCTTGAAACGCTAGTCAAAGCAATGGCTTTATTTGGTAACGTCTATGTCGCTGCACCAAAAGAAGGACAATCTGCAAAAAGTATGTCCATCACAATCAAACAAAATATTAATGTATTTTATCCAAACCCTATCGTAGGTGCAAAACATATGATTGTTGTTGATGGAACGCCAGCAGATTGTGTCGGTGTGGCATTAAAAGCATTTAATGTTGATTTTGATTTATGTGTTTCAGGCATTAATTATGGACACAATGTTGCAACGGATATCTTTTATTCAGGCACAGTTGGTGCAGCCCGTGAAGCAAAATTTTTAGGTATACCTGCAATCGCATTTTCTGCTGCTTCAGTGCCTAATTTAGAGTATTTATTTGATGAAACAGTCAAATTAATGGATGAAATGAAAGAAACAGAACTTTATTTAGGTGCCTATGTTTTAAATATTAACTTTCCAAAAGCCCATGTCGCTAAACCTGTAGGCGTTAAAATCACGAAGCTTGGTAAACGTCATCAACATTCTGATTTTTCTTCTACAAAAGATGGCTTGATTTTTGTTCCGAATTATGGCGTGACACATTATTTAGAAGATGAGGAAAGTGACATCAAAGCAATAGAAGATGGTTTTGTATCGATTACGCCATTATCTTTAGATAATACAAATCAAGAAGCCATTGAAACGATTACAAATCAAACCACTTAAGAAAGGATATCATGGCATATTTCCGTTTACACTTTTTCAAAGAAAAATCTAGACAAATTGATATCGATCTTTTATTGAATTATTTTAGAGATCTAGATGGATTTAAAACAGAAATGGATGAAACGTCTGTTCGTTTTTCTTATGAAAATCAAACGATTTATGTCGGGTATCAATATACGATTACACCGCGATCGACAGTACCAGATATTTACCGATTAAGTCCTAATTATTTAGATGTTAATATTCATGTGGACATTCCGATGCTTACGAGTGATTTTATGTTTCAACAATTCATCAAAGATATTGATGTTTTTGCGAGATCATTTAAATTGTTTATTTATCATCCGTTATTTGAAGATGTGATGCCATTCAGATATGAATTACTTAATGAAGTGTATCACATGGTAAAATCAAAATATATTGAAAAACATCATGAAGAAGTCAAAGACTATGTGTTTATTGATCAAAAAATTCTTTATAAAATGCTCAAATATGAACATGATATTTTAAGTTTAAAAGAATACTACAAGGATATCACAACGTTTGTTCCAAAATATCAACTTTTATTTAACGGCAAAACATTAATCCAAGCCATTGAAATTCAAGAAGGTATATTAACTGTGATACCACCTGAAATTAATACTATTTTTGTTAGAATGAAAGATCAAACCTTAAAGGCTTATGATTATATGTCTGTATCAAAAAAATTGGAAAACTTACTTGTTAAAGTTCCAGGTACCATTGAAGGCACGAATGTATTATTAAAAAAACATGTATCAAAATTTTATAAGCTATTAAAAAAAGCTCATCTTAAAGATCTAGATTCAGCTTATCATTCAATTCGCAGTTCAAAATTATTAGAAAAGGAATCATAATATGGATGCATTAAATGCCTATATTGACCACACAAAATTAGGACCATCTGTAAGTTTTCAAGATATTGATAATCTTATTGAAGAAGGTATACAATATCAATTTAAAAGTTTATGTATCAACTCACATTTTGTTTCATATGTCGCATCAAAACTTAAAAATACGACGATATTAACGTGTACAGTAGTTGGATTTCCTCATGGAAGTCATACTAAAGAAGCAAAAATTGCAGAAACAAAACAAGCAATTTTAGATGGTGCAGATGAAATTGATATGGTTTTGAATTTAACGTATGTTAAGACAAAAAATCAAATAAAAACAGTAGAAGATATCAAATCTGTTGTTGAAGCAGCTTCTCATCGATGCGTTAAGGTTATTTTAGAAACATGTTATTTAAGTGATGATGAAATCATTTTTGCATGTGAATGTGCGAAAGAAGCAGGCGCACATTTTGTAAAAACATCCACTGGTTTTGGGACACACGGTGCGACAATCGCCCATGTTAAACTCATGAAACAAACGGTTGGTGATGCATTAGAAGTCAAAGCATCTGGCGGAATTAAAGATCGAGAAGACGCTCTTAACATGATTGAAGCTGGTGCCACAAGATTAGGGACATCCAAAGGTGTTTCTATAATCGAAAATAAGGAGAATCTAAATGCCAACACCTCATATTAGTTCAAATATTGAAGACATCGCAAGTACAGTTTTAATGCCTGGAGATCCTTTGCGAGCGAAATTTATCGCAGATACATTTTTAAAAGATGTTAAACTCGTGAATCAAGTAAGAAATATGTTTGCGTATACTGGGACCTATAAAGGTAAAAAAGTCACTGTGATGGGTTCTGGAATGGGAATGCCATCCATTGGTATTTATTCGTATGAATTATTTAAATTTTATAATGTTGAAAGAATTATAAGAATAGGTTCATGTGGCGCTTATGATAAAGATCTCAAATTGTTCGATGTCATCCTCGTCTCTCAAGCATATTCAGAGTCAAGCTTTGCAAAAACAATGGGGATTTCTAATCGTCATCTATTATCGGCTTCTAAGTCTTTAAATAATCGCATCAAACGTGCAGCCACAAAAGTGAATATCCCTATAAGAGAAGGGGTTATTCATTCGTCGGATGTATTTTATCGTTTAAGTCATGAAGCCTATAAAGAAATATATGAAAAACACCAAACCATCGCTGTTGAAATGGAATCTTTTGCATTATTTGCAAATGCTAAAGCATTGAACAAAAAAGCTGCTTGTTTACTAACAGTTTCTGATTCACTTGTGAATCATGAAGAAACGACGTCTGAGCAAAGAGAAAAAGCATTCACCAATATGATGGAAATCGCTTTGAATAGTATTTAATGATTATATTAAACGATCATTTTAAATCATATATTTTTCAAATATCTATTGGACATCTATTTCAAAAAGAAATGGATGTTTTTTCCATCTTATTAGATCAATATTTGAAAGCTTCACATCCCTCTTTTTCTTCTAGAAAAGAAATTAGTATTGCACTTGAGGAGATGTATGGGTTAAAAATATCGTTGTACTCAGGATTAGAAGGTAATTATATCGTCCATCATTTGAAAGCTAAGATGATCCAACCAAAATTAGTTTTTGATGTAAAATTATTGGATAATGTCATTGAGTTTATATCCAAAATGTTATTTCATGCAGAAATCAATGATGAAAAACGATTTAATGAAGAAAAATCACGATTGATACGTCAATATCAATCCATTAAAGATGATAAACAAAATTATATTGATTATTTATACGAAGAGTCACTCCAAAAGAAGATTTTAGATATACATTCAATCGATGAAAAAATTAACTTATTAAAAAAAGCCTCACTATCCGATATCCAGCATTACTATGAAAATGTTTTTATGAACGCAAATCTCATATGTTTTGCAACTGGTGCATTTCAAGATTCAGAAATAAAGAAAATAAAAGATGCATTTGAACCTTATGAAAAAGGCTTTATCAAACCATACTTCAATAAATATCCAGATTATCATGAAGAAAAAATACACCTTGAAATGCCAATCAATCAGGCAATTCTCCATATGGGTTATATGACAAATATCACCTACAAAGATTCTAAAATGTCAGCTTTACAAATTTTTAATGAGTTACTTGGCGGGCATGCAAGTAGTCGATTATTTCATGAAATAAGAGAAAAAAGAGGACTTTGTTATTCCATTTATTCATATCTTAATTTAAATCAAGGCATATTAAGTATTGCTACAGGTGTTGACATGAAACGACTGGATGAAACAAAGACTGCAATCCATGATGTTTTAGATAATTTAAAACATCATATAATTTCTGATGAAGAACTTATTCAAGCAAAAGATGTCTTGATTCATCAAATTCAAACAAGTTTAGACCGTCAAAGCATTTATATCCAACGTGCATATCGAAATCATCTTTATGATGAGCAATATGATTTAAATCAAAGATTAAAACAAATCAATAGCGTCACAAAAGAAGATATAAAAAGTATTGCGAACAATTTAACATGCGTCCTTATACATCAAGTGACAGGTGAAACCCAATGAAACATCAATATATGAAACATTACGACGAGCATATATATATACAAAAAATTTCAAGTGGACTTACGATTGTTGCGTTACCCAAACCGGATGTTAAAACGACATATGCAGCAATTGCATTGCCATTTGGATCGTGTCATATCAATTTTAAAAAAGATAATAAAACGTATCGTCTTCCTCATGGCTCTGCACATTTCTTTGAACATAAAATTTATGCGTCTCAAGAAGGCGACATGTTTTCAAAATTTGTGAAACTCGGACTTGATCCCAATGCAATGACATCGTATGATACGACAACATACTTCTTTAGTGCAACAAAACATATTTTTGAAGGTATTGATCTATTATTTGAAACATTAGATCATCCGTATTTTACAGATGAAAATATTCGTAGTGAACAATTGATTATTAACGAAGAAATCAATATGGATAAAGACGATATTATGACGTCATTATATCAACGATTATATGAGAACATGTTCGTTTCACATCCTATTAAAGCTGATATTCTAGGTACAACACAATCGATTTCTGAAATAAATAAAGAAATACTTTATTGGATTCATCAACATATTTATCAAGATCAACATAAATTACTAGTCTTATCCGGAAATGTCGATATGGAAGCATTAGAAACATACATCAATAAATTAGAACACAGTCGGAAACAAAATGTTCACGAAATTACTTTTGATCTGCCAAATGAACCTTTTTATGTCATAAAAGAAAATGATGAACTCATTAAAGATATGTCCATTTCAAGAGTTTTAATTGGAATTAAATTACCAGAATTTCAAGATGAATTATTATTTAATAAAATGAAACATAGTCTCTATATTGCACTACATACAATGATTGGAGATGCTTCAGATATCCATCAAGAATGGATTGATCAAGATATGATTCATCAAACAGTTCAATTTCATATTACACATGTTAAAGGCGCAAATCATTTAGTCATCCAAGTTCAAACAGACTATCCAGAAGTTGTGTTAAAAGAAATTCAACAAATTATAAGTCAAGATGTCAACAAATTTATTAATATTCAAACGTTTAATAGATTAAAAAAAACAGTGACTGCCTCACAAATCTTATCTTTAGATCAGCAAGAACATAAAATGTTTCAATATTTAAAAACTTACTTCAAAAATGTCGATATGTTTCAAATCATGACAGAAATTAACCAAGTTGAGTTTGAAGATGTCGTGCATTTTGGTAATCAATTAAATCATTTTCCAATGTCAACTTTAATCGCTAGAAAAAAATAGTTTAAATTCACTTGATTATAAAAAAAATAATGTGATATAAAAGGCAAACAATTCTTTTAACATGAGAATTGTTTTTTTTTCTAAATTTAACAATAATTTTTAAAATGCACATGAAAATTTCAATTTGACGATTCAGTCATAAGTGGATATAATGCGCTAAAAAAAGGAGATTTTATGTTAAATCAAGTCGTATTAGTAGGAAGATTAACGCAAGATGTCGAAACTCGAATATTAGATGACGGGAGGAAAGTGTCAACAATATTTCTAGCAGTTCAAAGACCTTTCAAAAATATTGATGGCCAGTATGAAACGGATTTTATTAAGTGCAGTGTTTGGGAAGGACTTTCAACACTCATCGAATCTTTTTGTCAAAAAGGAACAATGGTCGCGCTAAAAGGAAGAATTCAGTCATATAAAAAAGAATTTAACGATACAAATGTAACCATGATTGAAGTTATTGCAGAGCGTATAAGTTATATCAAAGATGAGAAAAAAGAGAACATCAAAAAAGAAAAAAAAGCAGAGTGAAAGACCTTTTTTTGTCTCTTAAATATGCTATAATATAGCGTAAGGAGCTCAAAAAATGATAGATTTTAAACAAGAAGTAGAAAAAAGAAAAACACAACTCATATCTGATTTACAAACGCTTATTCGTTTTAAATCAGAATTAACAACATTTAATCCAAATAGAAAAATGGCACCTTTTGGCGAAGATATTAGGAAAACGTTTGAATGGTTTCTTGAGCTTGCAAAAAAAGATGGATTTGATACTGAAAATGTTGAGGGTTATGCAGGTCACATTCAATTTGGTAAACAAGCAACCTTTGTGGGTAGTATCGGTCATTTAGATGTTGTTCCTGCAGGTAATGGATGGACATATGATCCTTATGGTGCTGAAATACATGATGGTAAAATGTATGGACGTGGTACAAGTGATGATAAAGGGCCAACAATGGCTGTTTATTATGCTATGAAAATATTGAAAGATTTAAACATTGAATTCAAACATCGAATCAAACTTATTTTAGGGAATGATGAAGAAACAGCATGGAGAGGTGTTGATCGATATTTTGAAGTTTTTCCAGAAGTACCTGTTTCAGGGTTTATACCGGATGCTGATTTTCCATTGATTTATGCAGAGAAAGGTATTTCAAGAATTCAAGTTAAAGGTAAAATGGAAAACACGGATATCCTTACTTTTGAAGGTGGATCAAGAGATAATATGGTACCTGATTTTGCAAAAGTTGTTTTAAAACCTAATAAAGCATATCAAGAACTTTTTGAAACTTTTCTTAAAGAAAAGAAATTTAAAGGAAGTGTTGAAAAAAATAATGATCACATTATTTGTATGATTCATGGAAAAAGTGCACATGGATCGTTACCACATGAAGGCATTAATGCCATTGATTTATTAATGGAGTTTTTAATTAAAGAAGAGCAATCACCTTTTACAAAATTATATGAAAAGTTCTTCCTTCACGATTTATATGGCAAAAAACTTGATATTTACCATGAAGACCATGAAATGGGGCCGACAACAAATAATATTGGTGTTATGAAAATAGAAAATGATAACTATGATATAAGTCTTAATTATCGTTATCCACATGGAATAAAATTTGAAGATGTCATTAATAAGCTTAAAACGATACTCACAACATCAGTAATCGAAGTCGATCATCACAAAGCCTTATTATATAATGATCCAAATAGTCCTTTGATTCAAACATTAACATCAGTGTATCAAGATTATACAAATGATTATCAAAATAAGCCATTTTCCATCGGTGGCGGTACATTTGCTAGATCGATGCCAAATGTTGTTGCATTTGGTGCACATTTTCCAAACACGCCAACATACATACATCAACCTGATGAGTACATTGATATTGAAGAATTATTACTTGCAACTGCAATATATGCTGATGCCTTTTACAGGTTGGCAACACAATGAAGCAGTATCATGATTTAGTTGAACATGTATTTAACAACGGACATCGAAAAGATGATCGCACAAATACAGGGACCATATCGACATTTGGTTATCAAATGCGATTTGATCTTAAAGAAGGTTTTCCACTTTTAACAACTAAAAAAGTTTTCTATAAAGCCATCATTTATGAATTATTATGGTTTATAAAAGGTGATACAAATATTAAATATTTAGTAGATCATGGCGTGAAAATATGGAATGAATGGCCATATGAAAATTTTAAAAAGCATTCTTCTTATCAAGGTGAAACATTAGAAGAATATGTTGATAAAATTAAAACAGATGCCAATTTTGCAAGAGAACATGGCGACTTAGGTCCAGTTTATGGTGCGCAATGGCGTAATTTTAATGGTGTTGATCAACTTGCCCAAGTTATTAATCTTATTAAGCATCAACCAGAATCCCGCCGAATGATTTTGTCTGCATGGAATCCCGCCGAAATAAATAATATGGCTTTACCACCATGTCACACACTTATTCAATTTTATGTTTCAAATCAAAAACTATCGTTACAACTTTATCAGCGCAGTGGTGATATCTTTTTAGGTATTCCTTTTAATATCGCATCATATGCTTTATTGTTAGAGATGGTCGCACAAGTTACCAACCTTGAAGTTGGAGAATTTGTGCACACGATTGGTGACGCTCATATTTATATCAATCATATTGATCAATTGAAACTACAACTTAAACGTGAAATTAGACCGTTACCAACATTAAAGTTAAATCCTCATATTAAAGATTTAGAAGATTTTACATTTGAAGATATAGAAATTATCGGTTATGACCCACATCCACCAATAAAAGGTGTTGTTGCAGTATGATTACATTAATGTGGGCAATGGATATCAATAAAGTTATTGGATATAAGGATGCTTTACCTTGGCACTATCAAGTTGATATGGCTTATTTTAAAGAACATGCCTATCATAGAGAAGTACTTATGGGGTATCAAACATATTTATCGATGTTGAAATATTTTCCGTCTAAGAAATTACCGTTTAAAAAAGTGTTCATCGCTTCAAGAAAACAACAAGAGGTTCAAAACGCCATCATCATTCATGATTTAATTACTTTTCTAGAAAATAGAAAAGAAGAGTTGATGATTATTGGTGGCGCACAAATTTATCAACAAGCTTTTCCTTATGCGGATATATTAAGAATCACCTATGTATTAAAGCCATACATAGGTGACACATATTTTCCTAAATATAATTTGAATCACTTTAAGTTGATTGCTTATTCTACCAATCATGAATTGATTTTAAGTCATTATGAAAGGATAAAAAAATGATTACAGCGATATTTCTCATGTCAATTTTTGTCACAGCGATGACCTTAAGTTCAATTTGGCCAAATTTAATTCCGTTATGGATTATTTTTTCTCAGCTATTTGGCGTCATTGTTGTATTAGCATTTTTTGGTCTGATGGTGCCTTTTTATAAAAAAGCCGGATCTAATGCGCCGTTTTTTGGATCACTTACAAGAAATTTATCCTTTACATTAAATCATTTTATTTTGAGACTAAAAGTGATTCCGAAAGGATTAGAGAATATCCCAAAAGAAGGGAAAGTCGTCTTTTTCGCAAATCATAAGTCATATACGGATCCATTTGTTGTCTTACAACTTGTCAGAAGAAATTTAGCGTATGCAGTAAAAAAAGGTGTTTATCATTTACCCTTAATTGGACTTTGGCTTCAAGCAATGCATTGTTTTATGGTTGATAGAGATAATGATCGTGATACCGTAAAACGACTTATGAAGGCCATTAAAACTGTTGAAAAAGAACAAGCAATGCTTATTTTTCCAGAAGGTGGAACCAAGGATAGAGATAATGAATTGATTGAAAGAATGAAACATGGCGCATTTAAAATTGCATTAAAAGCAAAAGCAGATATTATCCCGGTTCGCATTGTTGGAAACGCAAAAATTAGAAACCGTATTCCTTTTTATCATACGGATAGAGAAGTTATCTTTTTAAAACCAATTGCATATGCGTCATATAAAGATTTAAATACACAAGAAATTTCAAATTTAGTGTTAAACATCATCAATAATGCGTATTAAAAAAGTGACAATTATTTGTCACTTTTTATTTTGTGCATGGATTCAAATCGTAAGTGTTGATCTTGAATCTCAAACTGAATTAAATCATCATGCATGATGATTGTGTCTGCAAAATTGATATTTTTTTCACCTGCTAAAATCAATAATGCTTTTAAAACATGTGCATGACAAACGAGAAGTATAGTGTTGTCGGTATAATGTTTAAAAATCGTTGTTAATCCTTTCGAAACACGATTAAGAAGTGCATCATCATCTTCATAATCTTCTAAATATGTTTCTCTTCTAACGACGGGTTTACTTTCTGAGACAGGGAGAAGATCTAAAGAACCAAAATCTCTCTCTACAAAATCTTGTATGAGTGTAATTGGTTTTGTATAATTTAAAAATGACGCTGCAATCATTGCAGTTTGATGTGCTCGAATTAATGGTGATGCAACAAGATGATCCACTCGTATATGTAAGTTAGAAAAAATCTCTTGCGCATGTGAAATTCCGTATTTTGAAAGAGGGAGATCAATGCGTCCTTGTATTTTTTTTTCTTCATTTAAAGATGTTAAAGAGTGTCTAATTGCATATAATTTCATAAAATTTCACCAAAAGCATTATAACACATATTAAGTTCTGTGATACAATTAAGTGGGTGATACGATGACAATAATCGAAATTATTGAAACAAAAAAACAGGGACTTCCTTTGACAGAAGAAATGATTCAATTCTTTGTGAATGGATATACAAATGGCACGATACCTGATTATCAAATAAGTGCGCTACTCATGGCAATTTATTTCCAAGGCATGAATGATGAAGAATCTACTTTTTTAGCATTGGCAATGCGCGATTCTGGAGATGTTTTAGATTTAAGTGATATTGATGGTATTAAAGTCGATAAACATTCAACAGGTGGAGTTGGCGATAAAATTTCATTCATTTTAGGGCCAATGGTTGCACATTTTGGTTTGAAACTTGCCAAAATGAGTGGAAGAGGATTAGGTCATACTGGTGGTACAATTGATAAGCTTGAAAGTATTCACGGGCTTCAAACGGAAATAAGTGAAGAAGCTTTTAAAAAACAAGTGCAGAAAAATCATTTAGCAATTATTGGACAATCAGGTGACATCGCACCTGCTGATAAAAAACTTTACGCATTAAGAGATGTTACAGCAACAGTGAATAGTATGCCGCTTATCGCCTCTTCAATCATGAGCAAGAAATTAGCCTCAGGTGCAGATATTATCGTACTTGATGTAAAAGTTGGCGATGGTGCTTTCATGAAAACAGTTGAAGAAGCAAAACAACTCGCAACATTGATGGTAGAAATAGGGAAACTCGCGAATAAAAAAGTAATTGCTGTACTTACAAATATGGATGAACCTCTTGGTTATTTTATTGGTAATGCACATGAAATCCATGAAGCTGTTCAAACGTTGTTAGGAAAAGGACCCGAAGATTTGAATCACATTGCGTCAACACTTGTAGCACATTTACTTGTTCAAGCAGATTTGTATCAAGATTTTGATATTGCCTATGATGCATCACGACTCGTTCTTCAAAAAGGACTAGCGTTCCCGTATTTAAATCGGATGATTGAAGATCAACATGGAGAAGCAGAAATGCTCTTAACGATGCCTTTATATTTTGCTTCAAATCAACTTCAACTCAAGTCTAAAAAAACTGGATTTATTGACAAAATCGAAGCATTAAAAGTAGGGAAAGCTGCAATGTTACTTGGTGCAGGAAGAGAAACTAAAGAATCGGTGATCGATCATTATGTAGGTATCGAACTTCACAAAAAAGTAGGTGATTTTGTAGAAGAAGGTGAAACCTTACTTACCATTTATCATCAGGAAAAAGGATTAAAAGACGCACAAATATTATTAGAAAATGCATTTGTTTATACAAACGAAGAAAAAGAAGTACAAAGTATATTAGATACGATTCAATAAAAAAAGTCACATCAAGGATGTGACTTTTTGTTTTAAGATGTTTTTGTTGTTTTTGCGGGTGTCTTGGTAGATTTTGGAACATCTTTAGAAGCTTGTGCAATTTCAGTTGCTGATAAAATTAATGAAGATAAATCAGCAATATTTGATGGAATAATAATTTTTGTAGATTGGCCATCAGAAACTTTTGCTAATGCTTCAAATGCTTTAATTTGAATAACAGCTTGATCTGCGCCAGCATCTTTAATTAATTTAATACCCAATCCTTCAGCTTCTTTTAATTTAAATATGGCTTCAGCTTCACCTTCGGCATTTAAAATACGTTCTTGTTTTGCTGCATTCGCTCTTAAGACGACAGCTTCAGCTTCCCCTTCAGCACGTAAAATGGCAGCACGTTTATCACCTTCGGCATTCAGGATAGATTCTCTTTTTTCACGTTCAGCACGTAATTGTTTTTCAAGAGCTGCTGTAATATCTTTAGGTGGAATAATGTTTTTAATTTCAACACGATTCACCTTGATACCCCATGCGTCTGTTGCTTCATCTAAAATCGCTCTCATTTTCGTGTTAATTAAATCACGTGAAGATAAAGTTTGATCTAGATCTAAATCACCAATAATATTACGTAATGTTGTTGCAGATAGATTTTCAATCGCAGCAATTGGATTATTGACGCCATATGCAAACAATTTAGGATCTGTTACTTGGAAGAAGACAACAGAGTCGATTTGCATCGTTAAATTATCTTTCGTAATAACGGGTTGTGGTGCAAAGTCTTTCACCTGTTCCTTCATTGAAACTTGTGAGACAACTCGATCAACAAATGGAATTAATAAGTGAATTCCAACATCCCAAGTAGTTAAATAACCACCTAGTCTCTCGACAACGAACATGTTTGTTTGAGAAACAAGTCTGAAACTTGAAACTAATAAAACAAGTACGATGACTACAAAAATAATAATTGCAGGTATTAACATAATTTCTTTCTCCTTTTTTTATTTTTTATTTTATGGCTTCAACGATGAGTTTAACGCCTTCAATTTCTAAAATTCTAACTTCAGTGCCGACTTCAATTTTTGAATCGGACATTGCAGACCATACTTGACCACGTAGTTTTACAGCACCAATTTCATTGGGAAGAATTTCTTCATATACTGTTGCGGTTTTACCAATCACAGATTGTGCATTTGTTTTGATTTGATTTGTTTTAAAATATTTCATCATGTAGGGTCTTGTAAATGCGATTAAAACAATTGTAATGATAAGAAATGTTGCAATTTGCAGCCAAACAGGTGCACCAACGATGGCTAAAATGAATGCTGGAACGGAACCAACAGCAAACCAAATTGCTACAAAGTCAACAGTTGCTGCTTCAAAGATAACAGCCAGTAGAAATAAGCCTAACCAAAACCAAACTAATATTTCAATCATTTGAGTTGCCCTCCTTTAAGATCAACAATTAAAATTTGCTCTTTATTATCCCATGTTGCGGGATATTTAATCGATTCATCAAGTAAATTGAGACCAGATAAACTCATAATTTCTTCCATAAATGCTTTATTCGTGATTCTCGCATAGGATGAGCGTAGTGTAATTTTATATTTCTTATTATCAGGAATCGCTTGACTCATTGATTCTGCTTTAGTAAGTGGTTTGATTGCGATTTTGTGCGTTTGTTCATCCACACCAAGCATGACATTATACGCATGTTCAAAATATGTTGATGCTTGTTTATTTAAAGTAATATTGCCAGATGCTAGTGTAACAATTACTTCTTTTGGTTTTTCGTGAAACCATTGAAAATTCATATATAAACTCCTTTCATATTTTTATTATATCATGGATTATTATAAATTACAATAAATTATTATTTTTATCAATTTTATAAGTAATGTAATTATGTTGTAAGTTCTAAATAACCATGTTATGATAATCATACACTACGGGGAGCTCACGCTGAGAGGAATTTATTTCGACTCGTATAACCTGACTGGATAATGCCAGCATGGGATAGTGTAACAATCATTGTTACTTTATTTCTATGTTGCCATAGAAATTTTTTTATTTTAAAGGAGGCAATTGATGAAAAAAGTCAGTATTCAATCGTTAGTGATAACAGCAGCACTCATTAGTATTGCAATTGTTATCGATGTTTTAGGATCGGCAATTCCGATTTTGAATTTAAGTATGCCATTTGGTGGTAAATTTTTTGGGATATCAATTATCCCGCTAGCTTTTGTTGGCATACTATTTGGAGTCAAACACGGTTTAATCGCAGGTTTTATTTATGCGATGTATAATTTTTCGGCAGACTATATTGTGTATTTAGATGCCTTAAGAGTAACATTAGAATCGTGGACTGGAGAATCTTGGGGTATCGATAAGATTGTATTATTAATCATACTAGATTACGTGATTCCATTCACGGCGATAGGATTAACTGGATTGTTTCACAAAAGCCATCAAACTGTAATTAATATGGTATATGGACTCGTATTTGCAGTTGGTGTGAGACTTATTTCAGCAACGCTGTCTGGCGTTGTATTATGGTCGAGTTCTATTTCATATGCAGTTAGCGAAGTCGAAGCTGGAAATATGGACCCCAACATTGCAACACGAATTTTTAGTGTATTTAACGAAAATGTGTTTGGTTATAGTTTAGGTTATAACGCATTGTATTTAATCACAACATTGATCATTTCAGTATTAATTATGATCCCAATTTACGAGCGTGTCATTAAACGTTTAGGAACTGATCAATAATTTTCAAATAATCAAGTCTTGGAATGAATCCAAACGGTATTTCATAACCATGAGAAAGAAATGTTTCATAGGGAATAGACTGTCTTTTTATTTCTTGATCAAAAAATGGTTTTAAAGCCAAATAAGGCATCAAAAAATATTTTTGGTGCCTTTTAAAATGGACAATGAGAAATGAAATACCACCATGTTCATGAACATCTTTTAAATGCTGCTGTTGGTGTTTGTGAATGTTAGACAAAGGTAATGACGTTTTTTGGTTTGTCTCTTTACAATCAAAGTCGATATAATGACCTTTATATAAACCATTGTAGTCTGTTGTAGAGGGTGTTTTGTAATATGCCTCTGTAATTTTAGCTTTATTTCTTGCAGGATAATTCACTTTGACAACTTGAACAGGCGTAGGTTTTTTATGTATGACAGCAATATCATTTTCTAAGTAGTATTGATTGGTTAAATTGATGTCAGACTCTAATGTCATTCCTAATTTAGAGGTACTCGTAGACTTAATAAATTGATTTTTTTTATTTGGATAGTTCATCGTTCACCTGTCTTTATTGTATCACGTTTAATGGTCATTTAAAGTAAAAAAAACGAAAGTTGTGATATAATGAAGAAAAATAACGTTACAAGGAAGTATTATGAATAATATTCGTTTTTTCGCTTTAGGAGGATTAAGTGAGAATGGAAAAAACATGTATGTTTTTGACATTGCTGGTAGTTACTATATCCTAGATGCAGGTATCAAATATCCAACACAAGAATTATTTGGCGTCGATGAAATCATTCCAGATTATCGGATGCTAATTCGTGTTCAGCATAAAATTAAAGGTATTTTCCTATCACATGCTCATGAAGACCATATTGGCGCATTACCTCACTTATTAAAAGATTTGAATGTACCAGTTTATGCTACAAAATTTACAATGCAAGTTTTAAAAGATCGTTTATTAGAAGAAAATTTTGATTTATCAACACTCACCTTAAACATCATTCATCAGCATTCAATTGTTAAATTTGATCACGTTCGATTTACATTTTTTAATACGACACATAATATTCCAGAATCCATTGGAATTGCGATTCATACAACACGTGGCGTCATTGTATATACAAGTGATTTCACGTTTGAACAAAGTGGTGATCCTCGTTATCAAACTGATTTCAAGAAAATCAATGAGATTGCTGAAAAAAATGTCCTCGCTGTTTTAATTGAATCGATAGGGTCAACCACCCATTTAGTTGGTGGTATGAGTTTAAACTTAGCCAATCATTTATCAAGCATTTTCACGAACGCAGATGGAAGAATAATCGTCAGCATTTTTTCTTCAGATTTACATAAAATTCAAAAAGTCATTGACATATGCATTGCCCACAATAAGCGTATTGCCATTATTGGTAGAAGAGCACAACGCATTGTGGATATTGCAATTTCTGAAGGATATTTAAATATTCCTGAGAAAAATTTAATCAACTTGAAATTTATTGACGATAAACATAAAAATGATGATCGTGATATTGTTGCAATCGTCACTGGAAGTAGACACGAACCCTTTTATATGCTGCAACGTATGTGTAAAAAACAAGACCGTTTAATCCATATTGATGAACGCGATACTGTAATTTTATTGACAGCGCCAGTTCCTGGTACTGAAAAAATGGCAGCACGTACATTAGATATTCTATATCGAAGTGATGCAAAAATATCTGCTGTAGATAAGAAGTTATTATCATACAATCATGCTTCACATGAAGAAATCAAAATGATGATTTCTTTATTAAAACCGACATACATCATTCCAACAATTGGGGAATATCGACATCAATATGCCCTTCGTGAACTTGCGAAGACATTGAATTACGAAGAAGATCATGTTTTATTATTAGAAAATGGTGATGTGGTTAATTTCAAAGAAGATGAAATGTATGTTGGCCATAAAGATATCAAAGTTGGTGAAATTTTGATTGATGGAACATCAATTGGAGATGTAAACGACTTTGTGATGAAAGATAGAGAATTGCTTTCTGAAGACGGTGTGCTATTATTAGTTGCCCACATTGATCCAAAGAAAAAAATGATGATTGGCGATGTTGAAATCATTACAAAAGGATTTGTTTACATACAATCATCAGAGACTTTATTAGAAGAAATAAAAAATCTATTCCAAGAAACATCTTTACCCTTCTTAAAAGAAAAATATATTTCATGGAATGAATTTAAACGTGAAATTCGAAATGAAATCTCACGTTTTGTCTATCAAAAAACGAAACGTAATCCGATAACGATACCAGTATTAATTTCTATTGAACAATAAAGACACTCACGTGTCTTTTTTTGTTGTTTACTTGTTTATTAAGGGTTTTTAAGGTATAATTATATTTAATAAATCACATTAAAAAGGTGAATGAAATGAATTTAAAAAATTTTGTAGCAACTGTGCCTGACTTTCCAAAAGAAGGTATCTTGTTTAGAGATATCACACCACTTTTACAAAATGGAGACGCTTTTCGTTATGCGATTCAACAAATGTCAACATTTGCCAAAACACAGCAAGCAGATATTATTTGCGGACCAGAAGCTCGTGGTTTTATTTTTGGAACACCTGTTGCCTTTGATTTGAATTTAGGGTTTGTCCCAATTAGGAAACCCGGAAAATTACCACGTAAAGCGGTTACTTATGCATATGATTTAGAATATGGTTCTAACTCATTAAGTATGCATGATGATGCGATAAACAAAGGTCAACGTGTGATCATCGTCGATGATTTGCTTGCAACAGGGGGTACCATTGAAGCAACGATTCGACTCATCGAGTCCAAAGGTGCAATTGTTGCTGGTATCGTTTGTCTCATTGAACTTGATGAACTTCTAGGAAGAGAAAAAATAAAAGATTACCCTTTACTAACATTAATGCATTATTAAAAAAGAGGTTTTATGGATTCACTATTTCTAAAGCTTAAGGATTCATTCGACAATTATATCACCAATCAGGACAGCATTGATCGCATAGAGAAAGCATATTTTATTGCGAAACAATATCATGAAGGACAATTACGAAGATCTGGTGAAGCATATATTACCCATCCTATCGAGGTGGGCATTATTTTAGCTGAACTTCATGCAGGTCCTCAGACTCTTATTGCAGCCTTATTACACGATGTTGTTGAAGATACTGCGTATGAGCTCGCGGATGTTGAAAAAGAATTTGATAAAGATGTTCGTGATCTAGTAGATGGTGTGACAAAACTTTCAAAAATAAAGTTTCAGTCAGTTGTAACGCAAGCAGAAAACATACAAAAAATGCTCCTAGCAATGGCAAAAGATATTCGTGTAGTTTTAATTAAGATTGCAGATCGTCTACATAATGTGAGAACTTTAGATTCAATGACACCTGAAAAACAACATGTGATTGCACGAGAAACATTAGAAATTTATGCTCCAATTGCCCATCGTTTGGGTATTTTTAAGATAAAAGCAGAATTAGAAGATATTTCTTTACTTTACACAGATCAAACCATGTATCATCGTGTTGCGAATTTGATTAAAACAAAAAGTGACGAACGTGAGCAATCGATTGAAACCATTATTGATCACATTGAAAATCTACTAACAACAAGTGAATTGTCAAATTATTCCATTAAAGGTAGAATCAAAAATATTTATTCTATCTATAAAAAAATGGTGCGTGATCAACGTGCTTTTGAAGATATTTATGATTTACTTGCGATACGAATTATTGTCCCAAAAATAGAGTCTTGTTATCAAGTTTTAGGTCTTATCCATGCGAATTTCACCCCGATTCCAAGACGATTCAAAGATTATATTTCAGTTCCTAAGCCAAACATGTATCAATCACTTCATACAACATTACTCGCTGAAGATGGTACTTTATTTGAAGTTCAAATTCGTACCAAAGAGATGGATGAAGTTGCAGAATATGGTGTTGCTGCTCATTGGGCGTATAAAGAAAACAAAGCGTATTCAAGAGATAAAGAACAATTTGAAATTGCGCAAAAACTAAAATGGTATGGAGAATTACTAAAAATTTCATCGGATGAAGAAGAATCAGAAGATGCTGAAGACTTTGTCAATACCGTTAAAGGCGATATTCTAGAAGCTAACGTGTATGTCTTCACACCTAAAGGTGAAGTGATCGAACTTCCAAAAGGAGCAACACCAATAGATTTTGCGTATCGCATTCACACAGATGTTGGTCATAAAATGGTTGGTGCAACGGTTAATAACCGTATCGTAACGCTTGATTATGAACTCAAAACAGGCGATATTATCAGTGTTAAGACAAATAAAAGTTCGACAGGACCAAGTGATGCTTGGTTAAAGATTGCAAAATCATCTCATGCAAAACATAAAATTAAATCATTTTTAAACAAAGAACATCGCGACGATCTCATTGAACTCGGGAAACAAATGTTGGAACGTGAGTTAACGAGTCAAAAGATAAATGAATCCATTGATGATGCATTTGCAAAACAACATTTTGAAAAGAATCTTGTTCAAAATGTTGAGGATTTATATTTAGAAATCGGCAAAGGTCTTGTTAGTGTAAAAACAGTTGCATCTAAATTAATGGGGATTGCACCAGATAAAGATGTTTACTTACAAAGACAAATGGAAAAAGCATCTAAGCAACTCACGACACATAGTGAAACTGGAATTGCTGTAGAAGGCCTAAGAAAACCGCAAATTAAACTTGCGAATTGTTGCTCTCCAGTTCCTGGAGATGGTGTCATTGGTTTTGTAAGTAAAACAAGTGGTATTGTCGTTCATTCCAATTTTTGTCCGAATATCGAAGCACTTGAAAAGAAAAGATTTATTCCAGTAGAATGGGCATCAAAAATTAATAGAAAATATCCTATTTGGATAAGTATTACGAGTCTTCAACGTCATGATTTATTAGCACAAATTGTTCAAACGATTAATGCGCATTCAGTTTCTATTGTTGAAGTTAAAGTCAATCAAAATGCAGCTCTAGACTCACTTTATCAAGTCCGTATTATGGTGAATCATTTAGAAGATATTCAAAATATTCTTGTCAATTTAAAGAAAATTAAAGAAATTTTAAATGTTGAGAGAACGATTGTATGAAGTGCGTTGTTCAACGTGTCTTAGATGCAAGTGTAACCGTCAATCAAAAACAACTCAGTCATATCGCGAAAGGTTATTTAATTTATGTAGGATTTCATAAAGATGATTCTTTAGATAAAATTGATCAAACTGTTGAAAAAATCCTTAAACTAAGAATTTTTGAAGATGAATTTGGTAAAATGAATGTAGCGATTGACAAAAAAAATGCTTCAATATTACTCATCTCACAATTCACACTTTATGGAAGCACGCATCATAGTAATCGGCCATCTTTCACAGAAGCAATGCCTTATGAAAAAGCAGAAGCCTATTATCAATACATGCTAGAGAAGTTAAATCAACATATTAAAACACTACCGGGAGACTTTGGTTCACACATGAGCATCGCATCGATTAATGATGGACCTGTGACACTGATATTGGAACTTTAAAGGGAGATACTATGCAAAAAGTAAAAGGTACTTATGACGTTTTACCACAACACTCAAGTCAATGGCTTTTTTTAGAGCAACATATTCATCAAATCATGAAAAAACATCATATTTCATATGTTAGAACACCTGTATTTGAGTATTATGATGTCTTTCATCGTCAGACTGAAGCTTCTGATATGGTGACAAAAGAAACGTATGACTTTGATGATCGAGGCGGTAGAAAAATTACCTTACGTCCTGAAGGGACTGCTGGTGTCATTCGTAGTATTGTTGAAAATAAACTTATTACACCAAATCAAATTTTAAAAACGTACTATTTAGGTGCAAATTATCGATATGAACGACCTCAAAAAGGTCGTTATCGTGAATTTTATCAAACTGGCATTGAAATGATCGGCGAAAAAGACGCAATGTTAGATGCGGAACTGATTCAAATTGCGTATGAATTGATTTCCAAACTCGGCATTCAGCATATTGTTGTCAAATTGAATCATTTAGGTGATGTCAATAGTAGAGAAGCCTATAAAGAGGCGTTAAAAGCATATTTAGAACCGTTAAAAGATCAACTTTCTGATGAATCTAAACATAGACTAACAACGAATCCTCTCAGAATTCTAGATTCTAAAATTCCTTCTGATCAAGCTCTACTAAAAGATGCACCTCATTTCGCTTCGTATATATCAGATGAGGACAAAGTTTATTTTAAAGAAATATTAGAAATACTCACGAAATATAAGATCCCTTTTGAAGTTGATGAAAAACTCGTGAGAGGATTAGATTATTATTCACATGTCGTCTTTGAAGTCCAAACACAAATCGAAGGTTTCGGTTCTCAAAATGCATTAGGTGGCGGTGGACGTTATGATAATCTTGTTTCTGAATTAGGTGGACCTGATGTGAGTGGTATTGGGTTTGCATTAGGTTTAGAACGCTTATTATTAGCGTGTGAACTTCAAGATATTTCATTTGATGACGTCAACAATATTGAAGTTTCAGTCTTACATTTAGATAAACATGTAAAAAAAGAAGCGTATAAAGTGTATAAATTTTTATTAGACCATCAAATTAAAGCAGATTTTGATTTTTCTAATAAAGCATTTAAAACACAATTAAAAAACGCAATACAATCCAATATTCCTTATGTCATAATCATTGGTGAGGAAGAAGTTTCGAATAAAACTGTTCAAATTAAAAACTTAAACACACAAACACAAGAAACCATTATGCAAGATGAAATTTTAAATTATATGAATAAAAAATAGGATAACATATGAAAATAACACATGTAAATAATGAACTAAATCTAACAGATATCCAAAAGCGTGTTCAATTAAGAGGATGGGTTTCTAAATCTAGACGTATGGGTGGGATGATTTTTATCGATATTAGAGATCGTTTTGGCATCACGCAACTTACGGTTGATCAACAATCAGATGTCTATGAAAAAGCCTTGTTGCTGCGACAAGAATTTGTGATTCATGTTTCGGGTATTGTTGTAGAAAGACAATCTAAAAACAACCAATTAACAACAGGCGATATTGAAGTTCAAATTGATGAACTCACCATTATTAACACAAGTGAAACGCCACCAATGCTTGTTTTAGATGAAACAGATGCATTAGAAAATACAAGATTAATGTATCGATATTTAGACTTGAGAAGACCGTTACAACAAAACTTTTTGATGAAACGTTCACGCATTACGCAAACGATACGAAATGTTCTTTTAAATGAAGGATTTTATGAATTAGAGACACCTATTTTAGGAAAATCAACACCAGAAGGTGCAAGAGACTTTTTAGTACCTTCAAGATTGTATGAAAATCAATTTTATGCATTGCCACAATCGCCTCAAATCTTCAAGCAATTGTACATGATTTCAGGGTTTGAAAAATATTTTCAAGTTGCAAGATGCTTTCGTGATGAAGATTTGCGCTCAGATCGTCAACTTGAATTTACTCAAGTCGATATAGAAGCATCATTTGTTGATCAAGACGATATCATTTCACTTGTTGAAACTATGATGACAACACTTTTCCGTGAAGTTCTTGATATTTCAATACAAACACCTTTTTTAAGAATGCCGTATGATCAAGCAATGTTAACATATGGATCTGACAAACCTGATTTACGTTTTGATTTGAAGATACAAACAATGGATCCGTCTTACAAAGATGAAGCATCACCATTGTTATCACTTGAACATCAAGCCTATCTATGTTTAGAACAAGTGATTTCTCGTAAAGAAATTGATGCATTAACAGAGACATATAAAACACATGGTGGCCATATATTGACGTATGCTAAAAAAGATGAAAACAGCTTTTCTGGTCCTCTTACGAAACATCTAAGTGATGAACAACTCAATCAAATGCTTTCTAAAGACGCACAGATGATTTTATTAGCAACTGGTTCATTTCATCAAGTCTATGAACCACTTGGTGCGGTGAGACAACATCTAGGCAAGATGCTTAATTTGATTTCACCTGAGGTATTTAAATTTTTATGGGTTGTTGATTTTCCGCTATTTGAATACAGCGAAGAAGATCAACGTTTGTATGCAAGACATCATCCTTTCACCTCACCAAAAAATGAGTTAGACATGATCAATCATCCATTAACTGCAAAAGCAAATGCTTATGATATTGTGTTAAATGGTTATGAAATTGGTGGCGGGTCGATTCGTATTTACAAACAAGAACTTCAACAAAAGATGTTTGAAATGCTAGGACTGAAGAAAGAAGAAATAACTGAACGTTTTGGATTTTTTACTGACGCACTAAAGTATGGAACACCCCCTCATGGAGGTATTGCACTCGGACTTGATAGATTGGTAATGATTATGACACAAACAGAAAACATTAAGGATGTCATCGCTTTTCCTAAGACTCAATCAGCAAGAGATGTGATGATGGATGCACCAAGTAATGTTGATGAAAAGCAATTAGACGATATTCATATGAAGGTGAAATCATGAAAGAAATTTATGTTGCAGGTGGATGTTTTTGGGGCGTTGAAGCGTATTTCAAACAGTTAAAAGGGATTCTAAAAACATCTGTTGGTTATATTGATGGTAATATGTCACAGCCAACTTATGAAATGGTATGTGATGGACGTGCATCTCATGCAGAAGCTTGCTATTTGGCGTATGATCCAAATGAAATCTCACTTGAATCTATATGTGAACATTTGTTTAGAATTTCGAATCCGTTTTCAAAATATAAGCAAGGTAATGATGTTGGAAGACAATATCGCACCGGCATCTATTTTGTCGATCAAGAAGATGAAGTTGTTGTCTTAGATTTTATGAAATTGTTTTTTAAAGCGGATTTTGTGAAGGTTCAAACAGAAGTAAAGCACGCGATTGATTATGTTTTAGCTGAGCCATATCACCAAAATTATTTGGATAAAAATCCGAATGGTTACTGTCATGTAAATTTAGGGTTAGCAAAGAAAGATGAGCGTAAATGAAACGTCAAGATTATATTTCCTGGGATACGTATTTCATGGGTATCGCACAGTTATCGTCTAAACGAAGTAAAGATCCTAAAACTCAAGTAGGTGCCTGCATTGTATCACCAGAAAATAAAATTGTTGGAATCGGATACAATGGGTTTCCTAAAGGCATTTCTGATGATGTTTTTCCTTGGAAAGATCAAGGTGATTTTTTAGAAACTAAATACCCTTATGTTGTTCATGCTGAGGCAAATGCAATCCTGAATGCGTCTCAAAATCTTGAAGATTGCAAATTATTTGTTACCCTTTTTCCATGTAACGAATGCACAAAATTAATTATTCAATCTGGTATTAAAGAACTCATATATGTTTCAAATAAAGATGAGGGTAAAGACTTTCAAATCGCCTCAAGAAAAATGTTGGAAAAGGCTCAGGTAAAACTAAGACAAATTTCTTGGGAAAGTTTAAATGTTTAAATTTAAAAAAAGTATGTACATCATTTTTTATCTTTTAACAATCGTTTTTCTTGTTTTTCCAACACACTATCAAGTATTACTACCAGGTGATACAACATCATTTGATGAACAAGTTATGATTGAGAATCATGACATACCAACAATTTCTAGTATATATGTCATTTCGTATGAGCCGATTACACTTTTCCAATACACTTTGATTGAATTATTTCAAAATGGGCAACTTTTTATACCAAATGAATCCACGCAAGTGATGACACTTAAAGAAAAATATGATGCTGCACAACTTCAAAAATTATCATCTTATATGATCAGTGCAATCGTGGCATATACAAAAGCAGAAAAAGCAATCTCATATGAATTTGAGGGATATGCAGTGACGTCTTTATTGAATCAAGATCGAACCATCAAAATAGGCGACTACATCACGTCCATTAATGGTATTCCATTAGAAATAGATACAGATTTTAGTCAATTTAAAGAGATGATGACGCTTGAATTTGAAGTGAATCGTAATCAAGAAAAGCTTAATATCACCCATGAAAGAAGTATTTCAGATTTGCCACTTTCACTATATCCAATCTTTACCATCACGCAATCAAATCCTGTCATCACATTTCCAGGCTTAGATTCAGTTGTTGGAGGTCCATCAGGCGGTATGATGATGACGTTAACGATTTATTTATCGTTAATGCAACGAACATATGATTTAAATATTGTAGGGACAGGAACCATACAAATTGATGGCACCATTGGAATAATCGGTGGACTTAATGAAAAATATGAAACGGTGAAAGATGACATGGATATTATGTTTATTCCATTAGAACAACTTGACATTTTGAGTAACAACAACGACGCACGTATTGTCCCTATAAATCATCTTGATGATGCGATTTTATATTTGAGTACGTATCATGGGTAAAATGTTAAACACATGGATTCAAGGGTTTAATCGTTATATGAAATTGCAAAAACAATTTTCAAATGAAATTTCAAGTATCGTATTATTAAAAACAATCGGTATCAGTATTGGTATCGCTAGTATTATGCTTCTCATCCCAGTGCTCATTGGTATCAATTTGATTATTTTTATAAACCTTAGATATTATTTGTTTATCTATTTTATGATCCTAGGATTAATATTTATTGATGTTTATTATCTTCAATTTAAAAAGTGGATTGTTGTTTTTGATAATCGCATTCAAAAATTAAATTTAAAATTTATGTTTTTAGTTGAAAGGCGTATCATCCAATCGATTTTCTTTATTATTTTCGGGCTCATTATTTTACAATTAGGAGTTTAAAATGTACAAAAAAGGGTTGTTTTATATTGGCATATTGATACTTTTTGATCAACTATCTAAATATCTAGCAAAAGCACTTTATCAAGGTCAAGATTTTACATTGATTCCTTTTGTCATTGAATTTGGCTATGCAGAAAATCGAGGGATGTCATTTGGATTACTTCCAAATCAGACATTTTTATTTATGATCATTACTTTATTGGCTTTAGCGATGTTTTTTTATTTATTTAAAGATATTTCTTTTGACGCTAAAAAGGTCTATACGATTTCAATTATACTTTTCATCGCAGGTACAATCGGAAATGCAATAGATAGACTATTTTTGAGATATGTGATAGATTTCATGCATTTTCCATTTCTAGAATGGCCGCTCAATATTGTTGGACTACCAAATTTTTATAACAATTTTGCAGATATGTACTTATCACTTGGCATTGTATTGTTTGCAGTCGATATGTTTTTTCTAGAAAAGAAACGAGTAAAACATGAATAAATTAAACATTGAATCCACATACATCGGTAGACGCATTGATCATGTTTTTCATGAATTTTTAAATGATCTTACAAAATCTCATATTCAAAAAATGATTCAAGACGGAAACATACTTGTTAATGACAAACGCGTTAAAAATGGTTATATCATAAAACCAAATGACATTGTGACATTTGAAATGAAAATCCCAGAAGTATTAGATATTCCCGCTTCAAATATTCCGCTTGATATTGTCTATGAAGATGATGATCTCGCTGTCATTAATAAACAAAAAGGACTGATTGTTCACCCAGCTTCAACAACGTCAGAAATCACATTGGTCTCTGCTTTAATGTATCACTTGTCTTCGTTATCAAGTATCAATGGGACAATAAGACCTGGCATTGTGCATCGCATTGATAAAGATACAACCGGATTACTAATTGTCGCGAAAAGCAATCAGGCGCATGTGATGTTGTCAGAGATGCTTAAAAAACACGAAATTTCTAGAAAATATCAAGCGCTTGTTCATGGATATATTCCTCATGAAACTTTTAGTATTGATTTACCAATTGCACGTCATGAGAGTAAACGAAAACAAATGGCGGTTGTGAAAGAAGGTCGACGGGCAGTTACGCATGTCAGTGTATTAAAAAGATTTCATAAACATACACTCGTCGAACTTTCTTTAGAAACAGGAAGAACGCATCAAATTCGCGTTCATATGTCACATTTAGGATATCCAATTGTTGGAGATCCTCTCTATGGCATAAAAAAAGAAGCTTTTGGTCAGCTCCTTCATGCATTTCAATTAGAATTTAAACATCCAATCACATCAAAACATCTCGTCTTTAATGCGCCATTACCAAATCATTTCGATGACTATCTTAAGATGCTTGACGTTTCGTAATATTTTTAAAATTGAGTTTTGCGATATCTGTTAAAATCTTTTCTCCATGTTTTTCAACAATGATTTCAATTTGTTCATCAACAAGTGATGATGCACCTTTGCGAAGTACAAATCCAATTTGAGTCGATAATTCTTTCATTTTTAATAAAAAGGCATATCGTGCTATGATTGAAGCAGCTGCAACTGCTAAATGAACACTTTCAGCTTTTGTATAAAAATTAATATTTCGATAGACAAGTGTTTCATCGCTTAAGTAGTTGTAGTACAAATTAGGTTGACAAAATTGATCGACAATCACTGGGTATTCTTTTTCAAGTTTAGAAGTTGTTTTGATAATTGCTTGATTATGTAATAGAGCTTTCATTTTATTCAAATTAATGCTTTTTGAAGTGAGTTCATTATATTTAGCTGGATTGACAATAAGTAATGTATGCGTTAATTTTTGAGCTAATTTAGATCCCATTACTAAAATATCATCATCACTAATGTTTTTAGAATCTTTAACACCTAATTGTTCTAAATAGGGAATATCGTCTTTAGAAACAAAAGCAGTACAAACAACAACGGGACCAAAGACGTCACCAGTACCAACTTCATCTGAACCGATGGCTGCATAATCGACTTTATTAAGATGTTTTTTGATTAAAATAAGTTCCGGTGTAATTTCTTCACCTTGTAATAAGACCTTACCTGTTGCATATGCTAAAACATGCGTCTCATTATGTTTTGCATGAAAGACCAAATATTGGTTATCATCATCAATTAAGTGATGTTGATATAATTTATGAAGTTTTTTAAGTTCATTGTCATTGACAGGCATAGAAAAGTGTTTCATCTATTTAATTATACCACAAAAGCTTGAAAAGAGGGAATATGTCTTTTGATATTCAAACCTTAGAATTTCATCAGCAGCGTCAAAAGCTTTCAACTTTTGCTAAAAATATGGCGGTTCAATCGTCTCTTTTAAATTTACCCATTTTAACAGATGTTACTTTGATTAAGGAATCTTGGCAATATACAGAGGATGTCCTAAATTTAATTAGAATTTATCAAGGGTTTCCATTAACGTCAAATTATGATTGTTTAGAGATTTGTGAACTGATCAGTAAAGGTCATATGATGACGTTAGATGAAGCATATGCAATGCATTTAAGCTTACATGATCAATATGCGATGTTTTTATACTTGAAAGCTGTTGAGGATGCTCCATCATATCTGTTTTTAAAACATCATCCGATTGTATCGACAGTAGAGCTTCATAAACAATTCATTAATGTCATGGACGATGATGGTATCATCAAAGACGACGCCACACCACAATTAAAAACCATTCGAAAAAAACTAAAATCCATTGATCAACGATATACAAAAGCACTGAATGATGGTTTATCTCAGTATGCATCATTTTTAAATGAAAGTGTTATTGTGACGAGAGGTGATGCACTATGTCTAGCAGTTTCAGATTCATATAAAAATAGTGTCAAAGGTATCATTCATGATGTATCACAGTCCAAACAAACGGTATACATCGAACCTGATCAAGCGAAAAGCATTCGTGATGAAAAGATAATATTGATTGAAGAAGAAAAACAAGAGATTTTAAAGATTTTAAAACATTTAACGCACGTCACTGCATCAGACATTGATGTGTTATCTTTGCAAATGAATACATTAAAAACATATGATGAATTTCTTGCGAAAGCATTATTTGCAACGTTCATTAAAGGAAATCGTCCTCGTATAGAAGAAACGTTTTTCCATTTATTTGAAGCAAGACATCCAGCATTACAAAATCATGTTGTTCCTATTACCGTCTATTTAAATAAAAATCAGCACGGTCTCTTTATTTCAGGGTCAAATACTGGTGGCAAGACTGTAACATTAAAAACCATAGGGTTACTTCATTTAATGGCACAATCAGGATTATTTATTCCTGCAAGTGAACAATCATCCATTATGATTTTTGATCATGTTTTAGCAGATATTGGAGACCAACAGTCGATTGAGCACAATTTATCAACATTTTCTTCGCATTTAAAGAAACATCAACGTATGCTTGACGTTGCAAACGCACATACATTACTGTTAATTGATGAAATTGGATCTGGAACAGATCCACAAGAAGGCGTTGCAATCGCGCAAGCATTACTCGAAGCATATGAAACTAAAAAAGCGAATTTTGTGGTGACAACCCACTACCAAGCATTGAAACAGTTTGCAATCAGAAAAAACTATTTAAATGCATCGGTATCCTTTGATCAACAAACGTTACAGCCTACTTATAACATTGAGTATGGGATTTCCGGTCGATCGCATGCTTTTGATATTGCGATGAGATTAGGCATTGCATCCTCTATTATTGAGGATGCAAAAGCACACTATGTATCGTTGCAAACTGATAATGAAAAGTTATTAGAAACGCTTGAACAAAAAGAAAAAATGCTCAATTTGGAAAAACAAACATTAGAGGATGCGTATCAAAATCTTCAAAACGCTCAAATTCAATTCAATCAAGAACGTCAACAATTTGAAAAAACAAAAGATGAGACATTGAAAAAAGTGATTGAATCAAAAGAAAAAGAAGTGTTGAAAAAAGTGGAAGCGATTGATCAACTCTTAAAAGATTTAAAAGATAAAAAACAAATTCCAATTTCACAATATGCATCCTATAAAAATATTCAGAAATCATTTCAAGAAGACAATCCAAACACGATACATATTGAGTTTAAAATTGGTGATGAGGTATATATTGAAAGTTATGACCAATTCGGAATCATACAAAATATAAAAAAAGATCGCTATTTCGTTCAAGTTGGCGCTTTCCAACTTGAATTTGATCATCAATCTTTATCCACTCCGATACAAAAGAATCGATCAGTGAAACATGATAAGCTTCATGTTAAAAAAGAAAAAAAATCACACACATCAAAACCAACGTCTCATTATATATTTCAACTCGATTTGAGAGGATACCGCTATGATGATGTTAAACCAGCACTAGATCAAGCGATCGATCAAGCGATGTTATCGAATCAACCATCGCTTCGTGTCATTCATGGCTATGGCACTGGTGCAGTAAAGAAAGCAGTTTATGAACAAATTAAAAATCATCCAGAAATAAAATCGTATCGCTATGGTCAAGAAGGGGAAGGTTTAACTGGTGCAACAGTCATTTATTTTAAATAATGTGTTTTCATGATTTTACTTGAAATAAAGGTCATATCATACTATAATGACCATGTATAAAAAACTTAACGAGGTGTTATGATGATTGAATATGACGGAAAACCATATGAAGAAGTCGTCGGTAAAGATGGATTAGTAGTCGTTCAGTACTATGCGACTTGGTGTGGACCATGTAAAATGTTAAAACCAGTGTTAGAATCTATCGCGACAGATTGGACAGATACACCATTTTATCGTTTAGACATTGATCAATTTAGAGATCAAGCGGTAAATGCAGGTATTCGTAGTGTACCAACAGTCGTTGTTTATAAAAATGGCGAAGAAGTTGATAGACAATCTGGATATCAACCTAGAGAACGTATTGAATCTTGGTTAACTCAAAACAAATAAAAAAGCACAATGGTGCTTTTTTATTTGATATAATAGACTTATGAATGGTATCTTTTTAGTTGATAAACCAGAAGGTATAACATCGTTTGATGTGATTAGACTTCTTAAAAAAAAATTTAACCTTGAAAAAATTGGTCATGCTGGCACGCTTGATCCTTTTGCTACAGGACTTATGATTGTTTTAGTTGGACATGCGACAAAACTTTCAAGTCATTTTCTTTTAAATGATAAAACCTATGAAACCAACATACGCTTTGGTCAACACACAACAACCTATGATAAAACAGGTGAGATTTTAAATGAAAGTAACAAACCTATCACAAAAGCTATGATTGAGAAAGTATTACCATCATTCAGTCATTATTTTCAAGAACCTCCAATGGTTTCTGCAATTAAAGTAAAAGGTCAAAAATTGTATGAACTCGCGAGAAAAGGTAAAGAAATTGAACGTGAAAAACGAGAAGTATTTCTATATAAACAAGAGATCATCAATTATGATTATCCAAATTTAAACATGATACTTCATGTTTCAAAAGGCACATACATAAGAAGTTATGCAGTTGATTTATCTGAACAATTAGGCACTTTTGCTCATATTGAAACCTTACATCGTATTCAAAGTGGTCGTTTTCATATTGATTCAGCTAAAACTTTAGAGCTTATCACGGTCGATGATTTAATCTCAATTGAGACGTTATTAGAAGATTATCCAAAAATAGTAGTTACACCATACATTCAAACACTCATCAAAAACGGGTTAATACTTGATCATCGACAGTTTGATCAGCCTAGTGCTTTTCGAGTGTTTAATGAAAACAAGCAACTCATTGCTTTTTATGAGCCAATGGATGCGAATAAATATAAGATCATTTTTTATAATGAGGCCACATGAAAAAAATAAAAGATAGTTATTTAAATATCAAAAATGAAGTGCCAATAACCCTTACGATTGGAAATTTTGATGGCATTCATTTAGGACATCAATCTCTCATCTTAAAAACAACGTCATATCAAGATACAAAATCAGCATTAATGACATTTGATCCTCATCCAGTTCAATTCTTAACTAAAAAGCCTTATTCTCAATTAATGTCTGTAATCGATAAACTCGATTGTTTAGAAGCATATCAACTTGATTATGTTTGGATTGTTAGCTTTGATGATGATTTTGCATCGCTTACAGTCGATGGTTTTATAAACTATTTAAAATCGTTGCATGTCAAAAGACTGATTTTAGGAAAAGATGCTCGGTTTGGTCAATATGGTGCTGGTGGCATTGAAGATTTGAAACCACACTTTGAAGTTGTGATTATCGAAGAAGAACGATATGACCACATTCGAATTTCATCATCACTTGTAAAAACTAGACTCTCACAAGGCGATATCGAAGTTGCAAAACATTTATTATCGAGAAATTTTAGAATATATGGTCAAGTTGTACATGGAAATCATTTAGGAAGAACGCTAGGATATCCAACAGCAAATATCGAATACGGTGATTACCACATTCCTAAATTAGGTGTTTATGCTGTTGGGATACTATTTCAACAACAATGGTTTTATGGTATGGCAAATATCGGACACAATCCAACGATTAACTATCAAGAAAAACCACGTTTAGAAATTTATATCTTTGATTTTAATCATGATTTATATGGTAAACACATTGCTGTTGAATTTTATGACTACATGCGTTCTGAACAGAAATTTAATTCAAAAGATGACTTAATAAACCAATTAAAACATGATGAACAAAGCATTAGAAAATTACTAAACCACACGTAACTATGGTATAATATTTATATTAAGGGGAGGTATTGTATGAAATTAATTATTGCAATTGTATCAAGTGATGATGCAAACAAAGTCCAAAAAGCACTTGTCCATGAACAGTTTTTTATTACCAAACTTGCGACTCAAGGCGGGTTTTTAAAAGCTGGGAATGTCACATTTATGATTGGCGTCAATGATGAAAAAGTCATCAATGTCTTAGATATTATCGAAGCGAATTCAAAAAAACGTCAAAAACTCGTCCCCAATACGATTGTTAATGAGTTTGGTTCATTTTCGGCAATGCCAATTGAGGTAGAAGTTGGTGGTGCAACCATCTTTGTTTTACCAGTTGATCAACTTGTAAAGGTTTAAATAAGATTTTTTGATTGCATTTTAATTATTTTATGGTATAATCACAATTGTCGACTACAAGGTTTAGGGCTAGATTCCCATACTTTAGTAGAGCGCAGAGAGGTATAATATGGCTTTAACAGCTCAAAAAAAGCAGGAAATCATAACTGCTTATCGTCGTGACGATAGTGACACAGGTTCACCTGAGGTTCAAATCGCGTTATTGACATTTGAAATCGAGGAATTAAACAGTCATTTAAAAACACATATCCATGATTTCCATTCAAGACGTGGTTTATTCCAAAAAATTGGACATAGACGTCGTTTACTATCATACTTAAGATTCAAAGATGTGAATCGCTATCAAGAGCTTATCGTCAAACTAGGCATTCGTCGTTAATCGACATGCCTTTTTTTTATATACAATTCATGTAAATTATGTTATGATAAATAAGGTTATATAAAGAAAAAAAGAAAATATAAAATGAAGGAGATTTTATATGTCCAAAAAAACATACCAAAGACAATTTGGTGGACGCACACTTCGTGTAGAAATTGGCGAAATGGCCAAACAAGCACGTGGTTCAGCGTTGATTTCATATGGTGATTCTCAAGTATTGAGTGTTGCGACAGCAAAAACAGAATCAGCAAATGCAGGATTTTTTCCATTGATGGTGATCTATCAAGAAAAACTTTATGCTGCAGGTAAAATCCCAGGAGGATTTTTAAGAAGAGAAGGTAGACCTTCTGAACATGAAACATTAACTTCAAGACTCATTGACCGTCCACTTCGTCCATTATTTCCAGAAGGTTATATGCATGATGTACAAGTCATTAATACAGTTTTATCGAGTGATCAAGAAGCATCTCCAGAAATGGCTGCATTCTTTGGTTCATCCATTGCGATCAATACATCTGATATCCCATTCTATGGTCCAGTTGCAGCCGTTCACATCGGTAGAATCGATGGTGCTTTTGTTGTCAATCCTGGACCTGAGCAAATGGAAGTTTCAGATATCGATTTAATTGTTGCAGGCACTAAAGATGCCATTAATATGGTTGAAGCAGGTGCAAAAGAAGTTTCTGAAAAAGACATGTTAGACGCGATTTTATTTGCACACGAAATGATCAGAGAATTGTGTGAATTTCAAGATGAAATTTTAAAAGATTATCCTGTTGAAAAAATGCCATTTGAAGCATTAGAACCAACTCAATCACTCTTCGATGAAGTGTCTGCAAAAGCAGGTCAAGAACTTATTAAGGCAGTTTCAATTTTTGATAAATTAGAACGTTATGAAGCGATTGAAGCAATCCAAAACAAGATATTATCTGACTATGAATCTCAATCGTTTTTCAAAACAATTGATGGTGTTCAAGTATTTGATCAAAAAGCTTACGACTTAAATTTAAAATTCGTAAAAATGATACTCGAACAATTAGTCACAAAAGAATTACGTCGTTTAATTACGGAAGACAAAGTAAGACCTGATGGAAGAAAAGTTGATGAAATCAGAGATTTAGCATCACGCGTCGATGTATTAAAACGTACGCATGGATCTGCCCTTTTTACAAGAGGTCAAACACAAGCTTTAGGTGTTGTCACATTAGGATCACTTGGTGAAAATCAAATTATCGATGGTTTATCTTTAGAAGATTCTAAACGTTTCATGCTTCACTATAATTTCCCACCATATTCAGTTGGTGAAACAGGACGTTATGGTGGTGTTGGACGACGTGAAATTGGTCATGGCGCACTAGGTGAACGTGCGTTACTTCAAGTATTACCTAGTGAAGAAGAATTCCCATATTCCATTCGTGTTGTCTCTGAAATTTTAGAAAGTAATGGGTCAAGTTCTCAAGCAACCATATGTGCGGGTTCAATGGCACTTATGGCGGCGGGAGTACCACTAAAAGCACCAGTTGCTGGTATTGCAATGGGACTTATTAAAGAAGGCGATCATTACACAATTTTAACAGATATCCAAGGTATGGAAGATCATGAAGGCGATATGGACTTTAAAGTTGCAGGTTCTAAAAATGGCATTACTGCACTTCAAATGGATATTAAAATTACTGGGATTAATGAAGCCATTCTCCATGAAGCCTTAGAACAAGCAAAAGTTGCACGTCTTGAAATATTAGATCATATGAATCAAACAATTGGTGAAGTTCGTGACGATTTATCACCTTTTGCACCCAAAGTTAAAATGATTTCAATCTCGCCAGATCGTATTCGTGATGTGATTGGTGCAGGTGGAAAAATCATCAGTCAAATCATTGAAGATCATGATCAAATCAAAATTGATATTGAACAAGATGGACGCGTATTCTTAATGCATCATGATCGTCAAACCATTGAAAAAGCAGCTGCATATATTTTAAATCTCGTTCGTGAAGCGGAAGTTGGAAAAATTTATGAAGGTGTCGTGAAACGTATTGAAGCATTTGGATGTTTCGTTGAATTATGGCCAGGAACGGAAGGACTTGTTCATATTTCAAAACTTGCGAACGAGCGTGTGGAAAAAGTTGAATCAGTTGTTTCTTTAGGTGATCAAATCATGGTTAAATGTATTAAAATTGATGACAAAGGTCGTATCGACTTATCAAGAAAAGATGCTTTATCAGATTTAAATCCTAAAAATTAGTATTATATGATACAATATGTAAGTCAATGGAAGGTAATCGAGCGCAATTTGCGTTAGGAAAGTCCATGCTAGCACATGCTTCACTGCATGTAGTGTTTGTGTCTAAGGAAATCATAACTTAGAGTACCTTGTGTAACGGCGTTGATCTTTCTACGGGAAACTATGAAAGTAAATGTAACGTGCCACAGTGACGATGCACTTAGAAATAAGTGAGTGAAACGCGGTAAACCCCACAAGCTAGAAACCCAAATTATGGTAGGGGCACATTAATATTCGAAAGAATAAAGATGCTATACATTGTATAGAGATAAATGATTACACCCGTTAAGGGAACAGAACATGGCTTATGCACATTGACAAAAAAAGGTCCTAATTTAGGACCTTTTATATTGCACGAAAGATAATAAAGATGAGATAACTTAAATAAAATAGAATTAAAAATATGCCAAGTAGCTTTGTTGTTTGACCTTTAATCTTAATATAAATATAAGTAATCAGGACAAGCATAATACCTAAGATACCATCTAAGACAACACTTGGTGTCACGCCTAAAGGAATGATAAATGACGATAATCCTACGACAAGTAAAATGTTAAATAAATTAGACCCAACCACATTACCGATTGCAATATCATGATCGCCTTTTTTAATCGCTGCAAGGGTTGTGACTAATTCAGGAAGGGATGTCCCAAAAGCGACAATACTTAAACCAACGAGTGTGATGACTTGTTCAGGATTCATATGAAAGACATTCACAAGTAATTCAATCGCTAAAAATTCAGCAGAGCTTGTGACAAAATAGCCACCAAGCGATACGCCTATGAGACCAAAGATAAGAATGAATACACTTTTTTTAAGAGGTAAATGGGTTTCTTCAAGCGCAACGATGACTCTTTTTTCTTTAAGAAGAAGTTTTAAATAGTAAGCAAAAAATAATAATAAAACAAAGCCTTCAAGTCTTGAAATTTGAGCATCCATTTGAAAATAATACATCACCATCACAAAAACAGTCGAAATAAGAATTAAATAGGGTAAATCTCTTTTTAATAATGATTTAGACACATGAATAGGGATGATCATGGCTGATATCCCTAAAATAAGACCAAAGTTTGCTAAGTTAGATCCAATGACATTTCCTAATGCAATATCGGCATTTGTCTGATTGATAAAGGCTTGTATGGACGCAATGAAACTTACAGAAAATTCAGGTAAAGAGGTTCCAAAAGCGACTAACGTTAATCCGATCACAATTTTAGAGATGCCAAGTCTTGTTGCAATGGATGTTGCACCATCAATTGTGAAATCTGCACCTTTAATTAAAAATATAAATCCAACGAGTAATAACGCGATATAAAGTATGATTTCCATATGTGCTCCTAACATAACGATAATATTATAACACAGCGTATAATATATGTATACGTTGACAAAACGCGATTCTTTTAGTAAAATAAAAAGGCATAAAATTAAATTTGAGGTATCATTCATACATGGAAGTTAGCCAGAGGATCGACGATCCAATATATCCCGAAACGACAAAGATAACGTCTTTTTTAAGTTGTCTTTTTTTATTAGGTTTACATGATGTTCGCTAATCATATCATCGATTTGATCGTGATATCGATCGCCTATTTAATGCTTTTTATTTTAAATCTTGGTGAAGTCTCTTTTATACGTATGCCGGATGATTTAATAGAAAAAGAAATTGAAAAAGGTAATTATCAAGCAAAACGATTGAAACATTATACTGAAAACTATCGACACTTTGAGATTCATAAACACATGATGAGCCTATTATTACTTATCAGTTCAATGGTGATACTTTTTACCTTGCTTTCAAACCTAGAAAACGTATCCATGTTAATGGTTGTATTATTTATGGGTATCGCTTATGTGATCTATATTGTCTTTTTTAGCCATATGCCAAAGCGTTTAGGCATTCGTTTTTATAAAAAGATTGCCTATTTTACATATACGCCATTTATCATCATCTTTTATGTGTTCTATCCAATCACGTTCACTATTTACTATTTATCCAAACTTTTTGCGAAAATCTTACAACTGAATCCTGAACTTACCGATAGAGAAATGACTGAAGAACAAATTCGTTCGATTGTCACTGAGAGTTCTCAAAGTGGTGTACTAGATGAAGAAGAATCTGAAATGATTCATAATGTTTTTGATTTTGATGATACTGAAGTTTATGAAGTGATGACGCATCGTGTCGATATTGAAGGACTTGAAGTATCCATGACGGCAGAAGAAATTATTAAAATCATTGGGGAACAACGTTTTACAAGATACCCTGTCTACAAAGAAAATTTAGATACCATTATTGGAACCGTACATTTAAAAGACTTCATTCCTTATTTAACTGGGAAAAGAAAAACGATACGTTTAAAAAGTCTCATGCGTAAACCATATTTTATACCAGAGTCTCAAAAAATTAGTGATCTTTTAAAAGAAATGCAGCAAACTAAAAATCATATTGCAATCGTGTTAGATGAATATGGTGGGACATCCGGACTTGTAACATTTGAAGATATTATTGAAGAAATTATTGGAACAGTATCCGATGAATATGATGATGACGATATTGAAATTCATAAATTAGCAGACAATGTCTATCATATTTTAGGCGATGTCAATATTTATGATGTTGAAGATTTATTAGATGCAGGTATCGATGTCGAGGCCTATGATACATTATCCGGATTTATGTTAGATCAACTGGGTCATTTACCTGAGACAGATGAAGAGGTTCAATTCATATTTAATAATATAGAATTTAAGGCCATAGAAATTGAACAGCATGTATTTAAAAAAATTGAAGTCACAATTTTAGAAGAGATGGATGCAGATGTATAATACATTGATGATCATACTTGTCATTTTAATCATTTTATCTGGATTATTCTCCGCCACCGAAACAGCGTTTTCATCATTAAATCCAATAAAATTAAAATACTTAATTGAAAAAGGAAATAAAAAAGCAACGCGTACACTTGCATTATACGATCGGTTTGAAAAGTTACTTATTGTTATCCTTGTCGGGAATAACATCGTCAATATCTTGTCGGCGTCACTTGCGACCATTCTTTTTGTCGATTTAGTAGGCCAAGACTTAGGTGTGACGTTATCCACAGTTGTTTTAACAACCATCGTTTTAATTTTTGGAGAAATCGCACCGAAAAGTATTGCCAAGCAACTCCCAGAAAGTTTCGCGATGACCATTACACCATTTATTAAATTCGTGGGGTATCTTATATCGCCTTTAGTTATCATTTTTGGTGTCATACAAACAAGTATGAACAAACTTTTTAAGTTTAAAAAACAAACGGTAACAGAAGATGAACTCCTCACCTATGTTTCTGAAGTAGAAAAACAAGGTGGCATTAATGCAAATGAACGAGAACTGATTCAACGTGTCATCGATTTTGATGCTTTAAAAGTCACAGAGATATTAACACCACGCGTCGATATCGAAGCAGTTGAATTAACGGATGATCATGAAACAATCTTAGATTTATTTGAAACAACAGGCCATTCTAGACTTCCAGTTTATGAAAAAGATTTAGACCATATTATTGGGATTATTCATTATAAAGATTTTATGTATCATGTGATCAATGGCAAAAAAACATTGAAAACAATGATGAAAGATCCTATTTTTGTGACTGAGTATATGAAAATTGTTGACCTTTTGCATTTATTAAAATCAAAAAAAGAACATTTAGCCATTGTAAAAGATGAACATGGCGGGACACAAGGTTTGGCTTCATTAGAAGATATCATCGAAGAACTTGTTGGCGATATATTTGATGAACATGATGAAATTGAAAAAGACATCACCAAGGTCGATGACGATCATTATATTGTCAAAGGGTCGACTGAGTTAGAAAATTTGCTTGCAATATTAGGGTTTGAATATGAAGATGCTCAAACATTAAATGGTTTCATGCTTGATCAGATGGGAAAAATACCGTATGTCAATGAAAGCTTTGACTATGAAAAATTTAATTTTAAAGTGAAAAAAGCAACAAAGAAAAAAGTCATCGAAGTTGAAATAAAAAAAAGTGATATATCTTCGTGATATATCACTTTTAAATTTGAAAATATTCAGATGATCAATACAACGACTTTAAAATAAAATCTTAAGTTTCATGATAAAATAATAATGGAGAAAACATGAAACATAAAACAACACATATTAGAAATTTTTCAATCATTGCACACATCGATCACGGTAAATCAACGCTCGCTGACCGTTTGTTACAAATGACTGACACAGTGCCAGAACGTGAAATGAAATCTCAACTTTTGGATTCTATGGATTTAGAACGTGAACGTGGTATCACAATTAAGCTAAATGCAGTTGAATTATTATACAAAGCAAAAGATGGTCAAGATTATGTTTTTCATCTCATCGATACACCAGGTCATGTTGATTTTACATATGAAGTGTCTCGATCACTAGCCGCTTGTGAAGGGGCAATTTTAGTCGTTGATGCAGCGCAAGGCATTGAAGCTCAAACGCTTGCGAATGTGTATTTAGCACTCGATCATGATTTAGATATTATTCCTGTGATTAATAAGATTGATTTGCCAAGTGCAGATCCTGAACGTGTTAAAAAAGAAATTGAAGATGTGATTGGTATCCCTGCTCAAGATGCATTACTGGTCTCTGCTAAAGATGGTATTGGTATTGACTTATTACTTGAACGTATTGTTACTGATATTAGACCACCAGAAGGTATAGAAGATGAACCACTTCGTGCCCTTGTTTTTGATTCTTTTTTTGATCAATATAAAGGTGTCATTCCTTCAATACGCGTTAAAAATGGAACGCTTAAAAAAGGTGATGTCATTCAAATGATGGCATCAAAAGCAAGTTATGAAGTCTTAGAAGTTGGGGTCAATACACCAAAACCAGTCAAAAGAGACATGCTTGGACCTGGTGATGTAGGATATGCTGTGGCTTCGATCAAAGACATTCATCATGTGCGTGTTGGTGACACCATGACGCACCTCAATCGACCTGCTGAAAAAGCATTACCTGGCTATCGTACCCTTAACTCCGTTGTGTTTTGTGGCATTTATCCGCTTGATGCCTCAGAGTATACGGATTTACGTGATGCACTAGATAAACTTAAACTTAATGATGCTTCACTCATGTATGAAGCGGAAGCGTCACAAGCACTTGGTTTTGGTTTTAGAACCGGATTTTTAGGCTTATTGCATATGGAAATTATCGTTGAGCGTATTCAAAGAGAATTTGATATCGGTTTAATTGCGACAGCACCATCGGTTGTTTACCACGTATATTTAACAGATGGATCCATGATTGAAGTGGACAATCCAACAAAATTACCAAAGCCTCAAGATATTGATCATATGGAAGAACCGATGATCAAAGCGACCATCATGACACCGAAAGAATATGTCGGTGCGGTCATGGATGTATGTCAAAAAAAACGTGGTCAATTTGAAACGATGACGTACATTGATGCAAATCGTGTCTCGATTATTTATAAATTACCACTTGCAGAAATTGTATATGATTTCTTTGATAAATTGAAGTCAACTTCTAAAGGTTACGCCTCTTTTGATTATGAACTTGCTGGGTATCAACCTTCCCAACTTCAAAAAATGGATATTTTATTAAACAGTGAAATCGTTGATGCACTCTCCATTATTGTTCATAGAGATTTTGCGTATCAAAGAGGTAAGACGATTTGTGAGAAAATGGTTGATTTAATCCCTCGACAAATGTTTGAAATTCCAATTCAAGCCTCCTTAGGTTCGAAAATTATCGCAAGAAGTACCATTAAAGCCATGCGTAAAGATGTGCTTGCAAAATGTTATGGTGGCGATATCTCACGTAAGAAAAAACTATTATCGAAACAAAAAGAAGGTAAAAAGAAAATGAAATCGATTGGTCGTGTGGATGTTCCACAAGAAGCATTTCTTGCGATTTTATCGAATAGTGATGATTGATGCGGGGATTATACGTTCACATTCCTTTCTGTGACGCCATATGTCATTATTGTGATTTTGTAAAACATGTCTCAAAAGGTCATGATCACAACATGCGATATTTAGAAGCATTAAGAAAAGAAATCGAAAGTTATTATAAGAAATATCCTCATGTTGACACCATTTATATTGGTGGTGGCACACCTTCCGCATTAACGCATGATGAACTTATTTTTTTATTTGAATCCTTAACCATGTTTCATCCCATCGAATATACAATTGAAGTGAATCCAGAGTCATATGATGAACAAAAAGGCCAATTATTGAAAGCATACGGAATTAATCGTGTGTCTTTAGGTGTGCAAACATTTCATCAAAAACATTTAGAAAGACTGAATCGTAAACATACCAATACCATGGTATTTGAAACCATAGCCTCACTTAAATCATTAGATATTCATAATATCAATGTGGATTTAATTTATGCGCTTGAACATCAAACCGTTGAAGATTTACATCAAGATATTGATACCATCATCAAACTGGATATTCCACATGTAAGCGCATATTCACTCATTATTGAAGAAAAAACATTTTTTTCTCATCAATTAAAAAGAAACAAATTTGTAAAAACAGATGAAGATACCGAAGCAACCATGTATGATATCGTCATGGATAGGTTTAAAGAAGCTGGTTATGATCACTATGAAATTTCAAATTTTGCTAAAAATAACCAGACATCACTTCATAACACACTATACTGGACACTACAAGATTACATTGGTGTAGGTCTTGGTGCACATGGGTTTATCGATAAAAAAAGAACATATAATCATAAAGCAATGTCTAAATATATTCTGGATCCACTAAAAGAGTCAGTTGATCAAGATGACATAACATTACGTAATGATCATTTACTTTTTTTGCTGAGGATGACGCAAGGAATTGACTTAAATATGGTAAAATCGAGATATAAACAAGACATTTTTGAATTATTTCCAAGTTTAATTCAATACATTGATGATGGTCTTTTAATCATCGAAAACGATCATTTAAAATTAACAAGAAGAGGATTGCAATTAGGAAATCTTGTATTTATGGTATTTATATGACATTTGAAATCAAAGAATTTGAATATTATTTAAAACAAGAAAAAAGACTTTCAAAACATAGTGTTGAAGCTTATATTAGAGATTGTCAAAATTTTTTTACGTTCACAAGTAAGTACCATGATGTCAAAAAAGTTGATCACATTGAAAAAACGCATATTGAATCTTATATAAAAAGTTTATCCAAAAGTTATCAAGCAACCTCCGTTGCAAGAAAATTGTCATCTATAAAAATGTTTATCAAGTTTTTGATGCTTGAACGCATGATCGATGTTGATGTTGCAAGACATATTAAAACACCTAAAAAAGTCAAACATTTACCATCAACCATGAGTATCAAACAAGTGCTTGATTTATTAGAGCATGTCCAAGGTGACTCGGTTTTAGCTAAAAGAAACATTGCGTTAATAGAACTCATTTATGGTTCTGGTTTACGCGTTTCTGAATTATTAGAGCTTACGACAAAAGACATACATTTAAATCATATGTATGTTCATGTCATTGGTAAAGGGAATAAAGAACGAGAAGTTCCAATTTCTCAGATGGCACATTATGCCATCACGGTTTATTTAAAAGATGCGAGGCCACACTTAAACAAGTACCAATCACCTTATTTATTTTTAAATCATTTAGGCAATCCATTATCAAGAGTTGGCTTTTATAAGTTGCTAAAAAAATGGGGAGAAACGATTGGTAAAGATGATGTTTCTCCACATACTTTACGTCATGCTTTTGCAACGCATTTATTAGAAAATGGCATGGACTTAAGATCTCTACAAATGCTTTTAGGTCATGAAAACATATCCACAACTCAAATATATACCCATTTGAATCAAAAAACGTTAAAGAACATGTATGATGAAACACATCCACGTTCAAAGGAGTAATAATGTTTAAACGTATATTTTTAATTGTATTAGATTCACTCGGAATCGGTGAACAAGAAGACGCTGAAAAATTCAACGATCTTGGATCACATACAATCGGCCATATTATAGAAAAGTATCCACTCAATATCCCTCATTTAACATCGTTAGGTTATGGAAATATTACCCCTGTCAAAGGATTAGTAAGTGTTTCTAAACCACTTGCACATGTTGGAAAAATGCGTGAGATTTCACTAGGGAAAGATACCATGACTGGACATTGGGAACTCATGGGACTTCAAATCACACAACCATTTCAGACATTTACAGAGACTGGTTTTCCTGAAGACTTAATTCAACTATTAGAAGAAAAAACGGGACATCACATTGTCGGTAATGTTTCAGCCTCAGGCACAGAAATCATTAAAACATATGGTGAGCATCATATGAAAACAGGCGATCTTATTGTTTATACAAGTGCAGACTCCGTTTTACAAATTGCAATGCATGAAGACATCATTCCAATACAACGACAATATGAAATTTCTAAGATTGCACGTGATATCATGATGGAACCGAAATGGAAAGTCGGTCGCATCATCACAAGACCATTTATTGGAACCAATAAAGATAATTTTAAAAGAACATCAAATAGACATGATTATGCGCTTAAACCTTTTGAAAAAACAGTGCTAAATTTTTTAGAAGATGGTCATAAAGATGTGATTGCATTAGGCAAGATCAATGATATTTTTGATGGCTATGGGATCACTTCATACGAAAAAACCATTTCGAATGAAGATGGGATGGAAAAAATCATCAGATACACAAAACAAGAATTTGAAGGTTTATGCTTTTTAAACCTTGTTGATTTTGATGCGCTATACGGTCATCGCAGAGATCCTATTGGTTATGGACAAGCCATTGAAGCATTTGATGTTCAATTAAAACCACTGATGGAAGCATTAAATGATGACGATTTACTGATATTAACGGCTGATCATGGTAATGATCCAACACATCACGGAACAGATCATACGAGAGAATTTGTACCCATTATTTGTTATCACAAACATATTAAAGAAGGATTACACCTCGGTACGCGATCAACATTTGCTGATCTTGGCGCAACCATTGCAGATAATTTCAATGTTGAAATGCCAGTCATCGGAACATCCTTTTTAAATCATCTCAAATAAAAATAAAACCTCACCTTAAATGGTGAGGCTTTTTATTGAAGTGTTTGTACATAAAGCAAATAGTAACAATATTCGAGCTTTCTGAGTATTGATATGAGGCGATAAATAACAACCCATATCAACGAGTTGCTGCGCGCCGCCATGATATGGATATGTTGCAAAAGGTCTACCTTTTGGAACTCGTGAAGAAATCATAATTGTAACACCTTGATCAATGAGTGTTTTAATAGCATCAACAATTTTTTCAGGAACATTACCACGACCGAATCCCTCTATAATAAGTCCATCCATTGAAGTATAATGTTTTAAGATTGCGCCATCATCTCCAGTATATGTTTTATATATCGCAACGTTCTTCGTTAATTTTTCAAGTTTCGGAAGATAAAACCTTTTTTTAAATTCACGATAATAAACAATTTCTTGATCATCTACAACACCGATTGGACCAAATTCGAGTGACTGAAATGTATCTAGAGACACGGTATGAGATTTCGTAACTTCATAAGGGTGATGAATTGTATCATTAAGAACCACTAACACACCTTTATTTTTAGAATGATGATTTGCAGCAACGAGTATCGAAGATACAATATTATTCATGCCATCATAAGCAATGTCAGAATAATTTCTCATCGATCCAGTCACAATAATTGGAACTTCTAAATCATTAAAAAATAAATCTAAAAAGAATGCCGTTTCCTCTAAAGTATCCGTTCCATGCGTAATGACATAACCATCATACAAATTTTTTTGAAGTTGAGAAGAAATATAATTAGAAATTTCTAACATATCATACGGTGTCATCTGTGGCGAAGGTTTCATTGATAAAACATGCGAATCAATATCAACATCATTTAAAATACTATGACCAAGATTTACTAAATGTTGTTTTTGAAATTGTAAAACATCAGAAGATAAATCTTTATGATGATCCATTGAGATTGTTCCACCAGTAAGAATTAGTAATATTTTTTTTCGCATTTTTTGACCTCATTCGTGTTTAATTTTATTATAACTTAAACAGTTAAAAAACATGATCTATAAAATCATAGGAAAGACACACTAGATTTTTAAGAAGCGAAAATTATTGCAATAAAAGTTATCAACATTTCAACACTCAATAATTTAACCGCACAGTTAATATCATATCCATTAGTTAACATAATATATATTATGCGAACTAAATTGATTTTGTAAAAGTAGTTGTTTGACATGTTAATCACCATTATATTCTGAGGTTTCTATATTTAAATAAACGATATTTTTGCTTCTCTTATCATTAAACATACTCATATTTGAAATTATGTAATGTTTATGGCTATTATCAAAACGTTTTTAAAGAGGAAAAACTTTTAATATATATATTAGTCTTTCTTATGTGTTTGTTTGATATTTTTAAACTTTTTCTTCTTCTTTAATGATAAAAAAAGTCGACATCAAATGATGTCAACTTTATCTTAATTTAATTATATGTTAAATATTTTTTTTGCATCTTTTAAAAGTTGGTCTCTAAAATTTGGATGTGCTATTGAAATGAGTTTGTATATGCGTTCTTTGATTGTATAACCTTTGAGTTTTTGAATACCATATTCTGTAACGACATAATCGATATCATTTCGTGATAAGGTAACACTTTCACCATTCGTAAATTTTGGAACGATTTTTGAGACCATCACACGATTACCTTGTTGATCTTTTTTATATGTTGTTGAATGAAGTGCGATAAAACTTTTTCCGTTATAGGATCGTTGTGCACCAATGGCTGTGTCAGATTGTCCACCCGTTCCACTGTAATGTTGATGGTGCAAGGTTTCACTGTTGCATTGTCCAGTGAGATCAATTTCGATGGTTGTATTGATTGAAATTTGTTTCTCGTTTTGACCAATCACATAAGGATCGTTTACATGATTTGCATTCATCAGTAAGATGTCTTCATTCAGATTAACATACTCATATAATGCTTTTGTTCCTAATATGAAACTGCATACATGTTTATTAGGATATAGTGTTTTTTTAGTACCTGTAACAACACCTTGCTTAATTAATTGTACAAGGCCATCTGAAAGCATCTCTGTGTGTATACCTAGATTTTTTTTATCTTTTAAGGCTTTTGCTACTGCATTAGGAATTGAGCCGATGCCAAATTGTAATGTGGAATCATCTTCAATATGCTCTGCAATCAATTTTCCAATGATTGTATCTCTTTCATCTTCTGTCTCATAATTTATTTCATTCGGTACATAATTTGTTTCAATGATGTAATCAATGTCGTTTAAGCTGATACTATGATCACCATATACATATGGCATCTTTTCGTTTAATTCAATAATCTTAATTTTTGCGCGTTGAAAAGCTTCCATTTCATAAACATTACTTAGGCTTAGAGAGACTGTTTCATTGTGAGGATGCTTTGAACCTGTTCCGATAAACATATCTGGCGCAACGACATTCATCCTATTGATACCAGACGCATGAAGATGACTTGGTATATAAGATACATTTGGATGTTTTTGACTCAAACGTCTCATATGACCGCTATAAAATAGCGAATCAAAATGAATGTGTTGTAGTTGCTCCGCTTTTTCATACATGGTTGCGAGTGGTAGACAATTCATCAAGTGGACATCATGCTCGATCAAATGTAACTGACTTAAAAATGTTTGAGGCTCTGCTGCAGCCATAGAAATGACGATGTTTTGATGATTCTTAATGAGTTTCATCAAATCTTCAATAGGAATGATTTGCCCCATTTACTTCACCCAAGTTAACAGTGTTGCACCATAGGATAATCCACCGCCAAATCCAACAAGTGCGATGAGGTCTCCTTTTTTAATTAAGTTTTTCTCATAAGCATCTGCGAGTGTAATGACAATGGATGCACCAGAGGTATTTCCGAAATGTTTGATCGTAGTATGTGTTTTATCTTCGTTCATGCCAAGTGAATGTAATCCATGTCGAATGATATTGATATTCGCCTGATGGAAAATGATAAAATCCAAATCACTTATTTTTTTATGTGCCTTTAATAACACTTGTTCGGTTGCATATGGAAGGACACGTACTGCAAAATCCCATACTTTTCTTCCTTGCATTTCAAAACGATGAAGATTATTCGCGATGGTTTCTAATGTTGTAGGGAATGAAGCTGCACCACCTTGAAATCGAATCACATCGTTTTTATCACCCTCGGTCATTAAATAGCCTTCTTGAATCCCACCTTCATCTTGAGATTGACTTAATACAACAGCACCTGCGCCATCACCGAAATAAACACATGTTGTTCGGTCTTTATAATCAAGAATTCTAGAATAGGTTTCCGCACCAATGACTAAAACATGTCGATAATTGAATGTTTTTTGCATGGCATACGCAGTATTTAATGCAAAAACAAATCCAGCACAAACTGCGCCGACATCATAAGCTGCAGCACGATGTGCTTTAAGTTTACCTTGAACGATGGATGCTGTTGGAGGTTGAATCATATCTGGTGACGATGTTGCTAAGACAATTAAATCAATATCATCGATTGTTAATTGTGCATCTTTAATTGCTTTTAATGACGCCTCGACTGCTAAATCGGATGTGGTTTGATTCGGATCTGCCATCCGACGTTCTTTGATGCCTACTTTCTCATAAATCCAAGCATCTGTTGTTTCTATTTTATCTTCAAACCATGTATTTGGAATGACTTTATCAGGTACATAATACCCAATTCCAGATATATTAATTGACATGTGATCACCTTGTTATCTTTCAATCTTATTGTATCAAAAACATGGAAATAAATTTTAATTATGTTATTTTAAATAAAAAAAAATGATCCTTGATCACTTTTTTTCTTCTAAATCAGTTTTACATGTTGTAAGTCCAAATATCTTATAAATACCACAAAAAGATGTGAGCACTGTAACGAGTAATAAGACACTTACAACAATGAGTGGATAAAGTTCTAAGACAAATGCAAATACTGTAATAACAAGTGCTAAAATCAGCCTAATGATTCTATCTGCATTTCCCATGTTACGGTCAAACATAACCTATACTTCCTCCTTTATCGAAGTTTGGCAAAACGTATCTGCAACTAAACTGCAACTTAAATGTTCTTGCATGCTTTCTCCGAGTTCATATCTTGTTGCATGTAACAATTGTGTATGATGTTGCGCTAAATAATCTGAAACTGTGATGGATTGTCCTAAAAGATCCGATTGAAGCACTTGATCAATAATGGTTTGTTTCCATTTAGGGTACAAAGCACCAAGTGCTGTGACTTGCTTTGCGACTTGATTCGCGTGTTCTTGAATGGATGATGGATCGTTTTCTAGTACAACAACTGCAGCACTACTGTCATTATAATGCATATAAATACCAAATGTTTGATCGTTTGTTTTTTCTATTGTCGACACTCTAGAGATGACAACACGTTCAGCGATCACTGTTTCAACTTTTTGTCGATAATCTTCTAAAGTTTGGTTTCCAATCATAAGATTTTTAATATCATGGACATCGATATTAGGATGGTCTATGAGTAGTATGCCTAAGTCTTCTACAAATTGAATGAACGTTTCATGCTTTGTAACAAAATCGGTCAGCGCATTCACTTCATATAATATTGCGATATTATCTCTAGAAACAACACGAACCATGCCTTTTTTTGCAACTTGACTGTGTTGATCTTGAATACGTAATTGAGATAATAAACTTCGTGCTTCATCAAGTGTGTTTGAATCTTCAACTGCTTTTTTAATATGCGATAACGAAAGTCCAGTTTCATCACGTAATACTTTTATTTTTTCCATGATTGTCATAAGTCATCCCCAAATAACGAGAGTTGTTTGATTTTTGTGTAAGGTTGTTTTTCAATGAGTTGTTGCCATTTTGTTGAGCGACCTTTTCCTAAAGGTCTGATTTTACCTTCATCCCTTAATCGTGCTAGTGTGCGATCGATGGTTGCATTACTCACTGTTGGATGTTTTAAACGCACATCGTCTTTAGAAAATAACTCAGGGAGTTTATAAATGGTATTTTCAATCGAATCAGTCTTATTGAGTTTTACTTCGAATTGATATGTATGAACACGTTTATCAATCTCTTCATAGCATAAGTTTAACACATCAAGTAAGATTTGTGTTAAAAATTCTGTTTGTGCATACCCATTATTCCAATAATACGACGCTGCAATTTCAGCTTGTTTAAAGGCTTGATAGTATTGATGAAAATAACTAAAAAATGGCACGTATCGTAACGCTTTAAAGTGTTCAGTTAACATCGCATACATCATAAAGAGTCCAATGAGATCATTATCATGTTTAAAGATATTTAAATTCATAAAATCAACATAAAAATTCGCAATTAAATGTGTGACGGGAACATCTTTTTTCTTAATAAGCTTATTTGTTAACTCTAATAATACTTCTAAGTCTTCTCTTCTTGAAATTTTCTTTTGATTCAGAAGTGCTTCGCCTTCAATCACAGTCATATTATATTGATTTTGATCCAAATTTTTTGATAATAACTTTGTTAAATCGGTAAATTCAGATATGGTAAGTTCAATATCTTCATGTTCATGAATAAGTTCAATGATGCGTTTGATATTTTGCATGCGTTGTTCTGTTTTGTTTTTTGCGGTTAAGTCTTTTTTAACTAAAGAACTTAAACGTGCATCTGTTACATCAAACTGAAGCATTTTATAAATTGCGACTAAATTCTCTTCGATATTTTTACGTTTAAAGGCATCCGCATCTTTTTTTAAGATGCTATCATGATAAAAACTTGCACCTTTTTTTTCATATAGTGACAAAATCATCTTTAAAACATTATTTGAGATTTGAATTCGATTGATATTATTTAAAGCTTTCATTCAAAGACACTCCCACCTATAAATTCTCTTATGAGCGAATGATTTGGAACAAGTGCATCATCTATATCTTTAAAATATTTTAGAAATTTTAATAAATAATTGGCTTTCATAAAATAAGGACTATGTCGATCAATGCTCTCTAAACGGTGGATGGCATGTTTTTTTAAGACGGCAAGTTCATATGCGAGTTCACTATTAAATGTATAGTCTGCATGTTGTTGATGATCGTAGATCCATTTAAATTCACCTTGCCTTACTGAAGCCCACATATCCATGGTTTCTTCTGCTGATGTATCACGATAGACAGCATCTCTTACAATACGTCTTAATAATCGCATATCTGAAACTCGAATTGGTGTATGTTTATCGATATGAAGTTGTGTTTGTGGCGCAATATAGATAAAATATTTAAGGTCTCGTGTTAATGTTTCGGTTAATCGTTGATTTAAAGCATGAATGCCTTCAATCAAAATGACTTCATTTTGATTCAGTTGAAGTGTTTTACCTTGTTTCCGTGATTTAGTTTTAAAGTCAAAATGCGGTAAAGTTACTTCTTTTCCTTCGATGAGAGATTTTAAATCATGATTAAATTGTACAAGATCAAGAGATTCAATATGTTCTAAATCTGGTGAACCATCTTCATTTTTTGGAACATCATCTGGGTGTAAATAATAATCATCGATGGAAATGGCAACTGGACTTAATCCTCGTGCTTGGAGTTCAATTTGAAGTCTTCTTGCGAATGTTGTTTTTCCAGATGAAGACGGTCCTGCAATGCCAATAAGTTTAAGATCGTGATATCGTAAGGCAATATCTTCTGCGAGTTCATAAAGCATTGCTGAGTGTTTGGATTCACTCATTTGAATAAGCGAGACTGAAGTACTTCGATGCGCGGCATACTTATTGACTTTATCGATGGTATCCCCTTGTATGATTTTCGCCCATTGCGCAATACTTTTTAATGCATTTTTATAAACGTAGTCATCTTTAAATGGCGGTATTTTTGCGCCAAATTCAGCTCTAGGATACTGTAACATCAATCCATTTTTATATATAAACAGTTCATAGTCTTTTATATAACCTGATGCGGGTACCATATAACCATACAAATAATTGATATAGTCATTGATTTGATACGCGTTGATTAATGTTTCTTTACGAATTTCAAAGAGCTCTGTCTTATACGATAAGCCATGTGTGTCATAATAATGTTTTGCTTCTTCTTTTGACATTTGAATACGCTGAATTGGTTCATTTCTCTCTACAATTTGTTTCAATGTCGTTTTAAGTTGTTCAAAAAATGTCGTTAAAGGTGTACTAGATTTTTCAACATCTAAATAAATTGATCGTGAAATGGAATAATTGAATGTGATTTGAATATTAGGATCAATTAAATACGCTGCATAAACGATTAAAAAACGTAATGATGTTTCATATACACGCATGGCTTCATCATGATCTAAATGAAGAAAAACGATGTGTTGTTGACCCTGAACAACGTGGGATAACTCTTTTAAACGACCGTTCACATTGGCGCAATACCCAAACATATGATGATCGTTCATTAACGTTTCTAGCGTGACAGGTGTTTCGATAAACATATCTAATTTGTTTTTCATATATCGTCATCATCAAACAACGACAAGCGTTGAATGCTTTCCGTTTTTTTCGGAATATCTTGTTTACTAGACTCTTTTGGGGTCTCTTTTTTTATCAAAGTTTCTTTTGAAGTGACTTTTTGAGACATTTTTTCTTCTTTTGAAGTAGCTTCAGATAACGTTGGTTCTTGATTCATCATTGGTTGAGCGTCATGGTTATCTTCATGTTTCATTGACGGTTCATTTGATTGAGAATCTTTAATGATTTGTTGATATGTATCGGTTTCTTCAAAATAAATATAAGTTTGTAGATGCATTTCTTTTTTGCCTTTGAAAAGCGGTTTTCCAAACTTGTTTTCTTTCGCAATTAACCCTTTTAATGGTTCTTTTATTTGTGATTGATCACTGAAAGATTGTAACATCACATCATCTTTAATGGTTTGAGGTGTTGCTTTCATATAATGAATGATGTGTGGTTGAGACTTCACTTCTTCAATGGCAGTAAATCCTTTTCTGAAGCGTTTTGATAATGGCAACTCTGATGCCTTTAACGTGATAAGGTGACCTCTTGAAGAAACCATATGTAAATCGTCTTCAATGTTGAATGTCGCAACCGCTGTGATGTAATCATCATCAGCTAATTTAATTGCTTTGACACCACGTGCAGATAATCCGTAATAAGGGACATCATCTCTAGACATATTAAGCATGATGCCATTTTTTGTAATCACAGAAATATAGTGTTGCATTGCTAAACTCACGTCTGCTAATACATCACCATCATCTAAAACCATACAGCGTGTTGTCTTTTGGTACCGAATCATTTCAAATTGATCTAATGTGACATGTTTAATTTGGCCTTGAGTCGTTACTAAAACAAATGTTTGATCAGGTGTAAATGTTTTAAATGCAAATATTTTGATGGCCATTTCGCCTTCTTCAAAAGGCACGATGTTGTTGATGTATATACCAAGATCTTTCCATTTTTGATCATCAATCTTGTAAACAGGAATAAATGCAAAATTCCCTAAATTCGTGAAAATGATTAAGTGATGGAGTGTTGTAAGTTCTTCTTGGAATATGAGTGTATCTTCTGATTTAAGTCCGGCTTGATTGGATAATTGAAAACTTTTCAAATTAGAACGTTTTAAATAACCATCACGCGTAAATCCAATCATGACGTTTTCTTCAACAATTAAATCTTTCTCATCAATTTTAATTGTTTCAACATGTTCTTCGATCAGGGAGCGACGCTTTAAACCAATGAGTTTACTTGTTGATTCAAGTTCAGAAATAATCACCTCAGATAATTTTTCATCTGAATTTAATATGGAGTGATAGTAATTGATTTTTTCTTGAAGTTCAGTAGATTCTGATTGTAAAGAGGTAATATCCGTATTCGAAAGTCGATAAAGTTGTAAGGTTACAATGGCTTCTGCTTGTTCAGTAGAAAATGAAAACTTCTCAATGATATTATCTTTTGCATCTTGTTTATTTTTTGATGCTCGAATGATTTCAATAATATCATTAATGATTGAAACCATGCGAATAAGACCTTCAACAATATGAAGGCGAATCGATGCACGTTTTAAATCATAATTTGTTTTATTTGTAACAACATCTTTTTGATGATAAATATATGTTTTTAATATGGGTATAATACCGACTTGTTCTGGACGGTGATTAAGGATTGCAACCATATTATAATGATAATTGACTTGTAAGTCTGTATGTTTAAATAAATAGTTAATGGATAAATCAGGTTGTCTTCCTTTTTTGAGATCGATTGCGATTCGTAAGCCTTCTTGATCAGATTCATCACGTATCTCATATAAGTCATCCAGTTTTTTATTGACTCTTAGTGCATCAATATTTTTAACGAGATCAGCTTTATTGACCTCATAAGGTATTTCATCAATAACAAGTCGTTGTTGATCTTTTTTAATTTCTTCAATATGATAACTTGCTCTTAACACAACTTTACCAGAACCAGTATCTAATGCTTGGAAAATGCCATCAAGACCTTGAACAAGTCCACCTGTAGGAAAGTCAGGACCTTTAATGTATTTCATTAAATCTTGCGTCGTGAGTTGATCATTTTTGATGAGTGCAATGGTTGCTGAAATCACCTCATGAATGTTATGAGGTGGAATTTTTGTAGCATAACCAGCAGAGATCCCTGTTGCACCGTTGATAAGTAAGTTTGGGAACTTTGCAGGTAATACGGTTGGTTCAACTTCTTCATCATCAAAGTTTGGAACAAGCGGTACGGTTCTCGAGTTGATATCTTGAAGTAAAAGTTCTGCAGCTTTCGATAGTCTAGCTTCTGTATATCGCATTGCAGCAGCACTATCACCATCTATGGATCCATTGTTACCATGCATGTCGATGAGTGGCATGTGCATTTTAAAGTCTTGTGAGAGTCGTACCATCGCTTCATAAATAGACGAATCACCATGTGGGTGATATTTACCCATGACTTCTCCAGCAATTCTGGCGGATTTTTTATAAGGCTGGGTACTGGTCATTCCAAGTTGTTGCATCGCATATAAAATGCGTCTTTGAACAGGTTTGAGACCATCTCTTGCATCAGGTAACGCACGATCTTGGATGATATATTTTGAATATCTACCAAAACGGTCAGCTAAAATATCCTCAAATGATTCTTGAAGAAGTGTTTCTACAAAGGTATCTAATGTATCTTTTAATTTAGGCATCGATCGCTCCTAAGTTTGGATCAAAGTCATCTGTCACTTCAAAGTCAATATGATCTTCTATCCAAGCTCTTCGTGGTGTAACATCGTCTCCCATAAGTACGGATAGTTGTTTATCAGAAACATTTAAATCATCGATGGTGACTTGAATAAGTTTTCGAGATTTTGGATTCATCGTAGTCTCCCAAAGTTGATCTGCATTCATTTCTCCAAGACCTTTAAACCTTTGTATTGAATATTGACCTTTGCGTAAATATGTTTTGAGTTCTTCATCACTCCATGCATAAATTACAGCTTTTGATTTTGATCCTTTTTTTGTCAGTTTATAAAATGGTGGCTGTGCGATAAATAATTTCCCGTGTTCAATGAGGGGACGCATGAATCTAAAGAAAAACGTCATGAGTAATACTTGAATATGCGCACCATCAGTATCTGCATCGGTCATAATAATCACTTTGTGATATTGGCATTGCTCAACATTGAAATTAATACCAAAATCAGCACCAATTGTATGAATAATGGTCCCAATTTCTTCATTTTTCAACACAGACTCTAATGTTGCTTTTTCTGTATTGATAACTTTTCCACGTAATGGTAAAATCGCTTGAAAACGTCGATTTCTTCCTTGTTTTGCTGAACCGCCTGCAGAATCACCCTCGACTAAAAATAACTCATTAATCGTCTTATCTTTTGATTGTGCAGGCGATAACTTACCTGATAACGATACATCTTTTTTACTTTTTATTTTTCCAGTTCGTGCTTCATCTCGTGCTTTTCTTGCAGCTTCTCTCGCTTTTTGAGCGAATTGTGCACGATCAATGATGGTATAGGCAACGGTTTTATTTTCTTCTAAATATGTTGTGATGTGTTCATATACAACATTATCAGTTGCAGTTCTCGCATCAGGTGTTCCTAGTTTTCCTTTTGTTTGACCTTCAAATTCTAATAAATCTTCTGGTACACGTAAAGAGATAACCGTTGTAAGACCCTCTCTAATGTCAGTACCTTCTAAATTAGAATCCTTTTCTTTAATGAGTTGATACTTTCTGGCATAATCATTAAGCGCTCTTGTTAAAGCAGTACGAAAGCCGCTTTCGTGCGTACCACCATCTTTGGTTCGCACGTTATTGACAAATGAAAAGAGTTGCTCATTGTAATTACTTGTGAACTGCATGGCAATTTCTACTTCAATGCCATGCTGTTTTTTAGATGGTGTATGTGTGCCTTCAAAATAAATCGTCTCGTGTAAACCTTTTTCATCTCCGTTGACGAAATGCACAAACGCTTTAATACCTTCTTCATATAGAAAGACTTCTTTTTGTTGATTTCTTTCATCAATTGCAACCATTTCAAGACCTTTAATTAGAAATGCAGTCTCACGCATGCGTTCTTTAATTTGATCAAAAGAAAAAAGCGTCGTTGAGAATATCGATGGGTCAGGTTTAAAGGTGATCGTAGTCCCTGTTTTTTTTGTATTACCTAAATTTTCAAGTGACGATACCTTTGTACCGCCTTCTTCAAATCGTTGATGCCATATTCCACCATCGCGATAAATGGTTAAATCTAAATATTGTGAGAGCGCATTAACAACAGATGATCCGACGCCGTGTAATCCTCCAGAAACTTTATAGCCACCAGATTCGGAAAATTTCCCACCCGCATGAAGCGTCATAAAAATAACTTCTGTTGTTGGTTTTCCAGAAGCATGCATTTTATACGGTATCCCACGTCCATGATCTTCAATCATAATGGAGTTATCTTGTTTGATCGTCAGTTTAATTTGTTTTCCATGACCTGATAAGGCTTCATCAATGGCATTATCCATGATTTCCCAAACTAAATGATGTAAACCACGTCCATCAGTGGACCCAATGTACATCCCTGGTCTTTTTCTAACTGCTTTTAAACCTTCTAGTATTTGAATGGATGATTCATCGTACTGTTGCATATGTTTCTCCTAGATTTATCTATTTAATTATAACAAAAAATAAATAATAATGCGATTATTTATTGAAAATCGTGTTTCATTATTTTTTTTGAGTTATGTTATAATAATATCCGGGGTACTAAACATGCAAATTATTTATATCATCTTACTCGTCTTATTATCATATATTTTAGGGTCAATCCCAACGGGTCTTATTTTAGGTAAGGTATTCAAGGGTATCGACATACGTCAGCACGGTTCAGGCAATACTGGAGCAACTAATGCGGTTCGTGTCTTAGGATTTAAAATCGGCATTTGGGCGTTTATTTTTGACTTTTTAAAAGGTGGTTTCGTCATGGGACTACTTTGGGTATTTAAATGGGAACAATTTTATATTTTAGGTGTTTTCAATACTGAAATCTTATATGGGTTTGTTGCAGTCATCGGACATGTTTATCCCGTCTACATCGGATTTAAAGGTGGAAAAGCGATGGCCACATCAGCAGGTGTTATCTTATTTATTGAACCACTCATCGCACTTGCTGCCATCATTACCTTTGTTGCAGTATTCCTTAAAAATCGTATTGTATCTGTTGCGTCGTTATCTGCTGCAGGCATTACATTACTTCTTATGATCATCCGACCTGTGTTATATAGTTTATTTCCTGACTTTTTTGCTGGACTGACAAATAAAGGATTGGAGACATATGCACTTGAATCACTTGTCATTGTTTTAATTGCAGTGTTGATATTTTACAGACACATCTCTAACTTAAAAAAACTTGGGCAAGGTAAAGAATTTATCTTCAAAAAACGAAAATAAAAAAAACGCGATCTCATCGCGTTTTTATTTATATTGATTCATAGAGTTTAAAATTTGATTCACTTGTTTTTGAGAAGCAGTTCTTCCCATTTGACGCATCATTTCTTTGATCATGTTTTCATTGACTGGTGGATTTTTTTCTAGGTATCGTTTAAACCAAGCTCTTGCTAAGAAAAAACCAATCACGCCACCTGCAAGTAATACTAACACGATGATGACAATAAATAAAACGACTGATATATTCATTACTTCCCTCATTTCTATTCATATTTTATAAGAAGTTATGCTAAAATACAAGTGAAATGAGGTATTTCTTGTGTTTTTGATTATTATCTTTATGCAATTGCTCATCACCATGATTCGTCTTTTTTTTATTGGCTATATTATACGACTTATCTTTAGAAATACTAAGTATGGTCGTTATGCATTAATCATATCGGTTATTTATCATATTTTTCTTTTAGTAACTAACATAACAACAGCAACGTATATCATTAATGTGATCGCGTCAATTCTAAGTCTTATATTGTATGTGTATGTCTATGATCGCAATCAAATTTTAAAACCTAAAAAACTTAAAGGCATGGACACGCAGTTTAGAACAAAATACGCGGATCAAATATTCTTTATTGCATTAACATCGATTACTTGGTTTCTGGCAATCCTACTTTATGTATTGATTGGTAGTGATCTAATCCTATATGTCTTTTTATTGCTTTTTAATGTCATCTCATTCATTCTTATTTTTTATGTGAAGGAAGAAAACGTATATTTAATCGTTGGAAAAAATGAGAAACAGCTCTATGAATATCCAATTCCTAAAAAAGTATTGAAATACGCGCCTGTTGATTTCTTTCAATCTGATGATTACATCATAGATTATGTTGGTGTGATGTATGAAAATCGCATTAAAACGCATCTTTACATGCTTCCTGTTGATCAATTGCATCCATCAATCTTTTCAAATGCAACGCGAATTGAATTCCATTATGAGTTTTTAGGAGAATTAAAAAAATATCAATTTGTTTCTATTACATTTAAAGAAAAAACGCCTCGTTTGAAGCGTTTAAAGTAATTCAAATAAATAAACTTTTTTAATGCCATATGTTTTTTCTTTACGTTTATGATAAGGCCCAATCACATCGTTAAGTTGGGTCTTTTTTTGTGTTTCGATAATGACATATTGTGCGTTAGGAATGATGCGTAATAGTTTTTCATAATCTTGATAGTTGTAAGGTGGATCGATGAAGATTGTATCAATCTCATCGGTGATCATTTGAAATACTTTTTGCGTCACAGGTTGTTCAAAAATTTCAACCTTGTCTTGGCATTGAAGCATGGATGCATTATCTAAGATTGTCATGGATGCTTGTTTTTGATGATCAATAAAGATGGCTTTTTTCGCCCCTCGGCTTATCGACTCAAAACCATATTGTCCTGAACCCGCAAAGATATCTAACACAACATGATTTGTTACATCAAACAAAATATTAAATACAGCTTGCTTAACAACATTTGATGTTTCTCTCGTTTCAACAGTTCCTACACGTTTTAACACTCTACCTTTATATAGCCCTGTTGTAATCCTCATGCTGTTTCGTAGCCAGCTTCATGAATGACAGTTTTTACTTTTGATTCTAAAACGTCTGACTTAACATCAACAATTTGGTCTTCTAATCGAATATCCGCAATTATTTTATGTTTAATGAGTGCCATTTGAATGGTTCTCACACAATGTTGGCATGTCATATTGGTCACTTTTATTTTCATTGTTATCTCCTTATGATAATTTAATAAATTTAAAACGTTTTAAGCTTAATGCATTCAATACAACCATGATTGACGAAAACGCCATTCCAATGCCGGCTAATGTTGGATCTAAAAATCCAAATGCAGCGACAGGAATTAATATAATATTGTATGAAAATGCCCACAAGAAATTAAGTTTAATGTTGTTAAGGGTTGATTTTGATAAATCCAGTGCATCAACGACGAGTTTTAATTCAGCAGACATTAACGTGACATCAGAGGCATCAAGTGCAACATCATGTCCACTATGAACGGCAAATCCTACATGTGCCATTGTGAGCGCCGGTGCATCATTCATGCCGTCTCCTACAAATGCAACATGATAGCCTTCATTTTGGAGGTTTTGAATGATGTTTGCTTTGTCTTGAGGAAGTACTTCTGCATAAAATGTTTCGATGCCAAGTTGTTTGGCGATGGTTTGTGCTGTTTTTTGATGATCGCCGGTGATCATAATGGGTGTGATATTTCTTCTTAAAAGTTCATCAATTAATTTTTTTGCATCTTCTTTAATGGTATCTTCAATGACTAAATAGCCTAAGCATGTTGTCTCATTTGAAACATAGATCACTGTTTTACCTTCGTTATGGAAATGTTCAGTGTCATCGTTTAGTTCAATGTTGAAAGAAGCGATAAATGATTTTGAACCAATTTTATATGTCGTATGATTAATGGTTCCAACAAGACCTTTTCCAATGATGATTTCCATATCTTTTGCTTCAAGGATTTCTCCTTGATGCGCCTTTATCACCGCTTTGGCAAGTGGATGATTTGCATGATATTCTAGGGATGCAGCAATACTTAAGACGTCACCTTTTACATGGACGACTTGAGGTTCTCCTTTTGTGAGTGTTCCTGTTTTATCAAAAGCGATTGCATTGAGTTGTTGTGCTTGTTCAAAAAATGCACCACCTTTATATAAAATACCTCTTTTAAAGGCAATCCCACTTGCAACCGAAATAGAAGTTGGTGTCGCTAAGCCTAACGCACAAGGACAACTAATCACGAGTACAGCAATGGTTGCTTTGATACCATCATTAAAATGATTAGGACTTATGAGTGTCCAAGCCATCATTGTTATTAATGCAATCACAACAACAATGGGAACAAACAAACGTGCAATTTGATCTGCTACTCGTTGTATTTTTGGTTTGATTAAGGCGGTTTCCATCACAGTGTTAATAATGGATTGAAGCATGGTTTCATGGCCTTCTTTGAGAACTTCAACTTCAATGGTTTCCATCATATTTAGAGTGGCACCATAAACATCTTGTCCAATGGTTTTCACGACTGGCATTGATTCACCAGTTAACATTTGTTCATCAATATAGGTTTGTCCGGAAACTATTTTTCCATCAACAGGTATTTTTTCGTTCGCAAGTACGACAACGATATCGTGTAATTTTACTTGACTCATTGGCATCATCACGAGTCCATCTTTCGTTTTGATTCTTGCTTCTTTTGCACCCATTGACATCAATGTAAAGAGTTCATCAGACGTTTTTTCTTTGACTCTATTTTCAAAGGTATGTCCGATGAGTACCATCCAAATAATGACGGCTGTTGTTTCAAAATACAAATTTGCCATCATCATGTTAGAAATTGTGATCGTCTCATAAATACTTAAGAAGTATGCTGCTGTTGTACCAATGACGACGAGCGTATCCATCCCTAAGTTTTTGGATTTTATTTGATGATATGTTTGGAAAAAGAAACGTCTGCCGACATAAAATAAAATCGGTGTAGAAAGTGCCCATTGTACATAGCCATTCATGAGCCAACTTGGCACACCTAAAGGAATGCCCAGGTGATGTACCATGGTATAAAGTAAAGGTAATGTTAAAATCGTCCCTAACATAAGATCGATTCGATCTTTTCTTCTTTGCTTTTTTGCATCTTCTGATGTCATCACTGCATGATACCCAATAATACTTAAATGATGTACCAAATCTTCTGTTTGATATTTTGCGTCGTTGTATGTAAACGTGACACGTTTTGATGTCACATGAACATCGGCTTGGATGTCATCTAAGTCTTTGAAATAATGTGTGATGGTTTGTGCACAGTTTGCACACGTGATATTGGATACTTTAATGGCTTCTTTCATTCGATGTCTCCTGTAATTTCATTATAACACCCAAGTATAAAAAAAATAAGCAATGTTTCTCGCCTATTTTTTAATGGATTCTAATGTATCTTGTGTACAAGTATTAATAAATGTTACAAGTAACTGGATTGCATGTTCAACATCATCAGTATGAATCATAGAATAATGCGAATGCATGTATCTTGTAGGAATACCAAGTGATACAGCAGGTGCACCACGATGGGCTAAATGCATATTACCAGCATCTGTTCCACCTTGTTTTATAAAGGGTTGTTGTGTTGGGATTTTATTTTTTTCTGCAAGTGTTAATAAATGTCGTCTTAATTTTGGATGTCCAATGGTTGTGCGATCAAATAAGTAAATTTGTGGTCCGTTTCCAAGTGTTTGTTCATTTTTGTCACCTTTAGGGACATCATTTCCAACACCGGTATCAACTGAAATTGCTAAATCAGGTTCAACAATATAGCTTGTTGTTTTCGCACCTCTTAGTCCAACTTCTTCTTGGACAGTAAACGTTGCATAAAGTTGTGCTTCTTTAGGATCACAGCGTTTGAATGCTTCAAGGACAACATAAGATCCGACACGATTATCAAATGCTTTTGCTAAATGATACTTTTCATTTGCAAGTTCATAATAATCATTATGTGGCGTAATCATTTGACCAAGCTCTAACCCTTTTTCAAGTGCTTCCTCTTTTGACGAAACCCCAATGTCAATAAACAAATCATCCATTGGAATCGCTTTACTTCGTTGATCTAAAGGGATTAGATGGGGTGGCGTAATACCAGTAACACCAATTATAATTCCTTTGGTTGTATGTATGTCCCATAGCTGTGCTAACATGACTTGGGAAAACCATCCACCAACGGTTTGAAACTTAATAAATCCTTCGTTTGTAATAGAAGATACAATAAGTCCAATTTCATCCATATGACCTGCAATCATAATCTTAGGACCTTTGTCACCTTTTTTTGCAATCAGAGATCCTAAATTATCTTCGATAATGTCAGCATTCTCTTTAACTAAAGCTTCTTTTATGAACGCTTTTACTCGTGATTCGTGTCCTGGAATACCAGGTAATTGGGTGAGTGATTTAAGTAATGACATCGTTACGCTCCTTTATATAAAAAAACCCCTAGAAAGCGATAGAACATGGTATGTTCACGTGGGAAACGCTTTGCTATGCTTTGGGATTCCAAGAATTGGCATTCACACCTGCATAGTTTTCATTCCCAATATCATTTTTTGGGTTCTAACGGGTCTCTCTAGGTTAAGTGTATTATAACATGATTTATAAAATTTTAGAAACCAATATTCGTATGAATTGTCCTTGATGTTGATTCATAAGGGATAAAACATCACGAACAGATTGCGTGATAAGATGTGGATTGTTAACCATGGGTAAATCAATTTTTATTGTGAAATATGATTCTGTAGACATTTCTTTTAAAAGTTGAAATTGATATGTTTTTTGAATGATTGATAATGTTTCTTGATTTTCAAAATACATCATGAGTGAGATGACAACAACTTTTTCATTTGAGACATCTTCTAATTGTTTAGATAAGTGATTTGCTCTTGCAATGATGTAGGATGATTGATGATAAAATCGTTTTTCGTATACATTTTTATGTTTATCTTCTATCAATTCATAAGGAATACCTACAATAAATAAAGACTCTAAATATGTTTTAAATAAATCAACTTTAGGTCGATCTTTAAAATGAAAATCTGCATATAAATGTAACATTTCTTCACCATAAGCATAGGCGGTAAGGATGATATGTTTTTTGTTTGTATACATTAAAATATGACGCAAATGTTGATGAAAGGTTGTGAGTGAAATTTTGATTAAGTAATGCGCGGATAAAATATAGGTATCGTTATAGATGATGGGTTCAAATAATGAGTTTGCATAAACATGTTGATGTGTTTTTTCATCAATGTAATCAAATGCATCAAAACTGACACGCTCAAAATAGCGATTGAATTCAAAAACAACAATAAATAAAAATACAATCAACAACATGATCATCATCGGGAATTTAAAATATGGTGCCAATGAAACCACGATTAATACATAAAAAATCATTGGAAATATGCCAATCATTAAGGCTCTTAGTACTGTTGTAAATCCCTTCTTGTATGAATAATAACTCATGAGTGTAAACCAAAATACAACATATAAACTAATAAAACGTGTCAAATCAAAACTATCCAACGCGTTGATGATGGCAGACGTTTCATTAATGATGATGAATACAGCAAAAAATAACAAAAATAACGTTGTAAATTGTCTTAACAACAAATACCACTTATTATTGTGCAATTTTTTAGATTGAGGCAAATGATAGAAAGCTTTCATTGATTTTCTGTACTCAAAATAAGGCCAATATGAGCCACTTAAATGAATTTGTATGGGATTCGTTAAATTAGGATTTATGTTTTTGGAAAGTTTTTTTTCTAATGACGATAATGGATGAATGATCATGATGAACGTTGCTGTTAAGGCTGTGACAACTTGATATTCTTTTGGTAATGCAAATAAGAAAAACAAGGTGATGAAGATATAAATACTATACACAATTAATTTATCTAAGCCGCTAAAGACAAAAAAAGATAGCATCGCAATGATGCATATGAGAATGACAGAAATAATCCCTTGTCCATAAGGTTCGAGAAATAATAATAAACTTGGATAAGTAATTAATAATAAGATTAAAATAATACTACTTGTGATTAGTCTTATTTTCATACGTTCATTATACAAAAAAAAGAATGCAATTGCATTCTTTTATTGATTATGCGTCTTTTTTAGTTGTTTTTGTAGCAGTTGGTTTTTTTGCTGGAGTTGCTTTTGCTGTAGCAGGTTTTTTAGCTGCAGGTGCTTTATCAGCGGTTGCTTTTGTTGCAGCAGGTTTTTTAGCTGCAGGTGCTTTATCAGCGGTTGCTTTTGTTGCAGCAGGTTTTTTAGCTGCAGGTGCTTTAGGAGCAGCCTCTTTTTTTGGTTCAACTGCTTTAGATTCTACTTTTTCAACAGGTTCGATGACTTCAGCTTTAGGAGCTTTTTCTTCAACGACTTGTACTTTAACTTTGACTGCTTTAGGTAAATTACCTTTAATTGCTTCTTGAGCGATTTCAACATACTTTTTGAAATCTTCTGGATGTGATACTGCAACATCCGCTAACATTTTACGGTTCACTTTTACATTTGCAAGTGCTAATCCATGGATAAGTAAAGAGTACTTGAAATTTAATTGTTTTGAAGCTGCATTAATACGTTGAATCCATAATTTTCTAAATTCTCTTTTACGTTGTTTACGGTCTCTATAAGCGTATGAGAGTGATTTCATCACTTGTTCATGCGCTGTACGATAAAGTAATGATCGAGAACCTACATAACCTTTTGCTAATTTTAATATTTTTTTACGACGTTTACGCGTAACCGTCCCACCTTTAACTCTTGGCATAGTTGTTCTCCTTATAACATATTAGAAATGAGACTTTTAATGCGTTTTTTATCAGAATCTGATACTTGAGCCTCACCTCTTAATTGTCTGTTTTGTTTTGTTGTTTTATTCATTGCTAAGTGACCTGTGTAAGCTTGTCCACGAACAAGTTTACCAGTACCAGTAACTTTGATACGTTTTTTTAAGCCACTATGTGTTTTTTGTTTTGGCATGTTATTCTCCTTTTGTTTTATTTGGTGAAACAATCACAATCAATGATCGTCCATCCATGGATGGTCTTCCATCCGGACTTCCAACGTCTTGGATCATTTCTATAAATGTGTTCATCACAGTTTTACCAACTTCAATGTGCGTAATCATACGACCAAAGAAACGAATGGATAATTTAACTTTGTGTCCTTTTTGTAAAAACTTGACACAATGTGATTTTTTTGTTTCTAAGTCATGTTTATCAATGGTTGGTGATAAACGGATTTCTTTGAGTTCGACTGCTTGTGTTTTCTTTTTCATTTCTTTCGCTTTACGCTGTTGTTCGTAGCGATATCTCGAATAGTCCATGAATTTTGCAACAGGTGGTTTAGAACCTGGTGATACAACAACAAGATCTAACTCTTTTTCAAATGCCATTTGAATGGCTGTTTGCGTATTTAATACGCCAAGCTTTTCGCCTTGGTCATCAATCACGAGTACTTGTTCTGATTCAATGTATTCATTGACCGGATCAATATGTTTGACTGGCTTTGCTCTTGAATAATTTCTAATAAACCTTACCTCCATAAAAAAACGTTCACATGTGTGAACGTATGCTTTCATAACGAAAAATAAGTATTTTTCGTGACTTTTTGCCTATGAATGTATCATCAGGCGAGCATACGCTTCTTTCCACTGCATGACAATTATACATAAAACACATACCAATGTCAACTTACAATACTTTTTTTTTGATGGATAAAAAATGAAGCCATTGAAATAACAAAAATGAAACGATTAAAATCAAATTTTGATGCATACTTGGATGAGTTAAAAATAGAAATGAAATATTGTGATAAGACGGTAAATCCAGTAAAAAGTGATGACTTATAATGATGATCATAAACCCTATTATCTTATAAAATATTTTTGTTGTTAAGGGATTGAAAAGTCCATAGATAAACAACGTTGATGAATGTAGCATCATAAACGCATTAAAATCAAACGTCATCCGATAACTCATGAGTATCAGAACATGACATAACATGAATAATGTCATCAACATCAGCGCATGATATGTTGTCCATAACATTTGTTTAAAGAAGATTGTTGCATGTTTTTTTTGTATTTCATATAAAAATATGAGATGCGGATGATGGATGTATATGGATAAAAAAATCACGATTAATAGTGGGTATATGATGGGAATATAGAGGGTAAAAAATAACAATCGGTTATATTTTAACGTGATAATGGCAAACACAACCCATACGATCAAAAAACTTACTGTCATACGTTTTTTGATCATATCGCTGTACCAAGCAATCATAACGCATACGTCTTAATGACGCGATCGTTGATCAGGTGATGAGAGGTATAAATGATTGAAATATGTGACGATTTAAAATAACCAATAATGTCTTTTCTGCTTTGAGCATCTAATGTTTTGAGTGGTTCGTCTAATAAGACAAGATCAGGTTCACCCATAAACGATTGTAAAATGGCTAACTTTTGCTTTTGACCGAGTGATAACTCAAAAATCTTTTTTGATAAAGGTAAATCCAATAGATAAAATAAATGTTTATCAACATCTTCATGAAATAGTTCATGTAAATGATGCAAATACATATAGACCGTCATATTAGGTGGTAAGTAGAGTATATCTGGCATGATGGATACTTTTTTAGCAGGATTTAAGCATATCCCTTCTTTAGGACGAATAAAACCAGCAATAATCTTTAATAATGTTGTTTTTCCACTTCCATTTTTACCAATGATTTGACAAGTATCGCCTTTTTCGATTGAAAAACTATGAGATACCGACATATCATAGTGTTTGATATTCGAGAGCTCAATATACGGCATATACATAATGAAACCCTTCTGTTTGCGTCAACATGCGTTTAGACGATATGAAATTCATGCCGGCAATCATTTCAGTGCCATGCACGGATTGAATGACGAGGATTGGATCTGTGATGATTGTATCTTTTGTATGGATTTGTATTTCGATGTATGTGTCATGTTTGATCACTTGATACGAGATACCTTCTAATATAAATACGTTTAGGTCTTCAGACGTTTCAATGATGATTTTATCAAGCGTCATCGTCTTTTCTTGTCTGATCCCATAAATTGAGCCCCAATCATGCGCATGTGATGACATGTAAGGTGTGATGGTGAGATGTCCAATTAAAATTAGATGCGTATGCGTTAATGTGGTGATTTCCAAGTAAACATCTTTGAGATAGATGTCTTGATATAAAGTCGGCAAATTTAACTTGATTTCATATTCAAAATACGTTCGATTTAAATACGTTTCTTGATGATCTTGACTCATATCTTCAAAACCGACATCAAACGTCAGATCATCACTAATGAATCGCGTACGATCAATGTCAGTGGCTAAAAGTAAGTCTGAAATTTGACTTGCATATACAGAAACCGAGAATGAAGCACCATCCGTGACTTGATAATGTGTTTGAATCGATCGAATGACTAAAAATGTGTCTTTTTCTAATGCTTGAACACCAAAAACAGTCATGACAATGGTCATTAAACTCATCAAATAAAAAAAGAGTTTCATATTTTAATTTTTTCTAAACGTTGGTATTCTGTTGAAACTTCAAACCATTCAAATCCACCACGATGTGTTCTGAAAAAGAAAACATACCTCGCAGCTGTTCCATTTGTTACATAGCCTTCCCCATAAATGAATAAATCTACTTGTGTCCCGGGATCCACATCAATTTTTAATTGAATGGTTTCCTTTTTTGATTGTGATGTTTTATAATCAGATGAAATTTTTAATGCTGCATCTAATTTATTTTTAAAGAGTTTTGCATCATCTTTATTGGAATATTCAATGGAACCAGTCGCAGAAATAGAAAATGCTGAAGATTGTTCATACACGGCGCTATATTGATATTGAATCGGTGTTTTTCCGTCATTATAATATGAAAACAACGTTTCTTTGATGTAACTTATCTTCATACGTTGATGTACATAATGAATGCGCCATCCGAAAAACTTTCGTGCGGATACTTTTTTGAGTGCTTCTTGATAATCAATATCATCAAAGTCCGCGAGTAATGTGCCATCAATCACGGTAACATCTTCATAATTTTGGTAATTACCTAATGTTTGTGGCATTACCATCACTGTGAGCAACATACTTAATATTGTACTTACAAACCACTTCATAAAAAAAACCTCCTACATCATAATAGGAAGTTTTAATGTTTTTACTTAAACAATGATTCGATTGCGTCGATTGTCTTTGGAATCTCTTCAGATAAATTGATAGATCCAGTGTTTGTTACTAAAATATCATCTTCTATGCGAATACCGATGCCTTCTTCTTCTATGTAGATACCTGGTTCAACTGTTAATACCATACCTTCTTGCAACACCATATCATAATCACAAGGATCATGAACATCAAGACCTAGGTGGTGACCAAGTCCGTGATAATAATATCGACTTATGTCTTCAGGGGTTTCAATAAGACCAATCTTAAGTGCTTTTTCTGCGAGTAATTGTTTACCGACCTCTTTGAAATCTTTAAATGATTTACCAGGTTTGATCCATTCAATCATCTCTTGATTTACTTCTAATACAAGTTGATATAATTGTTTTTGTCTTTCTGTAAAAACACCAGATGATGGGTATGTTCTTGTAATATCAGCATTATATTGATTTTTTTGTGCGCCTAAATCACATAACACTAAAGCATTTTGTTCGATATGATCGTTATTATCAACATAATGAAGGATGGTTGCATGTTTGCCACTTGCAATAATGGTATCAAAGGCTTCTTTGGCTTGATTTTTATGAAGTTCATATAAAAAAGATGCATGTAATCGATGTTCTTCTTTATTGTCTTTTAATGTGTTGACTAAACGATTTAACCCTTGATGTGTGATATGAATGGCTTCTTTAATGGTTTGTATTTCATCGTCTGTTTTGATGGTTCTAAGCGTTTTAAAAACATGAGATAATGCGTGAATGTGAAGTTCTGGATAATTCGTTTTGAGTTCATGACTAAATGTCACTTCTTCTAAGCACGATCTTTCAGGACGAGCAACATCTAAATAAACATGTTTGAGTTCACCATATGTTGCATCTCTTAACGTTGTAAATAACGATGTTTGAAAGGCTTCGAAAGTTGCTTTATCTCGTATGTCTGAGAGTTGTGTTTCTTGTTGAATTTGCTCAAAATTAGGTAAAATACCTTCCCATTTTTCTTTTTCTTTTGTTCGAACAGGCACAAAAAGCATCACATCTTCTTTTTTGTGTTTGATGAGGACGAGTACACTTTGGTGCAAATTAAGATGGGTGAGGTAAAAAAAGTTTTTATTCACTTGAAATGGAAAATGTTGATCCGCTGTTTTAGAGATGGCATCACCACTAAAGACGTAGGCAACACTTTGTTGCTCCATAGCATCAAATATTTTTTGTATGCGTGTCAGCATAATTTATCCTTTCAAAACAGTTTGAATGATGTCTTGACTTTCTTTAACAAGTGCTTGTGTATCTGCTAAAGTATTGCTGTGAAAGCCGTAGTATACTTTAAGTTTTGGTTCAGTGCCACTTGGTCTTAAGATGATGAAACCTTTATCATAGCGATATTCTAATACATTCGACTTCGGTAAGTCAAGTTTAAATGATTGACCATCTTTATGTCCTTGTTGAATCAAATAGTCTCTTGATTCAATTAAAGTTAAGCTAGGGTGGTGAAATGCGGTCTCTCTAAGATGATTCAAGATGTTTTTCATATCTTCTTTGCCTTGAATCCCCTCAAAGAAAAAGTTATCGGTATGTTCCACATAATAGCCAAACGTTTCATATATATGATTTAAAACATCCATGAGTGATTGGTTGTTTTGTTTATAAAAACCAACCATTTCACTTAAAAATAAACAGGCTTGAACAGCATCTTTATCTCTCACCTTGTCAGAAATTAAAGACCCATAAGATTCTTCACATCCAAAGATGTAAGGTGTTGTCGCGCGTTCTGCTTGTTCACCAATGAATTTAAAGCCAGTGAGTGTTTCGATGACGTTGATTTGAAAATGGGAAGCAATTTTCTTAATCAAATCCGATGTCACAATGGTGGTATAAACATTGCCATGTTTAGGTAATGTTTGAAGTTTAGATTTTTGGTCTAACAAATAATAAAGTTCTAAAGCAGCCGTTTGATTGCCTGTTAAGCGTTCATATGCGCCATTGTGTAAAACCGCAACACCTAATCGGTCTGCATCAGGATCGGTAATAAATAAAACATCACTTTGTGTTTCTTTTGCAAGGGTTAATCCATTTTTATATGCTTTTTCTTGTTCGGGATTAGAAGATTCAGTATACGTAAATAAGGGATCCACTTGACTCTCATTGGTTTCAGAAAATACTTGAAATCCATGATCTTTTAATAATTGAGGGATCACAGTTGAACCCGTTCCGTGAAGTGGAGAATAACTGACTTTTATGGGGGCTACATGACGATGGATGCGTATGGACGCAATGTCATTTAAATAGATACGATCAAAGGATGCATCAATTAATTGAATTTTTGATGCATCTGCTTTTTCAATAGAAAAGATATCTTTGATCTGTTTAATTTCTTGAATGACAGCGTTTGCTTCTTCTAAATTGATTTGTGCACCTGTATGGTTGTAGGCTTTAAATCCATTATCTTCTTTAGGATTATGAGATGCTGTAATCATAATGCCACCAATGGCACGATAATGTCTTACGGCATAACTTAACATTGGGGTTGGACGTAGTGACTCAAATACAAAGACTTCAAAGCCATCTTGAATAAGTACTTTTGCACATTCAAACGCAAAACGTTTAGAATGCATTCGATTATCATAACTGATGACAACGTTACCTTGTTGAAACATTTTCTTTAAATATAAAGAAAAACCCTTGGCTGCTTGCGCGATTGTGTAAATGTTTAATCGCGATATCCCGACGCCCATTTTATCTCGTAATCCACCAGTTCCAAATTCTAGTGGATATGTAAAACGCTCAAGAATCTCTTGATCGGATAATGTTAATAACTCTTCTTTTAATTCCTTGTCTAATAATGGATTATTTTTCCATAATAGATATGTGTCATGTGCCTGCATGGAATACCTCGTTTTTTTGATATATGTGATAGAGTCCTTTTAAGACGAGTTCTTTCTCTAAGATGTGTGGTGTTTTAACTATTTTTGAAATGAGCGGTGCGATGCCACCTGTTAATACAATGTTTAATTTTTTGCCGACTTCTTGTTCAATATCATGAATAAGACCATCGATTTGTGCTGCAACACCATATGTCACCCCGGATTGCATACATTCAATGGTATTGGTACCAAGTACTTTTTTTGGAATATCAATGGTAATATCCGGTAATAACGCTGTTGACCCAACAAGTGCACGCATCGAAATATCGACACCTGGTGTGATGATGACACCTTTCATTTGATGGTTAGAAACATAAATATATTTAATCGCTGTTCCTAAGTCAATAATTAAGTGATCATCTTCATTTTGTATCCCAACAGCGGCGCAAATCAAATCAGCACCAACTTCTTGAGGATAATCTGTTTTGATGCTTAATCCTGTTTTGATACCGGGTTTTAATACAAGTGGTGTCACATGAAAAAACGTTTCAGACAATTCGATAAGTGGCTGAATGAGTCTCGGCACAACACTCGCAATTGCGATGCCTGTGACGTGATCATCCCCTAAATAATCTTTAATTTGCTGGTGGATAAGACTTGATGTTAAGGTGACATCTGTATGAATTCTTAATTGAGGCAATAAGATACCATCCATAACTTTTGAGACATGGATATTCGTATTTCCAATATCGAATAATACAATCATCGAATAACTTCCTTTAAGGTGAGTACAATCGGTGTCACAATGAGTGTTGCAGCAACGGCTTCTAAAACGCCATTTGTTGCCATAATCCCGTAAATAATATCAACGGCGCCACCCAATGTTGTATTAAAAAATTCTGGTCGAATTAATACCAAAGCACTTAATACCAAAATGGTATGTACCAAAGTTGAAATAAGGGCTGCAGATGCGATAAACGCTTGATTTTTACCTTTTCGCACATACCGGATCGTTAACATAATAAGCAGGACATAACTAATCGCAACACCCATCCAAATTAATAATGGATTGATTTCTAAGATATCAATAAGATATAGACCGAGTAAATAAAGACCGAACAAAAAGATCACGCGAACAAACCAAATGGATACTAAGGGTGAGACTTTATTTGATAACCACGCTAATACATGGAAAATTTCATAGGCAAACCACGCAAATAAAATGCGAGGTAATACAGAAATGAGTGGATTAATGAAAGCAAGTTCTATTGGTGTTGATGCACGCATTAAAGCGGCAGATAAAGATCCTAATCCAAACATGAGGCCAAGTAAAATGGCTTGTTTTCTAGACACAATCATCACACCTACTAAGACAGGAATATGGATGATGGTAATCGAAATTCCAGGAAACAATACAATAAACCCTAAATTAGGGATGAGTGACATCATTAAAATAATGGCACTAAACATTGATAAGAACACCAGTTCTTTTGTATTTTTAAACATTATTTTCTCCTTTAGGCTCGTAGTGAGTCCCATGAATATTATAATAAAAAAAATTTAAATTATGAATTTGTTGCTTGAAAAATACCCCAAGGATTATTATCGGGATCGGTATAGACGCGTTTCCCGCGATTTAATCGATTGATGTCTTGGATTTCTTCATCGGATAATGAGATGCTTGCTGCACGGTGATTTTCTTCTAATCGCTTCAGATCACTGGATTTTGGAATCATAAAGATGCCTTGTTGTATCCCCCAAGCAATTGCGACTTGTGCAATGGTGGAGGTATGTTTACGACCAATTTGATATAAAACATCATGATACGGTGGTTCAAAAATTTGACCTCTCATAAACGGTCCATACGAAATTGTTTGAATATCATGTTCAGCCATAAATGCGCGTAATGGCGCTTGTGTAAGTCCAGGATGGCATTCAATTTGATTGACATGAGGTTTAATTGTTGCGGTTTCAAATAAATCTTCTAAATGCGATCGCGTAAAATTAGAAACACCAATCGCTTTTACATATTTATGTTCATAAAGCCACTCAAAAAATCGCCACGTTTCTTGATTGATGGTTTTATCATGGCTTGGCCAATGAATCAAAAATAAATCAAGATAATCCGTTTGTAAATTTTCTAGTGTTTGAAAAAATGCTTGTTTTGCATCTTCAAAAGGCATATGATATTTTTGTTTTGACGTAATGAATAATCCTGAGCGAGGTTTTGAAGCATTTTTAATGGCTTCACCAATCCCCTTTTCATTCTCATATCTTTGGGCGGTATCAATATGATGATATCCGATTTTAATCGCTTCTAATACAATCGTTTTTGCATCGTCATTGGATATAAGAAATGTACCTAATCCTATTTTTGGCATAAGTAAACCGTTTGACAAACTATAAAACATTAAATTCTCCTTTTTTAAGCTTTTTAATGGATACTTGATTCAGGTGTTTAAGTAAGGTATATGTCATTTGATGGCATGCTTCAAGATCACGAGAATCAAAAATAGCGGCTGGGCTATGAATATATCTTGAAGGCAAACCAATGGTTGTCGCGACAATACCTTCGTGCATATCTAATGCTTTTGCAGCATCAGTACCACCTTTAGAAATGTAATATTGATACTTAATATGATGTTTTTTTGCTAATGAGGCAATGTTTTGTTTTAAATATTCTGGCATGGTGTTTCTTGGATCATACATACGGAGTAAAAATCCTTGATTTAAACCATTTTCTGCTGGTTCTTGCATGTCATTCATCGGTGAGGCATCTAATGCAATAAAGACATCGGGTTGTATCATATTGATACTTGTTTCTGCACCGCGTAAACCAACTTCTTCTTGAACAGTCGCACCGATATAAAGATCATAATCGAGTGTTTCATCTTTGAATGCGTCGATCATCTCGAGTGCTAACCCGACACCATAACGATTATCAACTGATTTTGCTAAGTATCTGTTTTGTGTTAATTTGATAAACTTTGGTTCAAATGTCATCCGATCGCCAAGTTGAATACCGAGTTCAATGGCTTCTTCCTTTGAACTCGCACCAATATCCACAAGAATTTTTTCAAAGTCTAATTGTTGATTGAGTTTTAAATGTGGTGGAATGGCACCAATATAACCTTTGAGAGTGCCTTTTTGTGTATGGATGTCATAGGTTTGAGCGCTCACGATTGACGGATCAATGCCACCAATAGGTTGAATGTGTAACATGCCTTGTTGGGTGATCCCAACAATCATGAATCCGACTTCATCCATATGTCCAGCAACCATGACTTTATAGGATGAATTTCCCTTTTTAAATGCAAAAATGGATCCTAAATGATCTTCAATGATTGCATATTGAGGATAGGTTTCAATGACACCTCTCACATAATTTTTAATTTCAGATTCATCACCAGGTGTTCCTGGTAACGTCATCAAAGCTTCATAATGTTTCATGATATTCTCCTGCGGTAATTTGATAAATCGGCCCATGTGGTCTTTTTTTACGTTCGTATTCCGTCATATACATCCAAGGTTTTGAATCATCTTCAAAGTGAATGGTCTTAAATTTTGTTTGTATATAAAAGCTAGACTCAATGTATAGTTTTTGATGATCTGTTTTAAAAATGAGATGTCCATCTTGCTTAAGTAGCTTCCCATATAAATCTAATTTTGATGGGTATGTTAAACGGCGTTTGTGATGTTTGGCTTTTGGCCATGGATCTGAAAATTGTAAGTACAGCATTTGAACAGAGTGTTCAGGCAAATATTGATCTAAATGCATGGCATCATCTAAAATAATGTGTAAGTTTTCAAGTTGTAATGCTTCTTTTTTTAAGACAATATAGTAACACACATGTCGATTCATTTCTACCGCAACAAAGGTTTTTTCTGGATGATCTTTTGCATACTGACAAATAAAATCACCTTTCCCAGAACCAATTTCTAAAATAACATCGCCACTTAAAGAAAGTGGCGTCGGTTTCATATATGTATGATGATGGATAAAGAAAGCATCTGTTGCGTTTTTGTTAAACTTTTGGCGCACAATTTAAACTTTCTTAGCAAGTGATTCTTGAATCATAAATGTTGTTAAAGCGTCTAATGCTTCATAAGCATCAGGCCCTTCCGTTTCAATCGTAATGGTTTGACCTTGATAAATCCCCAAAGACATTAACCCCATAATTGATTTTAAATTAATTGTTTTATCTTCCCATGTAAGATGGATTTCAGATTTAAAAGCCATCGCTGTATTCACGAGTTTCGTCGCAGGTCTTGCATGTAACCCGTATTCTGAAATAATATAAAATGTCTGGTTCATATTTTTACCTCGAGAGTTCATATGTTTTTATTATACTAAATTCTAAGCTAAATTGCCATATTTTTTTACAAGATTAGCATTGCATCACCAAACGAGAAAAAACGGTAATCATGATCGATTGCATGTTGATAACATGAAAGCATATAATTTCTTTCTGTGATGGCCGAGACTAACATAAGTAATGTTGATTTCGGTAAATGAAAATTCGTGATTAAGCCATCGATCGCTTTAAAGGTATAGCCTGGATAAATAAAAATAGAGGTTTGAAATGTGCCTGCATGAAATGTGTGATTGTTTATATTGGATTCCAATGTTCTAAGACTTGTTGTGCCGACTGCAATAATACGTTTTCCATCTTGTTTTGCTTGATTTAACTGGTGAGCAGCATCTTGTGAAATCACATAGGTTTCTTCATGCATATGATGCTTGGTGATATCATCAATTTGTACCGGTTTAAACGTACCAAGACCAACATGAAGCGTTATTTCAATGATGTCAATCCCTTTTTGTTTTAGCGTATGAAAGATGTCATCAGTGAAATGAAGACCTGCTGTTGGTGCAGCACTTGACCCTAAATGTTTTGCATAAATTGTTTGATATCGGTCATCATCATTGATTTCTTTTACATAAGGCGGTAAAGGAAGTTTTCCCAGTGCTTCAAGTTGCTCGATAAGGATACCGTCATAGAGCATTTCATAGACGCGTATGCCATCTTCTTTAATCTCTAGACAGCGCATTTTAAAGGTATCACTTAACATGATGACATCATCAACTGCAATCTTTTTAGCTGGTTTTGTTAATGCTTGATAGACATTTTTTTTAACTTCATCAAGAAGCAGTAATTCAATATGGGCATTCGTTGATACTTTTTTACCAAATAGCCTTGCTGGAATCACTTTGGTATTGTTGATGACTAAAACATCACCTTTTGATAACAAGTTAGGCAAATCATAAAACATATAATCTTTTGGTGCTTGTTTCGCATTCTTATCAACGCGTAATAATTTTGAATGATCGCGTTTTTCACTCGGATGCTGCGCAATTTTACTTGGGTCTAAATGATAATCAAATAACGATAACTTCATGTTTTTAAAAAGCCTTCATAATATGTTTTGCCTAAAACATCATATGCTTTTTTTGTTGCAATTCGACCTCTAGGTGTACGTTTAATATAGCCTTCTTGAAGTAAAAAAGGTTCATATACATCTTCAACCGTTGTGACTTCTTCAGCGATTTGTGTTGCAATGGCATCTAATCCAGCTGGACCACCTTGATAACGATCAATGATTGCTTCTAAATAACGATAATCTGTTTGATCAAGTCCAAAAGCATCGATACCAAGCTTCTTTAATGCATTATCGGTAATACTTTCAATAATATGACCATCATTCATAATATCAGCGAAATCACGAACACGTCGGAATAAGCGATTGACAATTCTGGGCGTGCCACGAGAACGTTTTGCGAGAGACATCACAGCTTCTTCATCTATTTTATTTCCATAAACAGAGGCTGTTCGTCGACAGATCGTTTCTAAATCTTCTTGTGTATAATAATTTAAACGAAAGACAACGCCAAAGCGATCACGCAACGGTGCTGATAAATCTCCAAAACGTGTGGTTGCACCAATCAATGTAAAGGGTGGTAAATCTAAACGGATGGACCTTGATTCTCCGTCTCTTCCAATGACAATGTCTAAGACAAAGTCTTCCATTGCTGCATAAAGGACTTCTTCAACAAATCTAGGTAATCGATGAATCTCATCAATAAACAAAACATCACCGGGTTCAAGTGACGATAATAATGCTGCAAGATCACCACTTTTTTCAATGGTTGGTCCGCTCGTGATTTTAATCTTAACATCGAGCTCATTTGCAGTGACTTGTGCTAATGTCGTTTTTCCTAAACCAGGAGGTCCATACAGTAACATATGATCTAATGGTTCATTTCGTTTCTTTGCAGCTTGAATATAAATCGACAACATATCTTTAATGTCGTTTTGTCCAATATATTGTATTAACTTTTCCGGACGTAAAGATTGCTCTTCATCCTCTTTAAATGCCATTGAAGACATCAGATGTGGATTATTCATGAGACCTCATCATTTTTTTAAGTGCTTCTTTAATCATCTCTTCAATCGTTAATGATGTATCTAGAGAAGCAAGTGTTTTTTTAATATCTGCTTTTTTATAGCCGAGCGCGACCAAAGCTTCTTCGACATCTGTGAGCTTAGGTTGTTGTTCCGTTGGAGTCAGCTGTATTTTACCTTGAAGATCTAAAATAATTTGTTGCGCTGATTTTGGTCCAATACCAGGAAACTTCTTCAAATAGGTGATATCCGCCATTTCAATAGCGGTTATTAAGTCGTCTAATCGATCACTTGCTAATATACTAAGTGCAGATTTTGGACCAATACCAGAAACATTAATTAATTTGATGAACATTTTTTTAGCCTCAAAAGATTTAAAGCCATAAAGGGCGTTAATATCTTCTTTTACATAGTGATGAACAAAGACATGCACGTCACTCTTCAATTGATAACTAAAAGGATTCGGCGTTAAAATTAAATATCCAATCCCTTGATTTTCAACAACAATATAACTCGGTTCTATCATGGTAACAAAACCTTTAATGGTGGCGTACATACGGCATCTCCTTAACTTTAATTATAACATGAAATAGTAAAGATTAAAAAATATTGTGTTATAATAAGAGAAGGTATTTATATGAAATTAGACACTAAAATACAAACAATTATTAATGAATTAAAGCGCTTAAATGCGCCAACATCAACTTTGAAAGATTTTCAAGGTTTTTTAAATTCATATCATGAACTTCAACAACAAACAAATTCAATTGAAAAAAAGGAAGCACATTTTTACAAAGACCTAGAAACAATTAATACCAAACATATTTTTGATATCGATCATTTAGAAATTTCTAAAAATGAAAACGAAGAAAAATTCAATTCTGAAAAAGAATCCTTTAGAACCGATTACATCACAACGCTCAATCAAATTGATCAAGACTATATCAAACAAAAAAAAGCGATTGAAAAGAAATATCAAGACGATAAAGCCCAACTTATCGATGATATTAAGTCTTATGAACATGAAAAAAATAAACAAGATAGTCTTATTTTAAAAAATACGCAAGACATTAAGAAAAGATATGAAACCAATGTTTTAAAGATTGAAGAAAAAGCAGCGAAAAAGATATCTGAAATTACAACAACTTTACATGATGCCATCAAAAACATTGAAGATCAGATCGCTGAAGCCAATAAAACGTTTGATCGTGACTATCAACAATTAATACAATCGAGAGAAATTGAATCCACTTCTCATGATACGGACTATATTGATATCAAATCTCACTATAATATATTGAATAAAACACTTAACAAACAAATCAATTTATTAAAAAATAAAAAAGTTCAATCACAAAAAATGATTGAAGAGAAATATGACGCGTTGATTCAACCTTTGGATCTACGCGTTGACAATCTTGTTTTACGCGCTAAAGACTTAAAAGAAAGTCGTATCAAAGCACGTGATCATAACATAGACCAATTGCAAGAAAGTAAAACCTTAGAATTAACGCGATTTGATGAACAAAGAAAAAAAATCATTACGCAAACGGCAGAATCAGTCTCATTATTAAATTCGAAATTATCAAACTATCGTGAGATCACCAATGAAAAGAAACGAAAAATTGTACGTGATTTTCAAACAAAAGCGATGTCCTCGAATCATGAAACACTTCAAAAAAATAGAGAATTAGCGTATTTAGATAATGACTTAAATCAATTTATTTTAAGAACACGTAAAGATATTAAACAAAAGAAGTCTGAAGGACAACTTCTTCTTTTTGAACTTAACAAAAACCATCAAATTCTGATTGCTGACATCGAGTTTTTAATTAAAAAAGAATTATTTTTAACAACCTTTGATTTAAGAAAAATTGAGATTGAATTAAAGCATGATCAAGAAAAAATATTAGATCAAAAACAACGACTCATTCAAGAAAAAGCATTTTATAAAAATAGTATTGATATGGCCTATCAAAAAGATGTTTTATCATATGAAACACAAATCAATTTAGCATCTCAAACACAAGAACGTGACTTAGGTCAACTTGTTTTAGATGCTTCTATTGATATCACCTATATTGATAAAAATATATTAGACGTCCAATCCCAACATGACGCGTTAATACTAGCATTAAAACAAAACATCGATCGCATTCATTTCAAATTGCAAAAAGAAATTCAATCCATACAAACACACAAGTCTCACCAATTAGATCAAGCGTCCCGTACACGTGATTTAGATTTGGAAGAATCACAATTACGACTGGATTTAAAGCAAGCAACTTTTGATGAACAAACAGCAGCATATAAGCTTAAATTAGATCAATTATTCATCAATTATGAAAAAGATTTATATCATCATGAATATCGCTATGAATATCAAAAAGATAATCATAAACGCATGTATGATGTTAAAACAACAAAGCGACAATTTATTTTCAATGAATTTGTAAATAAAGTCAGTTTAAGATCGATTGAAATGGATTTTTATCGATCTGAACAAATCATTGATGCCCATGTGAACCTATTTTATACACTGATTCAGGAGTTATTATTGACCCAATCTCAGGCATCGTCTTTGTTAATGTCTTCCGTTCAACTTTTAGAACAAACATTTCAATATCATGAAAATCCTGAAACCATGCGTCAGATGATTGAGGTTTTACAGTCGATTCATCACGACATACTTGCCAAACAAAAAAACAGTGTTTTAACACTTAAATCATCTTTTCAAGAAAAATATCAAACACACTTTGAAAATGCCAAAGCTGTTGTTTTAAATATGCATCAAAAAGATGAACAACGTCTTCATGAGGATTACATCGAAAAAAGACAACAAGAAAAATCCGAATTGATAAAAAAGAAATATGAATATGAGGTTTTAATCAAGCAATCATCAAATTTAAAAGATGAACAGTCACTCAAACGAATCGAGAAAGCATATTCAAAAATTAATTCAGATATTGACGCAATCGATCATGACATCACACATGCTTTGAATCAATCAGAACATGCATTTGAAACATTCAAACAAAAATTTATTCGATGGACGGATAAAAAATTCACGCACTATCAACGTATTTTAAAAAAGATTGCAAAAACAGAGCAACTTTCATTAGATTTTTTTAATTATACTGAAACGCAAATAGAAAAATTGTCTCAAACACTATACTATACAAACCAAATTATATTTGGGATTACAAAATCAACATATAAACAGTATCAAAAGTTTGTTGAATCGCTTCAATCACAAAGTCCAAAAATATATCAATTGGTGTTACATTATGAGCAGGATATGCAACAAGCACTTGTTCAAGAAAAACAAAGCAAAACGTCACTCATACAACAAATCATTGATGTATGGCACGAAAAACAAATTCAACTTCAATCTTCGTTTGATCAAGAGCTTAATTTTACGAGACGAACTTTTAGAGAAAATATTGTTGCGAAGAAAAATGATGCAGAACATAAAATCACCCAATATCATCGTGATTTTAATGAATTAAGAGATAAACGTTTGAAATTTATCCAAAAACTCGAGACGTCACTTCAACAATTCGCATCTAAAAAAACAGAAACATTGCATACACTTGAATTAAATCAAAACGCGATGTTAGAGCAAGAAACGATAAAAATAACCCAGCAAGAGCAATCTTTACTCTCTGAACATATGAAATCTGTAGACATTCAAAAACAAAATACCCTTAGAAAACAAACCGATTATGATGAAAAGATTTCAAGTGCACTAACCTCAATCGAACAACGATTGATCAAATATTTATCTTCTGTTACGAAATTACGTGAACAATACAAAGAAAAGTTCATTGATAAAACACTTTTTGAGTCTAAACAAAGACAAATTCACAAAAAACGTGTCCTTCTTTCTAAACAAAAATCAAGTCGAATGATCAGCATGCATAAAAAAGAAAAACGCCTCCATCTTATCCATCTGGATAAACATGAGAAGCGTGAGCAAACCATTCTTAATAAAAAGCATCAATCGATCGAATTTTGGCTTAAAAAATCGTATCAGTTTAAACTAAAGTCATTAGATTTTAATTAATCTTTAAACTCAAACGTTAATGTATCAATATATACCGTGGCGCCATCTTTCGCGCCTTTTTTTCTTAATAAATCATCCACACCAAGTGCTTTTAATTGTCTTGCGAATCGTTTCGCACTCTCATCTTGCGTCAAATCTGTTCGTTGATATAGTTTCGTCACTTGATCACCAACAACTTCAAACACTTGATCACCGATGATATTGACTTCCGTAGGCGCTTCTTCATCTTCTAATGTATAGGTAACGTGTGCATCAACAAGCGTCGTTAATGGTGCTAATGTTGTCACAAGCGCAACAAGTTTTTGTACAAGCAGATCAATATTTTCTTTTGTATACGTTGATACAAAAAGAACATCATCACCAAATACATTGATTATTTTTTCACGATCTTCTTGATCAAGTAATTCTGATTTATTCACAACAAGTAATTCTTTACGATCAATTAAATTCGGATCATAAAGGCGAAGCTCTTTTAAAATCGCTTCATAATCATATTTATAGGATTCACGTGTTGCATCAAGTACATGAACAAACACGCGACATCTTGATAAATGTTTTAAAAATTGAATCCCTAAGCCAACGCCTAAATGTGCTTCTTCAATCAGACCAGGTAAATCAGCAACTGCAAAATTGACATCATCATATTGAACCATACCCAAAATAGGAGAGGTCGTTGTAAAAGGATAATCTGCTATTTTTGTTCTCGCATTGGATATCACTGATACAATCGAGGATTTACCAACACTTGGAAATCCAATGAATCCAACATCAGCAAGGACTTGTAGTTCAAGTTTAATGATTTGGTGTTCACCGATATCACCTTTTTCAGCATAATTCGGTGTTGGATTTGTTCCAGTTGCGAGTGAAATGTTTCCACGACCGCCTTTACCACCTTTTACAATTAATAATTTCTGGCCATGTTCCGTAATATCGCCAATCATTTGACCATCTGCTTTTTTAACGATGGTGCCAAGTGGGACTTTGATGATGGTTGGTTCTCCTTGAGCACCTGTCATCCCTTTTGTTTGACCATCATTGCCATGTGATGCTTTAATGTGTCGCATATATCGAAATGGATAGAGCGTTGTCATGCCACTATCGCCTAAAAAGATGACATCGCCACCTTTTCCTCCTGAACCACCCCACGGTCCACCAAACTCCACATATTTTTCACGACGGTATGCGCACATACCATTGCCACCCTTACCACCGGTGACTTCTATTTTAATTTCATCAACAAACATGTTTTCCCTCGATTAGAAAAAAAAGGATTATCACACGGATATCCTTTTCAAATTTTTATTAGGCTGCGTATACTGAAACTTGTGTACGACTTTTTCCTTTACGTTCATACTTCACTGTACCAGATACAGTTGTATATAACGTATCATCACTTCCGCGTCTTACATTTTCACCTGGATGAATTTTTGTTCCACGTTGACGATATAAAATTGATCCGGCAGTTGCAAATTGTCCATCTGACAATTTCATACCTAATCTTTGTGAGTGTGAGTCACGTCCGTTACGTGAAGAACCCACTCCTTTTTTAGATGCAAATAATTGTAATTGTAATGTTAGCATTTAAGCTCCCTCGCTTTCTTTCCATATGACATGACTAGGATACGCACGGATTATGTCATCAATTGCCTTTTTAAAGACGTGATAAATATAATGATGCGTTTCTTTATAGTCATGAACCGTAATTGTTAATTGACCTTCATTTAAGATTGTTGTTGTTTGCGTGACTTGCTCAAACAAATTGGCGGTCATAATACTTGCAGTTGACACACCTGCACACACAATATCGTTTCCTTTTGGTGCAAAGAGTGCGTGTCCTTTGATATCAAGCATCAATGTTTGACCTTGATGTGAGACGACAACTTTGATCATTCGCCTAAGATTTGATTAATTAATACTTTTGTATATGCTTGACGATGTCCTTGTTTACGACGGTAATTTTTACGTTTTTTATATTTAAAAACAATAATTTTCTTACCACGTCCGTGTTTGACAACACTACCGACAACTTTTGCACCTTCTACATAAGGCACACCAATCAGTGTTTTCTTACCTGAAAGTTGTAATACTTTATCAAACGTTACAGATTCGTTATCGTTGGCTTCTAATTTTTCAATATAAATTTCTTGACCAACTTCTACACGAACTTGTTTTCCGCCAGTTTCTATAATGGCATACATGTCGAATTCCTCCTTTAATTTTTTGAAGTCACACTATGACGGTAGTCTTAAGACATTTCAAAACCGCTTCTACGTGGAACGACCTATTACATTTTACTTATTTTTAATTCAAAAGTCAATACTTAACGCTTACCTTGATCATAAACTTGACCGAGTGCTTTAGGTGCTCTAGAGTTTTTAGAGAAAAAGGCTAAAATGATCAGTGTGAATACATAAGGTAACATCACATAAAATTCACGATCTAAGTCTAAATCTCGTAAAATAGGAATGACTGAATATGAAGATCCTAATATTCTTAAGAAACCGAAAAATAATGCACCCAATAACACATACGTTGGTTTCCAGTTACCAAAAATAAGTAACGCAATGGCTAAAAATCCAAATCCAGCAACCGTTGCCGCATATTCTGTTGATGATGAAATGACAAAGATGCTGCCACCCATCCCTGCAAGTGCACCTGAGATCATGACGGCAATAAAACGATACTTATAAATATTAATTCCAAGTGCATCTGCTGCTTGAGGATTTTCACCCATCGCATTAATGCGTAACCCAAACTGTGTTTTATTTAAGATGTAGCGTGCGATAAAAAATAAAATAATGACAATATAAAATGAGATAAAGACTCTAGTAAAAAATAAGTCACCAATAATTGGTATTTGCGATAATAAAGGAATTTCTGCGATTCTAAACCGTGTCGTAAACTGTATTTGTGAGCCACCACCTTGAAGTAATCGCGCCACATAAATGGCAAATGCTGGTGCAAATAAATTGAGTGCCGTTGCACTAATAATTTGATTGGCTTTGAGTTGAATTGAGGCGTATGCATGTAACATTGCATAAAGCGCACCAAATAAAGCACTAACCACTAAGACAATTATCAATAAAAGTTGAGGCGGAATGCCACTACCTTCAATGAGCGCAAGTGTTCCAATACCAATAAAGCCACCAAAAATCATAATGCCTTCAAGTGCAATATTCGTGACGCCACTACGCTCTGCAAACATACCACCAAGTGCAACCATTAATAAAACCGTTGCTGGAATGTAGGTTTCTTGAATGAGTTGATATATTAAGCTCATGATGTCACCTCATGTTTCTTCTTCTTAAACAGTTTAAATAATTTAGGTAATACTGCAGAGATTGCAGAGACATAAATGATCACAGAAACAATAATATCGACCACTTGTGGTACGAAACCATAGATTTGCATATAAAACCCACCTTGTCTTAAATGACTTAAAAATAAACCAGCAAGTAAGGCACCAATCGGTTCACCTAAACCAAGTAACGCAACTGAAATACCATCAAACCCTTCTACAAATATCGTATATGCAATAGAAATCGTTTTTCCTGAAACTAAGTACGCAACAGATCCTGCAAGTCCTGCAAAACCACCTGCAATCGTAAAGGACGTCATGATATTTTTCTTTGTGTTCATTCCTGCATAAAGCGCAGCATCTCTAGAAAAACCAGTTGCGCGTAATTCGAAGCCTAAGGTCGTACGATGGATAATGACATGAGATAAGATTGCGATCAAGACAGCAATCCCAAAGCCGATATTTGCTGTCGAATTAGGAAATAACCCAAGTGATGGTAAAATGGCTGTTGGTAAAATCGCAGATGATCTTGCAGCATCCGCATTATAGATATTATTACGTATTAAAATGATGAGTAAGTTTGCTGCAATATAATTCATCATGATCGACGTCACAACTTCATTCACATTCCGTAATGCTTTTAATAACCCGACAATTAATCCCCAAATCATCCCACCAAGGATCCCACCTAGTAATGCGACAATGACATGAATACCAGCTGGTAATTCCCATAAAACACCAATATGAAGGGATACATAGGCACCCATCATCATTTGACCCGATGCACCAATATTAAATAACCCAGTCTTAAAGGCAAATGCAACCGCAAGTCCCGTTAATATGATTGGCGCTGCACCATAAAGTGTGTTACCTAAACCAGTGGACCCTTGATTAAGTCCACCTAAAATAAGTTGAATGAATGCGGGTATGCTTTGCGCTGGATTGAATGCTAACATCACGAGAAAACCCATGAATAATCCAATCGCAATTGCGATGAAGGATGGTTTCGCGAGTTCGAATACTTTTTTTAGTTGTGTCTTCATAGTTGACCTCTTTTTGCACCAGACATATAAAGTCCAAGTTCTTGTTGATTGGTTGTTTTTGGATTAAAACTACCGACAATTTCACCTTCATACATCACCAAAATTCGATCTGAAAGTTTCATGATTTCATCAAGTTCAAGTGAAAATAATAAAACACCTTTATTGGATTCTCTTGCTTTTAAGAGTTGACCATGAATGTATTCAATCGCACCAACATCAAGTCCGCGTGTTGGTTGAACGGCAATTAAGACATCATGTTCTTTACTCATTTCACGAGCGACAATTGCTTTTTGTTGATTCCCACCACTCATACTTCGTACCGTCGTGGTTGCGCCTTGTTCAGAACGAATATCAAATTGATCAATCAGTGCATCTGCATGCGCTCTTATGGCATCTTTTTTTAAAAAATTATTATTTTGAAACGCGTGTTTATAATATTCTTGAATCATTAAATTGGATTGAAGATCAAAGTCTAAAACAACACCATATTTTTGTCGATCTTCTGGAATATGCGATAACCCTTTTTCATATCGTGCACGAATGGCATCATTGGTAATATCATCTCCGTTTAACAACACATGCCCTTCTTTTACTGGTAACATACCAGTGAGGGCATACACACATTCAGTTTGGCCATTACCATCAATACCAGCAATCCCAACAATTTCACCTTTGTAAACATCAAGTGATAGCTTTTTAATCACTTCTTGTGTGCCTTTTAAAACAGTGAGCTCTTTCACTTCAAAAACTTTTTCAGTGACTTGAACAGATTTTTTATCGACTTCAAAAGAAACATTTCGACCAACCATTAAATCTGCCATATCTTGTGTACTCACTTTTGATACATCATGCACACCAACTTGTTGACCACGTCTTAAAATGGTCACACGATCTGCAACCGCTTTGATTTCATTGAGTTTGTGTGTGATTAAGATAATGGTTTTACCTTCTTTAACGAAGTTTTTCATGATGTTCATGAGTTCTTCAATTTCTTGAGGTGTCAACACTGCTGTTGGTTCATCAAAAATTAAAATATCCGCATCTCGATACAACATCTTAAGAATTTCAACACGTTGTTGTTGACCCACTGTTAAATCTTTAATGCGTGTTTCTAAATTTAAATTGAGGTGATAGGATTCAATAATGTGATTTAATTTTTCTCTTGCGTGTTGATAATTGATACGATTCAATCGATCGGTATCCTCAACACCTAAAATGACATTATCTAAAACAGAAAATGTTTCAACAAGTTTAAAATGTTGATGCACCATCCCAATATTAAGCGCATTTGCATCGTTTGGATTTTGAATGTCTACATGTGAACCATCAATTTTAATCTCGCCTTCATCAGGTTGATATAAACCAAATAAAATCGACATTAAAGTTGATTTTCCTGCACCGTTCTCTCCTAAAATTGCATGAATTTCTTGTGGTAACACTTGAAGTGTCACCTGATCATTCGCCGTTAAAGACCCAAAGCGTTTGGTGATATGTAACATTTCTATTTTATAAGTGTGTGTATTCATGTTTGCTCCTTTACTTGAGAAAAAGGGGAAAGAATGTTTCTTTCCCCTTTACCAAGTTGTTATAATATAAGATTAGCTAGCTGTTATTTTTGCAATTAATGCAGCTGCATCATCACCATAACCGAGTCCTGTTAAGAACGCAGTTAATTCTTCTGGTGCAAATGGAACAACGACGGTACCATCAACGATGTCAGCTAATACAGCATTGTATTGAGCTTCAGTAAATGTATCAAAACGGAAAGAATCACCTAATGGTAGTGCAACTGCATCTTGAGCAGCACCTAACACTAATGTTTCACCACCAACGAATGTACCATCTACATAATCTTGTAATGCTTGTTGAACGACAACACCTAAAGCTTTCATTGCTGAAGTTATGACTGAAGGAGATTGTGAAGCTTGATCAACGTCAACACCAACAACATATTTATCAGTTGCTTCATCTGCTGCTGCCATAATTGAGTTACCAGCACCACCTGCTGCAACGTGAATAACTTCAACGCCTGCAGTATACCAAGCAGATGCTTTGGCTTTAAATGCATCATTAGGTGCAAAATCACCTAAGTAATCGTAGTAAGCAGGATCAAATTCCCAAGTTGTTGCGCCAAGTTCACTCGCTGCATAGTATGCACCAGCAACATAACCTAAACCAAAACGTACAACGGCAGGTACTGCAATCCCACCCATAAATCCTAATTCTCTGAATCCTTCCATAACAGAAGCGTATCCAGCTAAGAATCCTGATTCATTTTCTCTAAATAAAATTGAACGTGTATTTGAAGCAACTTCAAATGTTGTATAATCCCCAGGATGAGGAACACCATCAATTAAAACAAAAATCACATCTGGATATTTTGTTTGTGCTGTGTAAACCGCTGGTTCGAATAAGAATCCAGGTGTTACAACAACTTTTGCACCTGCTGCAACTGCTAAATCAATTGCTGCAACATAGGCATCATCAGATACTTCGGTTGGTTTGTAGTATTTATATGTTAAGTTATTTTCTTCTGCAAACTCAACAATACCTTCCCAAGTCCCTTGGTTAAATGACTTATCGTCAATATCTCCAGCGTCTGTTACCATTGCAATCTCGTAAGTTTGCGCTTCACAAGATGCAAGTGTGACAACACCAGCGAGTAAAACAAATAATACTAAAAGTTTTTTCATCCCTTTTCCTCCTATTTTTTAGGCGTTTGCCCTATAAACATTTTACTTATATATTATGTAAAAAGCAAGTATAAAAAGTGTAAATTTTTATGCAGTTTCATTTTTTGTTTTTTTAGGCTTAAACATATTGAATATTTTACTTGGGAAGATGGCAAGACCTTCAGCAACAACTTGAGGTGTTAAAGCCGCTGCCTCTAATAATGCCGTTTTTCTAATGGCATTTTGTGTAAGTTCTTTTGAGGTTGTAAATAAATATTCTCTTGTCACAATTCCAATACGTAAGGTAAGTAACGCATTCGATATCCCTTGCGTCACGGAAGAGATAAACGGTTTGATGAGTGGAATTTCAGATAATGAATTCATCGTTGATTGCGGTAAAACATCAGAAATATCTAAATTCTCTAATCCTTCAGCAACAAGTGCAGTCGTAATGACATTCACAGATAGTTTAGCAAGTTGTTGATAACTCGGTCGAAAGCCTGATAATTCAACAAGCTCTTTAATCATGCGTAAATTCACATGCATAATGGTGATAAAATCTAATCGTCCGTTTTGAGAAATCGCGGTGGATACCATGACCGTTTTCGCATGATGACGCATCCGTTTGGCCATTTCTTTTTTTATTGGCCCTTGATATACGTTTGATAATACGGGAATGAGCGCCTTTCCATCATGTAAGGTTTCTTTAATGTTTGATTTATCTTCATCCGATACAAAGTCATAATGTAAGATACGTCTTGCACTTTGTTTAAGTAATCTTAAATTTGATCCTTCATCAAGAGACGTTTGAATATTAAATGTTTGTTTAATTAAAATGACATACAAAGGTCGTATGAGTAAGATAAAGACGAGTATCAATACAAGTCCATAAAAACCATACGATACATATGGATGAATGAGTTGAAGACGGTCACCAACATCTAACACAGATGACAGTAACATGAGTAAAAATAATAGTATGAATCCAATTGCTAACGTAAACCAAAAATATTGTCTTTTTTTCATTTTTCACATCCTTAACTCTATTATAACACTTAAATGTGATGATGTTTCTTAGATTTCATCGAGTAAAATGCTTTTTCACCAATGATGACATGATCAATGACGTGTATTTTTAATAGTTCACCAATATGCATCAAATCTTCTGTTGCATCAAGATCCGCTTGAGATGGTGACACATCACCTGTTGGATGATTATGTGCAAAAATCACAGCTGCTGCACCTAATTGAATGGCATGCTTAAATAATTCTCTAGGATGAATGACAGAATGATTTAAACTTCCTTTAAATACCATGACCTTATCAATGAGTTTCCCTTTTGTATTTAAATATAACCCATAAACATGTTCTTCTTGTACATGCCCAATGTCAGGATATAAAAGCATGTAGACATCTTTTGGATCATGAATGACAATGTCTTGTTGGGTTGTGATGGTCAGACGTCTGCCAAGTTCAATCGCGGCAATAATGGTGGTTGCTTTGGCCTCTTTGATACCTGAGATGCGCATCAACGTTTGAACATGGATGGTCTTTAAATCTTTTAACGACACAAGTGTTGATAAGACGTGTTTTGATAATTCAAACACGTCTTGATGTTTGGTTCCTGTATGAAGGAGTAACGCAATCAGTTCTTCATTTTTTAATGCTTTCACGCCTTGTTTTAATAACCGTTCTCTTGGTAAATCTTCAATCATAAAAAAAACCTCCAATTAATATTAGAGGGTTTCTTTGATTTTACTACCAATGAATCCAATAAAATGAATCGACCCTGTACAAAGAATCATCGATGATGCTTTTTTAATGGATACCGCATATTGGTATGCCGCCATCGGATCTTTAATAAAGAGAATATCATGGGTTGCATGCATCGATATATCTTGATACCTCGGATCTTCAAAAGAGGTTAAGATGATTGTATGAAGCGGGTGTTTAAGTTGCTTGAGCATCGAGGTGATCTCTTTATCACCTAATACACTGATGATGATGATTTTGTGAGTATCTTTAAATTGTGTCGTTAACGTATGATACAAGACATCAATGGCCTCTTGATTATGGGCACCGTCAACATAAACGTGTTCTAAAAGTTTTTCAAAACGTCCTGGCATGGTTGTTTTTTGTAATGCCTGCTTGATATCCTCATTTGAAATATTTAAAAGATGTCCTACTTCAATGGCAAGTCTCGCATTGGAAGCATAATGATTTCCAATAAATGATAATGTGTATGTATCATGTTTATAATAAAAGGTGAGCGGATAACCTGATGTGATTTCAAACGGTTTCGTATCTAAAAAAGAAACACGTGCACCTTCAATTTTAGACACATAATCGTTGATGAAAGGATGAAAAGATGCATCCACTGTTGATAATAAATGACCATGAGGTTTCACAACCCCTAACTTTTCATGTAACACATCTTCTAAGGTTGGTCCTAAAAGATTTAAATGATCATGACCGACACTCACAATTAACGCATACGTATAGGTTAAAATATTGGTCGCATCTAATCTTCCACCAATCCCTGCTTCCATGACAATGGCTTCACAGTTTTCTTTAGAGAAGATCATCAAGGCCATGAGTGTTAACAATTCAAAAAAGGTAAGTGTTGGATCATTGTCATAGACCTTTAACACATCATCTAAACCTCGTTCTAAAATGTCATCTGATATGTCTTTCCCATCAATTAAAATGCGCTCATTAAAGCGGTATACATAGGGTGAAATAAACGCACCTGTTTTACACGTTGTGGATAGAATATTGGATGTCATCATCGTTGTTGAGCCTTTACCGTTTGTTCCAACAACATGGATTCTAATTTTAGGAAGGGTTAAATTTAAAGATTCAAAAACGTCTTTTAAATGATCAAGATTGGTTTTAGGTTTAAACCTTGGTCGTGATTCAATGAAGGCAATTTTTTCTTTTAAGGTCATTTGAGTTTAGAGATAATCGCATCATATTGAACTTGATAGGATGCTTGTTTATCTTTTTCAGTTTGAATTTTTTCAGGGGATGCTTTCTTTAAGAAGTTTTCATTTGAAAGTAACGCTTGACTGCGTTTAAGTTCAGCTTCTAACTTTTCTTTTTGTTGCGTTAAAAGTGCTCTTTCTTTTTCTTCATCAATCATGTCTTTTCTTGACACATAACCAATGATGGATGTTGATGGAATCGGAATGTATTCATCAGTAGATGTTAAAGATTCAGTAAAAGTAATTGAAGATGCTTTTAAAGAAGCCATTAAATATGCTTCTGATGCTTTTAAAGTCTCAAGTAACGCATGACTTGACGTGATGATGATGTCAAGTGGTTTAAAGACTTGGGTTTCTGCACGTTGATTTCTAAATTTAGTAATAAACGTATCGATGGCATCAAACTGTAAAACCACAGATTCATCCACATCATCTGCTTGCGGCCACGAAGCAACCATTAAGTCATCTTTACCTGTTAAGATTTCATACATGCGATCTGTCACAAAGGGTACAAATGGATGCATGAGTTTTAATACGGTTTCTAAAACATAACGTAAGACATACGAAACAGTGTCTTTTCTATGTTCATTTTTAAGTTCTACTTTTGCATACTCAATATACGTGTTTGCATAAACATCCCAAATAAAGTGATATAAGACTTTCGCGACTTCACCAAATTCGTATTTGTCATAATAAACATCAGTATTTTTAATGACTTGACTGAGTTTGGCTAATATCCCTTGATCCATGACTGAAAAAGTTAGATCATCATGTTTTTTTACATGTTCTGTTGACATATCAACAAAGCGTGTGACATTCCAAAACTTATTTAAAAAGTTCCAAGACGATTCAACTTTTGTTTCATCAAAGCGCATATCAAGACCTGGTGCAGAATTGGTGGTTAAAAAATAACGTAGGGCATCAATCCCGTACGTATCAATCACATCCATTGGATCGACACCATTTCCTAGGGATTTAGACATTTTACGTCCATCTTTATCACGAATGAGTCCGTGAATTAAAACATCTTTAAACGGGTCTTTTTGTGTGAATTCAATGCCTTGGAATACCATGCGTGCAACCCAAAAGAAAATGATGTCATATCCCGTGACTAAAACGTCTGTTGGATAGTATCTGTTAAAGTCTTCTGTTTGTTCTGGCCAACCTAATGTTGAAAATGGCCATAACGCACTTGAAAACCATGTATCAAGAACATCTTCATCTTGAACCCAACCGTCACCAGGGGATGCCACTTGTACTCTCACATCACCATCTTTATACCACGCAGGAATACGATGACCCCACCATAATTGACGGCTAATACACCAGTCATACGGTTCAGTCATCCAATGATCAAAGATTTTTTTAAATCGTGAAGGCACAAAATTAACGTCTGTTTTTAAAGCTTCTTCAGATAACTTTTTCATATCGACAAACCACTGTAAGGATAACCTTGGTTCAACCATAATACCAGTTCTTTCGCTATAACCGACATTGTTGGTATAATCCTCAATTTTTTCAACAAGTGATAAAGCTTCTAAATCAATAATGAGTTGTTTTCTGCATTCAAAACGGTCTAATCCTTCATATTTTCCTGATAACGCGTTCATTTTACCGTCATCTTCCATACATAAAGGCATCGCTAATTGGTGTCTTTTACCAACTTCAAAGTCATTAGGATCGTGTGCTGGTGTGACTTTAACGACACCTGTCCCAAATGTCATATCCACATAATCATCGGCGATGATTGGAATTTTTATGGTTGTATTCGGAATATACACAAACTGACCGATTTTATCTTTAAAACGTACATCTTCTGGATGCACCATGAGTGCCTGATCGGCAAACATTGTTTCAGGACGAGTGGTTGCAATGGTCATATGTCCTGAACCATCAACAAGAGGATAGTTAAAATAATACAGTTTAGATTGTGTCTCTTGGTAATCGACTTCGATATTGGATAATGCTGTTTTGGCTTGTGGATCCCATGAAATGATTCTGTAATCTCTGTAAATATATCCTTTTTGATAAAGTGATAAAAATACATGATTGACGGCATCATTGAGTTTTTGATCTAAGGTAAAACGTTCTTTGTTGTAGTCAACAGAAATACCAATGGCTTGCCATTGCTTACGTATGATACTTGCATATTCTTCTTTCCACGCCCACGCTTTTTCTAAAAAGGCATCACGACCGAGTTCATAACGGTTGGTCCCTTCTAATTTGAGGCGTTCATCCACTTTGGCTTGCGTTGCAATCCCGGCATGATCCATGCCTGGTAAATACAGGGTATCAAAGCCTTGCATGCGTTTTCGTCTTACAATAATATCTTGTAAGGTTTGATCCCAAGCGTGGCCTAAATGCAGTTTACCTGTGACATTGGGTGGTGGAATCACCACACAAAAAGGACGTTTAGATTGATCGCCACTCTTAAAAAATCCACGTGATTTCCAGTGTTCATATAATCCGTGTTCAATTGCTTTAAACTGATATGTTTTTTCCATATGTTTCCCTTTCTATTGCATACATTTGGATCACTTTTTGTTCGCCTAGGTGATCACGATATTCATGGTGGGTATGGATAAACCCACATTTTTCGATGACGCGTTTTGATTGGACATTCGAGACCATGTGACCCACAATGATTTTTTTAAGGTCCATGGTTTCAAATCCGTATGTGATGATGGCTTTGACAGCTTCTGGCATGATACCCACACCCCAATAGTCATTACTGAGCGCATAGCCGAGTTCTCGTATTTGAAACCGTTCATGTTCTTTTTTTCTCACATGTAACCCAATGGTTCCAATGAGTTGATTGGTTTCTTTCGGTGTGATGGCAAATACTTCTTTAGATTTGATCATCCATTCAAGCACGAGTTTACTTTCAGATCGATCGTGATGGGGTTGCCATCCTGCCATTGGACCAATCATCGGGCGTTTGGCATAATCATATAATGCGTCTAAGTCTTGATAGGTAAGATCGCGTATGAACAATCGTTTCGTTTCTAAAAACATAAACACTCCTTTGATAATAAAAAAAGCCATCCTTATGCTAAGGACGACAACATGTCGCGGTACCACCTTAGTTCCAATGCTTCGCATTGACACTTGAGTTGTCTGTGACGTAGACATCCGGACTTTGGTTTTTAAAGGCGACATTCATAAGGACTTCATGTTATAGTCTCAGCACTCTATAACTCTCTGTAATCAAGTTGACTTACTACTCTTCCTTCTCAAAGACATTTCAATTATAACATATCTCATGATAGTTTCAATATCAATTGATTAAAAGCCAATCAATTGATATAATAAAATGTAAAAAACATGTAAAAGAGGCAGTATGTTAACTTCCATCAGGCGTATGGCATCGATTTGGTTGATTTTATTTGCATCCATCATTTTATTTGAAGTCATCTTTAAATGGCGTCTTTTTATCATTGAATTCAATGCATCCTTGATCACAACCCTCTTATTTTCTTTGGCGTACTCACTGATGTTCTTTTTCTTTTTAGTCTTTTTTCAACCGAAAACAATGAAACGCATGATGCTTGCCATCATGATCCTTTTAACGATTCTTTATTTAAATCAAGATATTTATCATACGATTGTTGAAAACTTTTATTCTGTCCAAATCGCGGGTGATTTCTCGCTCGGATTATCGTTTATTGGCGATGCGTTTCTAGCGTTACGACTCTATCATGTGTTGTATTTTTTCCCAATCATCATTGTATTTGTTACAAATCAAGTATTTCCAATGATGTATGATGGGAATCACTTCATTTTAAAAATGCCACTTGTGATCATGTTACTATCACTGTTTGTATTTAATCTTGCAACCTCACGTATTGATAGTACACGTGATACAACGATCACTGATTATGCATATAGTGATCGTGATCTATATGAATATGTGTATAACGCACAACTGACCATTAAAAACTTTGGATTACTTACCTATACGCAGCGTGATATCTTAAATGCCTTTAGAACACCACCGCTTTTTATCTCGGAATATGAAGTGTTAATTTTAGATTATTTAAATAACCAACCGCTTCATACCAATAATGACTATACTGGCATTTATGAAGATAAAAATCTCATTTTAATCATGGCAGAAAGTTTCGATTACATGGCCATTCATGAAACATTGACACCCACACTTTTTATGTTAAAAAATGATTATGGGTTTTTTGAAAATTATTACTCGCCCCTTTATTACCGGTCTACAGCAGATTCTGAATTCATGACACAAACAGGCTTATTTCCAAATAAAAATGTCACCTTATCGATGGAATCCTATCTCGATAATACCTTTCCTGATACCCTTCCAAACATGTTTGGTGAACGTGGGTATTCAAGTTATAGCTATCATAACTATATTGATTATTTTTACCCAAGACGCGCCTTTCATACGCAAACGCTTGGTTATGACATCTATAAAAACGCAAGTGATTTTGGACTTCTTGAAGAACATGATGGTAATGGCATCATCTTTGACCATCAGTGGCAAAAAGATACGGATTTAATCGCGTTATCAACCGATGATTTTATAGGGAATCAACCTTTCTTTGTCAACTATATTACCGTGAGTCAGCACTTCCAATACAATCAATCTCATGAAGTCGCATCCATTCATATTCAACAAGTAAGAGATTATATCGCAACAACCAATGAAGACATCCCTGACGTCATGCAATATTATTTAGCAACCGCGATTGAACTTGATCTCGCTGTCAAACAACTCATGGATACATTAGATCAACAAGGCATCCTTGAAGACACGGTGATCATGATTTATGGCGATCATTATGCATATGGGATTGATGAATCCACCATTTGGGAATATGACACACATAAAGAAGATCAAAACACCAATGATCTTCATAATGTCCCAATGATGATTTATGATCATGAGAAACTAATGGCCAATACCTTTGATCACTATATGTCATCGATTGACATTTTACCGACCATTGCGAATTTATTTGGATTAACGATGAATTATCAACATGTGTTTGGTCGCGATATTTTCTCTGAAAGCAATCATATTGTTGTCTTTCCTGATTTAAGTTTTGTTTCTCAAGACTTTGAATATGATGCACTTACAGAAAGTTATCGTATTTTTAATGCATCCTATACCAATGAAGAGCTAAGTGCATTATCCTCGATGTTTATTACCAAATATCGCTATAACATCTTAATCTTAGACAATGATTATTTTAAAGAGGATGACGACTAAATAAAAAAAGGCAGCATGCCTTTTTTTTATTTATAAACTATGTTCAATGACGCTTTTTAATGTTTCAAGTCCTTCTTTTGTTTCATTAGAAACCATATAAATGGTCGTTGGTAATTGTTTTAATATGGTTTTAAATTGAGATGGACGTTTTGTTTTAGGGATTTTATCGATTTTTGTTGCAACAACGATCACGTCTTTTTCATAACGTGCCAGTTGATGAAAGACATCAAGATCATCTTTGGTTGGTCCCACTTTAAAATCAATGATCATAATGACTTTTTTAAGTTGTTTTTGTTGCATTAAAATCTCATTTAACATTTCATAAAATGCTTCACGGTCGGTTTTAGAACGTTTTGCATACCCATAACCTGGTGCATCCAGTAAATAAAATGCATCATCGACTAAATAAGAATTAATCGCAATCGTTTTACCGGGATTTGAAGACGTTCGTGCGAGCTGTTTACGATTGAGCATGGCATTAATCAGGGAGGATTTTCCGACATTTGAACGTCCTAACATAAAAAACGATGGATGATCATCTAAGGTTTCATCATAACCAGGATACGATTTAATATAGGTGCCTTGTTTAAAATAGGTCATATCTTATCTTATCACAGTCTTTTGTAACTTGGAATTTTATCTGGATATAATTGATACACAATACTTCCCATCGCCGTGGCGACTTCACCAAGTGCGGTAATAATCATGGATTGTTTACCAGGATAGGTGATCCCATTGCCACATGCAAAAATACCTTGAAGTGATGTTTCCATTGATGTATTGACAATGAAACGATTGTTTTCAAGTGCTAATGCATCATGTAAAGGATGTGTCTTCACAGGAATCGTCCCAAAAAACACAAAGACATGATCACAGTTGATTGTGATGTCTTCTTTTGTTTTTAAATGTGAAATTGTGACTGAGGTAACATGTTGATCAAATAGCGTTGCATCTTTAAATTTATACGGTGTATACACATGTGCCATTGCGTGAATGTCTTCTAAAAGTGCGTCATCCCCTCTAAAATCATCTCGTCGGTGCACCAGATGAACCTCAGCACCACGATTGATATAATAATGGGCCCAATCGGTTGCGGTATCCCCACCACCAAACATGACAAGTTTCTTACCTTCATATAATGACGCATCTTTGATGTGATAATGAAGATTTTTTACATGATTTTCATCTTTCATATTGAGTTGTCTTGGCACAAACATGCCACCACCATGGGTAATCAGTACAAATTTAGATGCAATCTTTTCTTGATGATTGGTCATCGAAATGAACCCTTCTTCTGTTTTTTCAATGGATTCAATCGATGTCATGAACGTGATGTGTTGTTGGTACTTAGGATCTTCCATTTGGGTGAGCATTTGGTTTAAAATGGTTTTTCCTAAAGTATCTTGAAACCCAGGATAATCATACACAGGTTTATCTTCATATAACCGTAATTTACCGCCTAATTCAAAAGACGCTTCTACAAGCGTAAATGATAATCCTGAATTGGAAGCGAGATGGCTTGCATACAATCCTGCAGGACCACCGCCAATAATGAGTAAATCTAACATAAAATCACCTTACTTATTGTATCAAATAATGACGGAATATAAAAAAAAGATGCGCAATCGCATCTTTTTTGTTATTTTAACGCTTTTAAGAAAACATCCGTGACATGCTCGACTGGAATAATGGTAAGTGCATCTTTGACTTCTTTTGGAATGTCATCAATATCTTTTTCATTATCTTTAGGAATTAAAATGGTTTTAAGTCCTGATCGGTGCGCTGCAATGGCTTTTTCTTTTAATCCACCGATGGGTAAGACATTGCCTCTTAAGGTAATTTCACCTGTCATGCCAATTTCTTTATTCACATAACGCTTGGATAATGCTGAATAAATGGCGGTTGCAAGTGTGATGCCTGCAGAAGGTCCATCTTTAGGCACTGCACCTTCTGGAACATGGATATGAAAATCGTTGGTTTCAAATAACCCGACATCAAGCTTAAGTGCTTCTGCATGTGATTTCACAAACGATAATGCGGTCATCGCCGATTCTTTCATGACATCGCCGAGTTTACCAGTTAAGACAAGTTTTCCGTTTCCTTTATAATAGGTCACTTCAACCGGTAATGTATCGCCACCAAATGCGGTATAGGCAAGACCTGTCGCCACACCAATTTGTTCTTTTTGGTCAGCTAAGTTATGACTAAACCGTTTTTTACCGATAAAGTGATCAATATTTTCTAATGAAATATGAACCGATGGTACTTTATCAATTAATATGGTCTTAATCGCTTTACGAATGAGTGCGCCAATATAACGATTGAGTTCACGTACACCCGCTTCTCTTGTGTAATGTTGAATGATGTAATAAATGACATCATCATCTAAGGTAAACATACCGTCTTTAAGCCCATGAGCCTTCAGTTGTTTTTTAAGTAAGTGACGTTTGGCAATTTCAAACTTTTCAAGTTCTGTATAACTAGAAAGCTCCACAATTTCCATTCTGTCTCTAAGTGGTGCTGGTACATTTTCAAGATAGTTCGCGGTTGTAATAAAGAGTACTTGGGATAAATCATACGGTTCTTCTAAATAGTGATCCGAAAACTTTTGATTTTGTTCTGGATCAAGGACTTCAAGCATCGCTGATGCTGGATCCCCTCTAAAATCAGATGCCATTTTATCAATTTCATCTAATAAAAACACAGGATTGACGGTTTGCGCGTCTTTCATCCCTTTAATGATACGACCTGGCATGGCACCAACATAGGTTCTTCTATGACCACGTATTTCGGATTCATCTCTTACCCCACCAAGGGATTGTTTGACAAACTTGCGATTAAGGGCATCCGCGATACTAATCGCAAGTGATGTTTTACCAACTCCTGGAGGACCTGCTAAACATAAAATGGTTTGCGGGTTTTGTTTGGTCATGATTTTCACAGCAAGATATTCGATGATACGTTCTTTGACTTTTTCAAGTGCGTAATGTTGTTCATCAAGTTTATCTTGAACTTTTTTTAAATCAATATTATCTTTACTTGCTTTTTTCCAAGGTAATTCCACAATGAGATCTAAATACGTACGAATCACTTGACTCTCTGCCATCGATGATGGTGTTGATTGATAACGATTGAGTTCTTGAAGTGCTTTTTCTTCCATGACTTTCGGCATTTTTGCTTTTAAGATTTTTTCTCTTAATTCTTCGATTTCATCTTCTTTTTTTGCTTTATCGCCTAATTCTTGTTGAATCGCACGCATTTTTTCACGTAAATAATACTCTTTTTGATTTTCATCAATCGAACGTTTGATTTCATCATTGATTTTTTGCTCTAAGTCCACAATCATTTTTTGTTTGGCAATATCTTCAAGAAGTAATTTTAAACGTTTGTTTAAATTGGCTTCCTCTAAGTATTGATATTTAGATTGTTCATTGGATTTTAAATTTAACACAATGAGATCCACAAGTTTCTCAGTTTCAATCCCTTGTTGGATTTTATCCATGACATTGGACTGTGGCTGTAAAATGGTTTGATGATTTTGAGTGAGCTCATTAATCACCATTTTTACGAGGGTGATTTCTTCTTCTTGATCGCCTTTAACGGTGTCATTTTCTTCAAAGTCCACAACAAAATAAGGATCGGTTAAAAAGAAATCTTTGATCGTCACACGTTTTAAAATATTAAATTTCACTTTATAAGCGTCATTTGGTAATTTGATTTTCATTCCGATTTTCGCAAGTACGCCAATCGGTTCTAAATCTTCAACTGTTGGATTTTCAATGAGTGGATTTTTCTGTATCAATATAATGACATGTTGATCAAATGCTTGTTCAGCTTGTTCAACAGCCTTCAGTGATATTTTACGTCCAACTTCAATACGAAAATCATGTTGCGGCATTGGGATGGTGCCTCTTACAATGACCGCGGGTAAACTTGTAGGTAAGTCCATAAGATTGACTCCTTTCATATGTGCTTATAATATAGCATGAAAATGTTGCATTAGCAATCTTTATGCTTGAGTGCCAATTATTTCTTTACCGCACTTTCAATCACAAGTTCATAGCCTAATTGTGGTAATAAATCTTTTTTAAGTTGATCTGGTGATACCACTTGTTTCACATAATTTAACTCAAGTTTATGTGTTTCGGCAAGTTTTTGATACTCAGCTTCTACTTTTTCTTCTGCAACGTCTAAGCCTTCAGCTTTTGCAACCGCTTCAAACACTAAATTCATTTTGACACGAGATGCGGCATCTTCTTTTGCTTGTGCTTCAAACATTTCTGGTGTCATGCCTGAAAACTGTAAAAATTGTTCGTAAGGAATGTTATATTGTTTCGCTTGATTTTTAATTTGATCAATTTGACCTTGCGCTTCTTTTTTAATCATGGATTCAGGAATCTCTACCGTCACACCTTCTAATACGTTGGTGATCACGTCATTTTCAAATTGTTGTTTTGCAGATTTTTCTTTTTGATCCGCAAGTTCTTTTTTTAATGCGCCTTTTAAAGCGTCCACTGTTTTTTCTTCTCGATTTAATGTTTCAACCCAAGCATCATTAAGTTCTGCGAGTGTTTTTGTTTTTGCTTCATGAAGTTTAATTTTAAAAACAACGGGTTTCCCTTTTAAGTTTTCAGCTTGATAGTTTTCAGGAAACGTGACATTAATGTCTTTTTCTTCGCCTGCTTTCATGCCAACCATTTGTTCTTCAAATCCTGGAATAAACTGGTTTGAGCCAATTTCAAGTTCATAGTTTTCTGCTTTACCACCGTCAAAAGGCACACCTTCTAAAAAGCCTTCAAAATCAAAAATCGCGGTATCACCGACTAGGAGTTCACCCTCTTTAGGTTCTAAGATCCCGTCTTTTTTAAGAAGATTTTGAATTTCTAACTCGACATCACTGTCTTTAACATTTGTTTTAGGATAGGTTGCTTCTAATCCTTTATAAGCACCTAAGGTGACTTCTGGTTTCACATCAAATAATAATGACACTTCAAATGGTGTCTCTCTATTGACGTTTTTATAATCTAAATCAATCTCAGGATCAGAGACGACTTCATGCGTCGTATCTGCGAGGACATCTTGATATTTATGACTTAATACATGATTGAGTGCATCTTCATATAAGGTTTCAACGCCATATTTCTTTTCAAAGATTGCAAACGGCACGTGTCCTTTACGGAAACCTTTGACTTCAACATCTTTTTTAGCATGATCATAGGCATGCTCTAATCCATGTGCAAATTCTTCAGGTGTCACTTCAAAAGTGTATTTGACTTTTTTGTTTTCTAAAACGGTAATATTCATAATAATTCCTTTCTTTTTTCACGTTTGTCAACGTGTGATATTATAACATAAAAATGAATTTTTATGTGTTGTTCGCTTCGATACATAAGCATTTGTCTCTGATATGTTTTTCGTTTCATCCATTATTCTCTCATGCATTCATGAGAGAAACACGAACATAGCATTAAAACGCATATAAACTTGTTTAAATTTGTAAAAAAGCGTATAATACAAAAGAAATTACGAAGGAAACGAATATGATAACCATAAAAGAAGTCAAAACAAGAAAAGAAGGCCATCTTTTCACAGAATTTCCAAATAAAATGTATAAAAAAGTCGATGCGTTTGTTCCTGCATTATCGTTAGATGAAAACAATGTTTTCAATAAAAAAACAAACCCAGTCCATGAATACTGCGACTCCATTCGTTTTTTAGCCTATCAAGAAGGCAAAATTGTTGGTCGTATTGCAGGGATTTTAAACTTTAAGATCAATGACGCCTTAAACTTAAAACAAGTGCGTTTTTCTCGTATCGATATGATTGATGATATTGAGGTCACCAAAGCACTCATCAAAGCCGTTGAAGATTGGGGTAAAGGGTATGGGTGTGATACCATTATTGGACCCATTGGATTTACTGATCTAGACCGTCAAGGGATGTTATTTGAAGGTTTTGAACACTTAAATATGTTTATTACGATTTATAATCATCCATATTATCCAAAGCATTTAGAACAATTAGGGTTTATCAAAGATGCCATTTGGTCAGAGAAAAAAGTATTCTCTCCAACTGAAGTTCCTGATAAAGTCTCCAGAGGTGCACGTATCGCAAGAGAACGTTATGGGATGCGTTTATTAAAACTTAAAAAGAAAAAAGATGTGTATGATCATATCTATCAAGCATTTGAAATGTATAATGTCGCATTTTCTGAACTCTACGGATTCTTTCCGATCTCTAGAGCCGTCATGGATTTCTATATTAAACAAATGCTGCTTCTTGTTCAACTAGATTATTTATGGTTCGTCTATGATAAAGACGATCAAATGGCAGGCTTTGGCGTGGTGATGCCAAGTCTTGCAAAGGCCAATAAGAAATCAAATGGTCACTTATTTCCATTTGGCGTCTTTAGGTTACTAAGAGCCACCAAAAAATATGATGTCATTGATTTATATTTTATTGCAGTCGATCCAAAACATCACGGTAAAGGTTTAATTGCCATGATGTGGGAAGATGGTCTGAAAACCATGCTTAAAAAAGGCGTGAAATACGCTGAAACAGGTCCTGAACTTGAAGATAACTTAAAGATGCAAAACAACTGGAAAAACTTTGATAACATCGATCATAAGCGTCGTGCATGTTTTAAAAGAGCCATAGTATCTTAATATAACAAAAATAAACAATCCAATTTGGACTGTTTTTTTATGTGAGTTTGATTTGATACCACGATTTACTTCTAAATTTGAGCATATTAAGAAGTCCTCTGGTGAGTTCATCAAGTGCAAACCCAATAAAGACGCCAATGAGTCCTAAGCCTAGCACAATGGCAAAGATATAACTCATCCCAACCCCCATGATGGCCATTGAGATCATACCCATCACAAGCGGGAATTGGACATCGCCTGCTGTTCTCAGTGCTGAAATAAAGATGAGATTAAGCGTTCTTCCCGTTTCTACAAAGAAGGCCATCAGTAACATCATCCGTGCAAGATCAATGACGTCTTGATTGGATGTAAAGATTGGAAATAATACAAAGGATAATGCGTTCATCACAAGTGCAACCAAAAGGACACCTTTTATGGCGATCCTAAACGTTTTAAAGGTTTCTTTAAACCCTGTTTCGTGATTGTTTTCACCAATATAATAGCCAATGATGACACCATTGGCGGTTGCTAATGCAAAACTAAAGGTAAAGATATACCCAAGTAAATTCAGCGTATAGGTTCTTGCAAGAACACTGGTGACATCAAGTTGATTGACGATGGCAACAATAAACACTTGCATGATGTTCCATGCTGTATTTTCAAGTGCACCAAAAAGTCCAACTCGAATCATGCGTTTCACATAAACCATATCTAAGACAACTTTATGGAGTTTCATCCCAAGTAACTTATAACTACCAATCATAAAAATGATGGTAGCAATCCCTCTAGAAATCATCGTGCCAATCGCTGCACCTTCTACACCAAGTTTTGGAATGAACCAAACCCCATAAATTAAAACAAAATTTAATCCTACATTGAT